>JABCZY010000016.1 GCA_013289395.1 Bacteroidota bacterium
TTCATTAGCACCTGCATTTGTATCGGGTAATTTGCAAATGCTTTGGATATATCTATCAGCTCCTGTATTAGGTGCCATAGGCGCAACGGTTACATGGAGGTTAATGAGTAGTTAAAGAAATGCAGCCTATATATCTACTTACCACTATGAACTATAAAATCTCCAATTGTTAGTATTGTAATATATTCGCCTACCCTACTTTGTTGCATTGCAGGGTCATCAGTTGTATCCCAAGTCCCATCCTTGACTACTGCCTTTACCCGAACTGATTTACCTACCCATTTATCAAGTATCTCTTTGGTAAAGGCACTGCCATATTCCTTTATAAAGTACTTCTTATCATTTGCCTGAAAAAAATAATCATACACTCCTTCAACCACTTTGCCATGAACAAATTGCTCTTTGACCACTACACCTATTATCATTATTGTATCATTCTTCGCAGTCTTCTGGCTAAACGCACTACCGTAAATGGCAGCAAATACAATAATTAAAAACACTATTTTTTTCATTTCTTATTTAATATACGTAGCAGCCATATTTTCCAGGCAATTCACAAGTGGCATAACTTTATCAGCCACATACTTATTCCTTTCAATGTAACTAACACCAATTCCAACTCCATCTTTTTGTATTCCACCTTCACGTATGGCAATTATATAATTGCAAGCACTATCAGTAGCCAATGGTTTAAGTGAATCAATTATTGGGGCGGTTATAGTACGCTTCATCGTATTCACAAGTATGGTATGTGAAGAAAGCGAAACAGAATCCCATCCATACACACCGGAAGGCAACGTTATGACCCAGTATAAATAAGCATCTCCGCTTCTACCCAAAAACAAAGCCTCTGATACACTTGTCCGGTCACAGTACTTTGATATATATATACCATTCTTCCTATCGAAAGGTGCTTTTACATGAATGGTCGCAACCTGTTGTGCATGTACCGAATGACTAACAAATACAATAAAGGCACAAACAATCCACACTATTCGCATCATGCAGTATCAGGCTTACTCGCCTTGCTGATATGGGTGGAACTTAAATATTATTCCCCTGTCGTTTGTATATTCAGCTTTCACTACCCAAGGGTTATTCTGCCAGTCAAGTATAATAACTCTGCCATCATGGTATTCCATTGTGCCCATTCTCCTGCTCTGAAAACGAGCTTCGTAAGGCCTGTTAGGGTCACCGGTTTGCATTAATACAACACGGGTTTCATAGCCAGCGCCATTATCGCCACGGTACCTGAACCCTTCGAACATATTACCCATTACCATACCGTTACCATTATATATTGTCCATTGCACAGTTGTTGGAGGAGCCATTGCACCTGGAGGCACTGCTTGTATCATAGGTGGAGTATTGAGCGTTGCTGTTTTAGGTTGCCCCATTTCATCCATGTATAACAATTGGTTTGTATAATCAACATTTGTTGGGTTTGTAGCCACAGGTACAGGTGCTTGTTGAACAGGCCTTGAATACGCACCCGGTCCCACAGCGGGTGCAGGGGTTGGCTGTGCAGCGCCAGGGCCTATAGCAGGTGCTGGTCCGGAAGCAGGAGCTGGTGCAGGCATGGCAGCGCCGGGTCCCGCAGCTGGTGCAGGTGTTACTTGTGCAGTAAGTGATATGGCGAATATGCAGGCCACTACAATTGTAATATTTTTTTTCATGGTTTAGGGTGTTGGGTTATTTCTTGAACTACTATTTTACCAGATAAATCTACGAATAAAACTAATTACTTAGGAAAATGATATTTATCGTACAGTTTTTGCAATATCCTGGCTAGCCTCCGCAATTTATCGTAACCAACAATGTTGTTTTTTATTTCACCCGCAGGCAATGCATCATAACTCTTTACCACACCATCCTTAATGGTTGTAATGGTATAGGCACATGGTAACCTGAAATCTTCAACCGAATCGGAATTATGTTCCAGTGTATATATCAGATCGGTAGTAAGCAAACTCTTAACCAAATGAGCGCTATTGGTATCTTCCTTAAACGAAACCGATGTTGGCGAACTCATATTACCCCAGTAAAAAAGGTAATTATCTGTGCCCGACATAAATATTTCTTTGAACACCGTATCCGTATTATCGCAATGCACTGAAAATGAAATACCGTTCTTTTGGTCGGGTGGGGCTTTAACATGTATAGTACTTCTATCGTCCTGCGCTGAAAGAGCCAGGGGTAATAAAAGCACTACAACTAAATAATTAATCTTTTTAAGCATGGCTACTTAACTTAGCTTAAAGATACGATATTTTATAAAAAAACAATTCCCCTTTCCTGTAAAAGAAAGGAGAATTGATTTATACGGGGAAACTATTTTTACCTGTGTCCGCCTCTGCCACCGCCGCCCGATGGTGCAGAATGTTGTGCCGGAGCCGAGTGCTGCTGCTGTGGAGGTGAATAAGACCTTTGTTGCTGCTGCGGCTGTGGCTGCGAACGTTGCTGTGGTGCAGGCTCTGAACGTTGCTGTTGCGGCTGTGTAAATGTCCGTTGCTGAGGACTATAGTCGCTACGTCTTGGTACCTGGTTAATTTCTACCGGTCTGGTAGGTGCAGGTCTTGGATTGTTTGGTGTAGCTGGCCTTACCTCAGGTTTGTACAAGTGCAAGTGTTGGTTATCGTAACGTTGGCCAGGTGCAACCGTAGGCCTTACCGCTACCTGCCTTACCGGAACATGGGTAACCCGTGCAACATCTTCGGCACGTGGGCCTGATGCATATCTTACATGATGTTGTTCATCATAATGAGTACCCGCTACTATAGTAGAATGATGGTATAAATACTCACAATTCCTTCTGGGTTGATAGTGCCTGTATACATATCTATCGTAAATAAATGCTTCATCCACAAATATCCACCATGCGGCATCTATTCCATAGTCGCCATAATATCCGTCTTCAATATTCATACCCCAGCCAAGCGGTGCCCAGCCATAGTATCCATCACAATGTCTCCAGCAAACCCATGCAGGTCCCCATTCGGTGCCCGGTATCCAGTACCAGCCATAGTTATAATCGTAGCCCCATCTGCCATAATGGAACGGTGCCCATCCCCATGAATAATCCGATACCCATGTCCAGCCATATTCGGTATACACCCAATGGCCGTAATTTGAATAAGGAACAAAACCAACACCGGCGCTTGGTATCCATACATACCCATAGGTAGGCATATTAACCCACTGGCCGTATGGCGACAATTGATCGTAGAATGTTTGTGTACTTGCAGGCGCCTGATCGGGCGGCGCCACCTGTTGTGCTTCTGCTGCATCTAACTGTTGGTCTTGTTGTGACGCAACGGTATCACCTGCATCTGCAGGCTGCAAATTATCTTGTGCAAATGAAGCAAGTGGCATTGCGCAAACTATCGCGCCAATTGCTATAAATTTTCTGATCTGTGTTCTCATCTTTTCGGGTTTTATATTTAATTCTTTTAGCTTCTTTTAATAAGTAACCCAAAGTTAACAGAATTACATGAAGCTACCATGAAGTATTCTATTAACCTTTTTTCAGTTATGTGCAGAAAGGTTTAAGATTCGCAATTTTTCATTATTAATTCTTAATTAATTCGGGGCGGCTCTTGCTCCCTGCTTGCCTGTCTTCCCTATACTCGCATCATTTGCAGCTAACCCGCGCCCAGCTTTTACCCAGTTCAAAAACAAAAGAGTAAAATTACAGGTAGCACAGCGTTAGGGATTGTAGTGGAAACCCCACAGTCCCGAGTGATCGGGACGAGGAGTTGTAACGTAAAGCCCGACCCGTAGGGGAACGCCCAAGAAATTAATTTGAATTTTAAACTAACCACTTACGACTATTGACTGACGACTTATATAAATTTGTTAATTAGTGTTAAATAGAGAATTTGATTACATTTACGTTAGAACTTAATTCTAATTTAACCGCATAGATTTTTTGGCATGTTAGAAGAAAAAAGCAGTCGTATAACCTCCATAGACATGTTAAGAGGGTTAATAATGGTTGTTATGGCGCTTGACCACTCCCGCGATTTCCTTCATTTCGATGCATGGACGCACGACCCGCTTGATTTTCTATATACAACTCCAATATTGTTCCTTACACGTTGGGTAACACATTTTTGTGCACCCAATTTTATTTTACTGGCAGGTCTTTCGGCTTATTTATATGGGCTAAAGAAAGGTGGCAGCGAATTGACAAAATTTCTTGTAACCCGTGGCTTGTGGTTAATACTGCTTGAACTTACCTTATTTAAATTTTTGTGGACAGGTAGTTTATTTACCATGAATTTTACCGCATTGGTAATTTGGGCCATTGGTGTAAGTATGGTGTTCCTGGCATTCTGGCGTAAATTGCCTTACACGGTTATTCTTATAACCGGATTGATAATAGTGTTTTTTCATAACACTGCCGACTATTTTGAGCATAGCAATTTGGGAATATTAAATGCGGTAGACCATATTCAACAGGCTCCTTCAAGCCCATTAGGAATTTTGTGGACCTTTATGCACCGGGTAGCGCCTGTTACCATAGGTCCGCTGCATGTATTCGTACTATACCCGCTTCTGCCCTATTTCGGACTTATATGTTTAGGGTATTGCCTTGGTAAGTTTTATGCACCGGGCTATGTGGCCGAAGCGCGTCAGCGGAATTTAATACTTATTGGTACGTTTTGCATCGCCCTATTTGTGGTATTGCGCCTTTTCAATATGTATGGCGACCCTTCACCATGGACGCCTTACCATAACCTATGGTCAGGTACTGCCAACTATGTTTTTTCATTCCTTTCGTTTATTAATGTGACTAAATACCCTTGCTCGTTACTATACATATTACTTATGGTCGGACCTGCCCTGCTTTTCCTTGCCATGTTCGAAACCACCAATAATGCGGTAGCCCGCTTTTTTATTACCATTGGCCGCGTACCTATGTTCTACTACATACTTCATTTAATTATGTTTAACCTAATTGCTGAGTTATTCAAAGTAATAAACCATACCGATACGGCTCATAACCAATACCACCTTGCTATGGTTTACTTTGCCTGGATATTTGTAGTTGCTTTCTTGTACCCACTATGCAATTGGTATGCAAAATACAAAGCAGCACATCCTGAAAAATGGTGGTTGAGTTATTTGTAAGATTAGTCTTTAGTCAATTTTAAAAACCCTGTTTATGAAAACCCTGTTAGTTATTGCCTCTCTTTTTACCATTCTTTCCGTTAAGGCCCAAACCAAACAATTAGATGTTGGCGATACGGTGCCTAAGTTTACCCTGCTGAACCAGGACGGCAAACCATTCAGCATGAAAGATTCGATAGGCAAAAAAGTAATTGTAATATTTTTTTACCCGAAAGACGAAAGTATTATGTGCACCAAAGAAGCCTGTGCCTTTCGTGATAGCTCATCGGCTTTAATAAAGGCAGGCGCATTGGTTATTGGTATTAACCAGGGAACAGTTGAAAGCCACAAGAAATTTGCAACCGACGATAACCTGCCCTACCAATTACTGAGCGACCCCGATGAAAAAGTAATTACTGCCTTTGGGGTGAAGGGTAAAATGTATACCGATAGAGTTACCTATGTGGTTGACAAAACCGGACAGATAGTTTTTAAATACCACAGCCTTACCGAAGGTAAAAAACATACCGATGAGGTATTGAAGTTTTTGAGGGAGATGAAGCAATAAGAGCGGCCCACCTCGGTCCTCCCAAAGGGAGGAAGCAAGATTTAGTGAATAACTACTAATTTACTGGTTGCAGTAATTGTTCCGTTTACTAACAGGGTGTAATAGTAAATACCATTAGGTAAAGCTGAAACATCATCTATTGTTAAACCTGTTCCTGTATTTACGGCATTGTTTTTAACTAACTCACCTAACGTATTATAGAGTTTAAGTTCTACACTATTTTGCCTTAACAACCAATGATATGATATAGCTACACTAGTGGTGGCAGGGTTAGGATATATAACAAATGGCCTTTCATTACCAATTTCCTTAACTCCCTCAGGGCCATAAACTGTGCAGCTGTCATTAAACGGGCCATTTCCAAATGACTGCAGAATATTTCCATTTTGCCTGAAACAAAGTAAATTGCATGAAGATTCAAATACAGGCGCAATTCGTTCAACCAGTCCTTGCATGCTTCCTATGCCTTCAATAATTGAATCGAAAACAGTATTATTACTAACAGCAATGATCCATTGTTTTCTGTAATTGCCATCTATCAAAATAGAATCTATAGATGACACGTGTGTACCAGGATATAAAACAGTAGACTGCTTAAGACTATCACCTACTTTCAGATTAAAATCATAAAGCAGAGTATCTTTAGACCCTACAGAAGTGCAACACAAATAAATTCTTTTCGCTGAATCCTCACGAATTGCGCCATAAAATTTATTGGAGTAACCAAACGCACTTCCATAACAAGAAGCATTCGGGTTATAGTACCCTGATACCAGGTTAAGTTTATGATGAATTATACCATTGACAAGTGTATCACCTTTTAAAACATACCCATATCCCTCACAATAATTCCCAGGTGAACCTATTGCCCCCCACCAGGCAGATGCCGATTCTTTCCAATATGCATTTGAATCAGGGAAAGGGTGATACACGTTGAACTGCCCAAAAGCAGTAGTAAGAGTTAAAACAGAAAAAAGAAATAGTATTTGTTTTTTCATGCGATAACTTAGTGTATAACAACTAATTTATTTGTTGCTTCTACAACTCCGCCAATTGATAGGGTGTAATAGTAAATACCGTTTGGTAGATCAGAAACATCCTGCTCTGCAGTACCTGCATTTGAATTGATCAAACCTGTTTTCATCAATTCCCCAACTGCATTATACAGTTTGAGTACAGCTCTGCTTTGACCTTGTGGCAACTGATACGATAATGATGTGCTATTGCTTGAAGGATTAGGGTATGCAGATATCTGTGCAGCATTTTTTGTATATTCCTGAACACCTTCACAAAAATCCCATCCAAGTCGTATATCATCTATCATCCACCCTTCCTTGTTCGACAATGTAGAACCACTATAAAAAGTAAATTTTAACAATGCTGTGTCACAAACAGGAAAATAATTTACAGAACAGCCATTACTAGGGGTAAATTGTATCATTACTCCCTCCCATACTTTGGCATAAGTTCCTGTCGTCATACTACCATACCAATTCCCACTTCCTGTTGTTTTGCAATATGTATTGAGTGGCACCCAAGTTTTACCATTATCAACAGAAAGTGTGATCACTCCGGAATCTTGCAGAGTATCCATATTGTACTTTTCAACGAAAGATATATAGGGAACATTACACCCTCCCCATTTATAACCGGTTTTATTACTAGGCATAATTACTATGAAAGAAGAGATATTGTTTATTGGGTAAGGATTAACAGTATCAGTAACTATTGCGTATGGTTTGGAGTAAGCGCTATCAAAATAAGTCTTTTGCGGCCGGCCTATTTGCCATATGTTATTTTTTTGTGATGTATCAATTTTTATGAGCTCCAAATGTTTTTCGAATGTAATGGTGTCCAGATAGCCCCATTGGGAATAACTATTTATAATCGAAATAAATATAAGACTTAAGAAAAGTATTTGTTTTTTCATAGTTGTGGATTTAGTATATCAAATATAGGAAAATAAACCCTGAAAGCCTAATTCAGCGGGTTCATTATTTTACCCATAAATAAAATGCAACCGGTTGCATTATCGCGTATTACAAATACAAATGGGTGGTTTGCATTAAACATAACCAATGACTTCGGGCTTACTACCATTGATGTGCGCACAACAACAGCGGTTGCAGCAGCAGCTTCAGTGCCGCTTTCTACAACATCAATAAATGCTTTGTGAATAACCTTGTCAATGCAAAGGCTTTCATCTGTCAATGATGAAAAATCGGCATTAGGTGTAAAAGGAATAGGCATACCTATTTTCGAAAGAACATCCTTAAGCTGAAACTCATCAGTAGTTTTAAATTTAGGCAAGCTCAGCTTCACCTTTTTTGTAGACATAGAGTCCAGAATCCTGTTATAATACTTCTCATCAAGCAGGCTTTCCATTTTGTTCAGCGCGGCTTTTATTCCTTTGGGTAGTAATACAATCATAGACAAGCTATTGCCTTTATATGGCATTTGAACAGCCTGTAAATCCTTGTCCTCGTAATACAAATAGTTATTGGTAATATGCATCATGTCAGCAGTTACACTGTCATGTTTTGAAATGTAAAACGATTTCTGCAAGGTATACTGTTTTGAAAAGGGTGTTTCCCATCTTGCATTAAAATAAATGGCATTCACTAACACCATTCTGGTTGATGGGTTCAGTATGGCCTGAGGAATAAGGTTCTTGATCTTACCATTTGTTTTTACTCCAACCCAGTTGTTTATTACATTTCGTGTATTGGTATCGGCAAAACTTACTTTGGTTGATTTAGCGTGGTAAATATTGGTCATTAACTCAGCATAGGTTGGTTTTACCTTCAGGCTATCCGCCAACCAAATTGAGTTAGCAAGGCTGATGACAACATGATTAGCTGTATCTGTCAAGGTATCTTTTTCAACTGCATTAACCAGGTTTTCAATACCACCCATAAACTTTTTTGGCAGGCTGTTAAAATGCATAACATGGCTGATTTGCCTATAGGTTTCATTCCGCGCACCTGTTTGTGCCATTGCCATTGCAGTAGTAATACTGAAAGGAGAATAGAATACATTGTTTTTACCTGCATCAACATGCTTATAGAATTCGAAAGCAAACATGTTGTTACTATCAGCTACCTGCTTTTCGTTTTGGGCATTGGCAAAAACAACAACTACACATAATAAACCACTCAGCAAAAACTTTTTCATTCAACACAGAATTATGATTAGTTCAATTATGGACAACGACAGTAATTATACCTGTAGAAAGAGCAATTTTTCTTATCTCACCATTTTGTGAATCGGCAAAATACAAATTGCCTGAATTATCTAAAGTGATACCGATAGGGCCATGCAATTCAGCATAAATAGCTAATCCCCCATCTCCAGAATACCCCATTTTACCGTTACCAGCAATAGTAGTAATTACCCCTGTTTTGTTATTTATTTCACGTATCCTATTATTAGAATAATCTGTCAAATAAATATTTCGAGCAGTATCAAGCACAATAAATTGCGGATTAACTCCCGCAGAAAGTGCGGGGATACTATCTCCATTAAATGAGTTTTGTCCATTGCCGCCAATGGTATTTATAATGCCGCTACTTGCATTTACTTTGCGGATCCTATAATTACCACCATCACATATATATAAATTCATTGAATCATCAAATGCTATACTGAAAGGATTATTTAATAATGCCGAAGTAGCTGCACCGCCATCACCACTATATCCACCTGTATTTCCTGATGGACCACTCCCTGCAATTGTGGTAATTAACCCTGTTTTAAAATTCACCTCACGAATTCTATTATTATTCCCATCAGCTATATATAAATTACCACCTTTATCAAAAGCGACGCCACTAGGACCATCTAATTCAGCGGAACTTGCTATGCCTCCATCTCCACTAAACCCTTCTATTCCGTTTCCGGCAATAGCCGTTATAACACCTGTAGAAACATTAATTTTGTGAACTATATTACATCTTATATCAGCAAAGTATATATTCCCAACAGAATCAGCACATATTCCTGAAGGATTAGATAATAATGCTGCCGTAGCCAATCCCCCATCTCCAGCACAGCTTGATTTTCCATTAGTTCCGGCAATTGAAGTTATAACTCCGGCAGGCGTTACTTTTGCAAGATAGCACGGATTAGTAATATACATATTACCATTTGCCTGAAGAACCAAATCACCAGGTCTTAAAAAAATTGAAGAATTGATAGGTGATGGGCTTGGTTCTTTAATACTACATGAATACATGCATATTGCAATAAATAAAAGACTGCAATTAAACCAAAACTTACTAATATTCATAACACCCAAATTAGCTCTATCAAATATAGTCTTATTTATTTGTGTAACTAACTAGTGAAAGGAAAACTGAATTCACCACAGAATTATGAACACAAACATACATAATACCTTTACGCCATACAATGATTTTGCTGTTTTGGAATTTTGTAGTTTTACCATTCATAAAAAAGTAAGTGCAGCCCATTATATCGGTTCAACATATAAGCAAGAAATTTGGCGAGTTTACCGCGGTAGACGATGTTAGTTTTGAAGTACAGGCAGGAGAAATATTTGCTTTTCTCGGACCCAATGGTGCGGGTAAAAGCACTACCATAAAAATGCTTACAACCCTTTTAAAGCCTACCGCCGGCGAGCTACAACTGGCAGGGCATAACGTTACTAGGGAACCTAATGAAACCCGAAAAGTATTTGGTATAGTGTTTCAGGATGCGAGCCTTGACGATGAACTTACTGCTTACGAGAACATGCAACTGCATGCCGTTCTATATGGCCTGCCTAAAAAAGAGACAAACAGCCGGATCGAAGAAATGCTCCGGTTGGTTGACCTGTGGGAACGAAGTAAAGCCATTGTAAAAACCTTCTCAGGCGGAATGAAGCGCAGGCTTGAAATTGCCCGCGGACTACTGCACCATCCTAAGGTTATGTTTTTAGATGAACCTACCCTGGGGCTTGATGCACAAACCCGAAACCTGCTATGGAACTATATTAAGGAGTTAAATGCCAAGGAAGGAATGACCATTTTCTTTACCACGCACTATTTAGGCGAGGCAGAAGCTGTGGCCCAGCGCATAGCAATTATTGACCATGGTAAAATTGTTGCCAGCGGAACAAGTGAAGAACTGAAACAACAAACCGGCACGACTAACCTGGAAGAAGCGTATTTAAAATTAACCGGCACACAGGTACGCGATGAAACATTGGATTCTGCTGAAGGTAACCGCGAACGGTTCCGGTCGATAATGAAGAACAAGCAACGATGAGCACCATTTACATATTATGGCTGAGGCAGATCAAGCGTTTTTCGCGCTCAGGCATTCGCATACTTATGGGTTTTGTGCAACCGCTTGTGTATATGCTTGCACTCGGCTATGGGCTGAACAGCGTGTTTCAGCAGTCGGGCAAAGGCAGCTACATACAGTTTATAGTGCCGGGTATTATTGTTCAAACCATTATGTTCACCTCTATGTTCTGGGGTGCAAATATTATATGGGATAAACAATTTGGTTTTTTAAAAGAAACACTGGTTGCGCCTGTATCGCGCATGAAAATAATGCTGGGTAGCGCCCTTGGCGGAGCTACCATATCATTGATTCAAGGCATTATACTTTTTGGCATATCTATTGTGCTTGGTTTTCGTCCTTATAACTGGGCATACGTTCCGCTCGCCATTGTATTTATGGGAATGCTCTCATTAGCTATTGTTGGGTTCAGTGCGGGTATAGGTGCTGTGGTAAACGATATGCAGGCCTTTGTTGCGGTAAACAACTTTCTGCTTATACCACTGTTCTTTCTTTCAAGTGCTTTGTTCCCGCTCGATAATGTTCCGCAGGTAATGAAAATAATTGCCTACGTAAACCCTATTTCGTATGCCGTTGACGCCATCCGCTTTACACTCATTCATCAAACACATTTTGGGCTTCCCACCGATTTTGCAGTTCTATGTGCAACATTGGTAGTGTTAATGAGCTTTGGCTCGTACAGGTTTAAGCAGATACAGGCTTAACAGGCAACTACCTTTTAATATATATCTTACCCGTCTTAATTGTATCGTATCCATCGGGGCGTACATTTCTTACAACCTGTTTTACTAGGCTATCACCCTTCTCATTATTGTATACATAAATCATCTTTCCGTTTTCAGGGTAGCTTTCAAAATGCAGTTTCCCATTCTCAAACCAGCTTTTTGTAGTGTTAAAGCTTAGCCCTTTAAAAATATAACTTGAATCTGTAGCATTGTAAAATCCAATAGTATCTTTATACTTCGTTATCGACATAAATTTTTTCGCCCCGCTGCTGTACCACATTTTTATGTTACCCTCTGCCCACACAGCATGTCGGTTGCGCCAATAGTCTTTCTCAGCCACCTTTCCATTATCATAATATGTAACGTATATTTCATTCAGCGAATCAAACAATTTACGATGCCTCTCTACCCTAACCTTACCATTGGGGTAATATGCCAATACCTGCCTTTTTGAATAACAGGAAATAAGAATTATCGGTAGAGCAATGAGAATTGCCGGCTTTATTTCTATTGATCTCATAAATTGCAACATATTCCTTTTCGGTAAAAACTTAATACACCACTTGCCTTAGTCTTGTCAGCACATCGCCTTCAAACGAAACATTGAATATCTTATCATCTTTTACTGAGCCATCTATACGGGTGAAGTTCAGTTGAAACTCGTACTTGCTACCCTCTGCTTTTATATTGAATTCATCCCCAGGTATATCAGCATAATCATAATTATTCTCATCATATTTCGCCTTCCACTTAGTTAATACCGGTTCCATATCAAACGTTGCAACTATTTCTCCCTTTAGCTTAATACCAAACTTACCGGCTTGTTTATAAGGAACAATTGAAAAGCTATCGACGCCGGCCATAAAACAGGTGTACCCGTATGCTGTATCTTCATCATGTGTGCTATACGCACTTCTGTCAGAAGTTATGGTTGAGTAATAATTATACCCTGCCACATTCAAGGAGTAGCTCGTATAACTACCTCTTGAAGCACGGCTAAAACTAATGTGCCTGTTGCTGTTATAACTACTTACACCATAATCATAACCTGGCAAGCCCATATGCTTCATAATATTTCCTGCTTCGCCATAAGCATAATAATAGCGATCATTATTTTCCTGCTTATCAAGTGAGTCAAGGTTTATTTTAAACCAAGGCTGAATCATATCAAGACTCTCTATCTTTATCAGGTACTCAATTATTGATTCAACTCTGCGGTTAATGCTGTCGTTTACATCATGCCTGTTTGTATCTATTACACCCTTTACAAGCACCTTATTGGCAACAAGCATTTTCTCCAACTGGTTGGTTTGGCTGCGGGCAGCTACGCCAAATGCACCCCATGGGCCAAAAGAAGCCAGTAATGCTATTGCACAAAGCGAAATAGGTATCAGCTTAATGTTCTCCTTGTTGCTCATGAGGAAATAGGAAGCAATACACATAAGCCACAAGGCAAGCACTACAATAAAATATCTGTCGGCTGTTATACCATATTGGTGCACCCTGTGGTAAATAGAAAATGCCAGCAACACCACCAGCGGATACAGCGCAATGTAAAACCACTTGGAAAATATTTTTATCCATTTGTTCTCGTCGCTATTGCGAAGCGGATAAATAAGCAATAATGAAAGTACACCGAGGCCCGAGAATGTAATTACCAGGTATGAAACATAGCCTTTAGGCAAACTGCCAATAATTATTATACGTAGTGAATAGGCATACAGTATAAGCATGAAGCCTGTTACGAGCGGCAACATTACAAACTGCGTAAACCCTTTTAAGCCCTTCAGGTAGGTATTATCGGCTTCAAGTTCATGTACGTTATTGGGCACGCCGCTTAAAAAGAATAATGTATTGAACACGCCCGTCATGCAGAACCATGCATAGATGTAATAGTTATTACCTATGTGAACATGCAGCAGATCGTCGAGCAGCCACATGGCAAGGCAAATGCCTAAATACAAAACCACCGTATATAAAAACGATAACAGGAAACGCAGGAACAATGCCCTGTTAAACTGCCAGAAGCCATTCACCTGATTCTTTACAAGGAACGGTGAAAAAGCAACCATTAAGTGCGATGCAATAATATATAGCGAGTAACGGGTAAGTGTACTAACTCCAAAACTTTCATAATGGTTAATAGAAAAATAATAGGCCACAACCAGCACTAGCATAATACCCTGAACCGCTATTTTGTTAACCAATCCATATCCCTTCGATTCGGAGAACAGTGAGGCAGCCATAAACGTGCAAAGCCCCAGTTCGCAACACATAGCCAGGCGCGCCAAGGTTCCTGCAGAATGATTATCGTAATCGTACCAATGGTTATGCACTAACAGCACCAGGCATAATGTGCCAAAAACGGCTGATATTACGGTTAAAGGAAAACGTTTAATAGTTGCTATCAACTGGCTTGATGCAGACTGTACCGAAGGAAGTTTTATCATGGAGGTTTATTATAACAGGTTTTAGATGAGCCTGTTTCAACAAAGCTAACGAAAAAGAGAGAGATAAATTGTTTTATACTCAGGGCTATTTTTTTCCCTGGCTAATTTTAAACTCCAACCTACGATTGATAGCATATTGCTCCTCGGTGCAATGGATTTTAGGGTCGCCACAATTATTCAGCGGATGTGTTTTACCATAGCCTTTACCACTAACGCGCTTTTTATTAACGCCTTGTTTTATTACATAAGCTACTGCAGCATCGGCACGTTTCTGAGAAAGCTCCATATTGAACTGATCAGCTCCACGTGGATCTGTATAGGCATCAAGTTCAACATTTATATCTGGGTTCGCCTGCATAACAAGTACCAGCTTATTCAGTAAGTTGGCAGCAGCAGGTAAAATATCGTTCTTGCCATAGTCGAAATATATATTCTCTATTATCTGCATATCGTTACCCTGCTTACCCTTTTTTATGTTAAGTGCAGCCAGCCAAGGGTCATCAGCATAAATAGAGCCCAGTGTATTTTCATCAGCCGGTAATATTCTGAACCTGTAATTACGCCCCAATAATAATTCACGAATAATATTGTGGTGTGTATCGGCCAGGTACATTTTCCGCATTGCAGTAAGCCTTGCATCAGTGGTATCAAATTCTATCATATAATCTTCACCCGCAGGCAGGTTGTTGAACACAAAAATTCCCGCGCTATCGGTATTGGCTGTTTTAAATAATTTCCGGTTACGGTCAAGCAAATTCACTTTCAAATTGGTCATCGGTTTTTTATCTTCCGACAGCAGCATATCTCTCAGTTGCAGGCGCAGCTTGGTATCATCAACCTCAAGCTTTTTAAGCGCAACGGTATCCGATGCAAGAATTTTGAACTTATAATATTCACCATCTCCGGTAAGGAAAATCTCTCGTATTACATTACCCGATTTATCGGTAAGTACAATTTTGGTATTCGATGGCAGTTTCTGTGTTCCGGTATATACCTTGAATGTGTATTCTTTCTGTGAAGCAATATCGTCGAACACAAACGAGCCAAACGCATTGGTAGTTACTGACTGCAAAGCCGAATCTTTATCACTGACAAGCGTAATTACTACATTAGCTAAAGGCTTTGAACTATCACCATGCAATATATTCCCAGCAAGGTTGGTTGGTTCTTCATTCATGGGCGGCATAGTGGTAAGGTCGGGTGGCAGCTTAACAAAACAATACTTACCATTGTTGAATCTCGCCTTAGTGGCAGCTACTATCCTTCCATTTTTATCTGTCAGGTATAATCTTTGCTTTCCTGCAAAACGTGAATCATTCTCATCAACCTTCACAATGTAATTTGCTTCAGGCCTCAGCTTATCGAAAATAAAACGGCCCGCACTGTCTGTTCGGGTAACAGCCACAACATGCCCGCTGTCATCAATAACTGAAACGGCTACACCTGCCACAATATCAGACGCAGCAAAACTAAAAAGCACTTTACCCTTAAGTGGCAAATAATCTCCGGTAAACACAAAACTGTAAATATCATCCTTGCCTTTTCCTCCCTTACGGTTCGAAGAAAAGTATCCGCTGCGGTTATTTTTATTAAAGCAAATTCCGAAATCGTCGGTTGATGAATTAATATCAGCCCCAAGGTTCTGAACTTTCGTCCAGCTTCCGTTCACTTCATTGCAGGAAAATATATCGAGTCCGCCGAAATTAAAATGCTTATCAGACGAAAAGAACAATACGCCATCATTTCGCATATATGGGAACACCTCGTTACCGGGCGTATTCACCTCTGCACCCAGGTTCTTAGGTTTAGACCAGCCTGTGGCTGTTTTATCGCACACATAAATATCCATACCACCAAAACCACCCGGCATATCTGAAACAAAGAACAAGCGGTTACCATCAGGTGAAACACCGGGATGCATTACTGAATAATCATCGCTGTTATATTCGAATGCCTTACGATCGCCCCAGCTACTACCTGTTTTTTCGTAGTAATATACTTTCATTCTATTTACAAAATGGCTTTTATGTATAGAAGCCACTTCGGTAAAAAATACTTTGCTGCCATCGGCACTATACGATACCGGACCAATATTATAATCGGCATTATCGCCGTTAATTTGAACGGGAGCTGGCTTAGGATTAGCAAAGCCGCCCATAACCGGTGCAGCATAAAACACTTTCAGGTAATTGCCTCCGGTATATTTATTCTTCGAAAAATTAACCATGTCTGGATTACGGTCTGAAACAAATACAAGACTATCGTTATAAAACGCCGGTGAAAATTCGGCATACTCGGAGTTTAATCCGGTAACAGTACCGACCTGGTAATTGTTCGCATAATTCCCTTTAAGTCTGTTACAATATTTCACTTCGCTGCTACCTGATGTATCTTTCGGAGCAAGTGCAACGTATCTGTTAAACTGCACCAGTGCTTCATCAATCTTTCCATTGTTCTTAAGCACCTGGGCGTAGTTGTAAATTACTTTCGCAGGAACACCATTCATTGCGGCTGCTAATGCGTAGTACTTTTCGGCATTATCATAATCCTTAACGATGTAATATGCATTCGCCAGTTTAATGATGGATGAGGTGTCAGTCGATGATGACTCAATTACTTTCGGGTAAAGTGAAATAGCACCACGATAATTGTATTGGTCATAAAACATATCGGCCTTTTTCTTTTGCCCGATGACTGTAAATGCCAATACCGAAAACAATACTATTACTATGTACTTTTTACTATTCATACATTTTAAAAGTATCGCGGTGAAAGCTGCACCAGTTTATTTGAACCAAAATCGAATGTAAGTGAGAGCTCATGCGAACCACCCCCTACTTTGCCAATGGCATTAACACCAAGGTCGTACGCATAGCCTAACTGAACAGCATCGGATATTTTATAAGCCGCCATGGCAGTAAAACCATACCCTGCTTTTAAAGACAGGCCAAGCCACAATTTTTGAACCAGCAATGCATTTATATTTATGCTATATGCCGAAGGTGCGTTTTTCGCCAGCTGAATAACCAGTGAAGGATTCAATAAAAAATTCTCTGATAACTGAAAGCTCTTTCCGGTAATAATATAGCCGTGATATTCAAAATCGGCAGCACTGCCGGCAATATCTGTTATTTTAGGTTGCAGCAAATGCGTTAGGCTGGCACCAAGGTAAAAAGTCTGCGTGTTATAAAACAATCCTGCATCGGCATCGGGCAAAAACTTACTCATACTACCACCTCCATTATATAAGTCGGTGCTTTTGTCGGGCATATCAATCTGCCCCCAATCGATACTATAATCGCTTACCTGCAAGCCAATACCAAATGCAAGTTTACCACTACCTAAATGAATATTGTATGCGTAATTACCTTCCAACATTGTATTTGATGCAGGCCCGGTGCGATCGTTCATAATTTCAAGGCCCCAGGCAATTTTTTTACTGTTCAAAGGTGCCTGCAAGAGCAAAGCATTAGTAGTTGGTGAACCACTAATACCGGTCCATTGATCGCGGGTAATAACAGTTGCTTCAAGCGCATCTTTATTTCCTGCGGCCGCAGGGTCAAGCGCCATTTTATCGAACATATACATGCTGAACTGCGGATCTTGCTGGGCAAACAAAGTAATGCCTGAACAAAAAAAGAAAAAGAAAATATAAAATTTCAGTTTGTTTTTCATTTATCGCATCAATTGAATCCAGCCTTTATACTTTGTTCCATTTACAGTAAGCAGGTAATAATATGTTCCTGATGGTAGCTCCTGCCCTTTTTCATCGATACCTGTGAACGATACGTTGGCATTATTATAACCTGTTCCATGCCATACCTCTATTCCCCAACGGCTGAATACAGTAACCTCGTTATTCGGGAAAAGTTCAATACCACCTATCTTCCAAAAATCATCTTTACCATCGCCATTTGGTGTAAGTGCGTTATATATATGTATAGAGCTTCCTAATACATTAATGGTAACAGAATCAGTAATTGTACATCCTGTAGAGTCATCTGTTACTGTTACATAATAAGTAGTTGAACTTGCAGGGTCAGCAACCGGGTTAGGGCATGTATTACAACTTAAACCAGTTGAAGGGCTCCATGAATAACCATAGTACCATGGAGAAGGGCTTACCGATAATTGCACGGATTGCCCTGGGTCGATCGTGCTATCACAACAAAATGAAACGGTAAAGTTTCCAATAGCACTAACATTTGCAGTAGTTGTGGCAACGCACAAATTACTATCTGATACCGTTACAGAATAAGTACCAGCGCTTAGGTTTGCGATTGATGCAGTTGTTTTCCCATTTGACCAAAGAAATTTATATGGTGACGTTCCACCAAATGTAAAAACTTGAATACTTCCATTATTCAGGTAACAAGTAGTAGTTACAATAGTCGTTTGCAACGTTAGTTGTGCAGGTTGTGTAATTATAACCTTACTGGAATCTTTACATCCGTTTGCATCGGTAACACGAACTGTATATGTACCTATGCACAGACCAGTAGCGTTAGCAGATGTACTTGTACTACCTACCCATACATATTTGTAAGGCGACGCACCGTTTTTAACGCCTTCAGTTGCTGAACCGTTGCAATTACCATAGCAAGCCTCATTTGTAAATGATGATATTGAATCTCTGATAGCGGCAGGTTGTTTTATTACAACAGTAGCGGAATCTTTACAACCATTCGCATCTGTAATATTCACTTTAAAAGTTCCGGCACACATATTACTGTCCTTCGCAGCTTTTCCGCCATTGCTCCATAAGTATATATACGGTGTTGTTCCATTTTTAACACCCACTACTGCTTTACCCGTGCAAGTACCATAACATGCTTCATTGGTTGAGGAAACAATAGAATCTCTCAACGTAGAAGTTGATGTTGGCACGGTTGCAGTTGCACTTGCTTTACATCCGTTAGCATCAATTACATTAACTGTATATGGACCTGCAGCCAGATTAATTGCTTTCGCATTTGTTCCATTACCACCACTCCATGCATACGAATAGCCTGCAGTGCCTCCACTTGGTGTAGCCGTTGCCGTGCCTACCTTTGCACCGGCACATGCACCGGTTGTTGTTGTTGTAACTGTAAGTACACTCGGTTGAATTATAGTAAATGCTGAAGTGGCTTTACAACCCACCGAGTCTGTAATGGTAACCGAATATGTTCCTGCCGCCAATCCACTATCTTTTACTGCAACAGTGCCACCATAAGACCATGAGTACTTGAATGGCGGATTACCGCCTGTTAAAGTTGCTGTAGCCACACCTGTTTTATTTCCATTACAGGTTAATTCTGTTGTTTTTATAGAAATAACAGCACCGAGAGAATTCAATACGATATTAATTGGTACTACGCTACAACCATTCTTATCACTTACCGATATGGTATAATTGCCGGCACTTAAGTTAACCGCACTATCAGCAGTACTAACGTTTGGAGACCAGACATATTTATAAGGTACAGTTCCTCCCTTGGTATTAATTTTTATTTCTCCATCATTCACTCCACAATCAGGCGGAATAATTGAAGCAGTAGCAGTTAATGACAGTGGGGCCACTATTGATACCACTACGGCTCCGCATTTACCACTATTATCAAGTACGGTTAATGTATACACACCAGCAGCCAGTGCAGTTGATGTATCCTTACTACCACCCGAAGGCGACCAGCTATATTTATATGGCAAGGTACCGCCGGAAACTATTCCCCAAGCTGAACCAGTTCCTCCATAACATTTAGGGTTTACCTGGTTGCTTGAAACTGTAAGTACAGGCGCAGGTTGTGTTATAGTTACTTTATTGGTAGTTGTGCATCCATCAGCATCGGTAACCACCACGGTATCTACCCCTGCACACAGGTTGGTAACTGCTGCGGTTACTTCAATTGGTAAGGTATGCCATTTATATGTATACGGTGTAGTACCACCCGATGCGGTAACAGTGGCTTTACCATTACAGCTTCCTGTACAGGTTACATTACTTACAGCCGAAACAGTTGAAGTAATTGCCGGGTCGGGCACAACAGAAAAAGTAGCAGCAGCCGAGCAGCTACCTATTTTGACTGTTACAGTATATGTTGTTGTAACAGTTGGTGCAACGGCAATAAAGTTCTTCGTACTACCTGTGCTCCATGTGTAGCTAACCCCGGATGATGCCACTAATGTATCAAACGGAATGCTTGCACAATGATATGTTTTACCAGTTATAGTAGCTACAGAAGCAGGTACCAAAACCTTCAATGTTGTATCGGTAGCACAGCCATTAATATTTTCGGTTAAGGTTACATTATAAATACCTGTGGCAGGAAAAACAAATGTCGGGCTTGTTGTAGAGTCTGTAATTTTTCCATTACCCAAAAAGTCCCAGTAAAACTTTACACCGGCACCTGAAATAGGGTTAGATTTATTTACAAATGCAACAGGCTTACCCAGGCAAACGGTATCGAAACTAAAAAATGGTTTTGGTGGAGGACCTGTTACGGTGTTCACTTTAAGCGATAAAGTATCTACGCACCCTTGTGCTTTGTCACCGGTAACTACACTGAATGTTCCAGCGCAATTAACTGTTACCGATTGCTGATTTGTCGGTCCATTAAGGCATGAGCCCAGCCATGAATAATAAGGAGAACCCGGAGGAGCCGTAAGTGTAATTTCACTTTGCCCGCAATAGCCGGGCGATGATGTTAACACCCCAAAACCCGAACAGGATGCATCAACATAGGCATAACCAAAATGCCCGCCCAATGCACAATCGGCCGATTTAAAAACAACGGTTATACATTGGCCCACATATTTATAAAGTGGTACATATACGGTTGTCCATGGTTTATAATAAACCGAATCAAGATCGGTTGCATAGTAAATACTATGAAAACCCTTTGCACCTGAGCCCGACACAACAAAAAACTGCCCACAAGCTGAAATATCATTTCCATTTTGGTCGAGCACCTGCATTTGAAACCATGGCTGTTGTGAATAGGCATGATTTGGGTTTTCGAGCACCACTGCATACTGCAGGGTTAATATAGGAGATGCAGCGGAAACTAAAAAGCTATTGCTCAGCTGTGCCACACCATAATTAGGGTTTGTGCTGTCTCCTATTCTGGCTGAATATTTTCCACCGCCCGGCGGAACTAAAGGTATCGCTCCACCTACTAAAGGGTCTACTCCCGAGCCCGACATAATTCTTACCTGGTAATCGGCTCCGGTACCTAGGTTTGAATTGGGATCATTTGCGGCTGCGGTAACATTACCCAACACACCTGTACATGTAAATGTAGAGGTAGAAAAATCGGTGCTTGAAGTGGCCGTATTGGTAGCATAGCATGCACTCCACCCTGACAGATTACCATTTTCAAAACCTATATTATCGCATGCAGGGTTACACGATGCTGTAGGTTTATGAAATTTACTATCGTTCTCTTCAAGTATTTGTTGCTTTATATATTCCGGGCTACTTGCTTTGGTGGTTTTAAAGTTTGTGTACAAACTTTTATACTTCAACGTTAAGGCCTTAAAGTAAACCGCTGCGCTGTCGTTATTTAATTCACCATGCTTTCCTTTTCTAGAGAAAGCAGACCTATCGGCAAGAAATTCATGTTGGTTAAACTTTATAAACTCTACAAAATCAGTGGCTGATAATTTAAGGTCAGCTTGCATATTGGCCCGCCATATTTTCTGGTTCGGGTACCAAATATTCTCAGTCCGCTCACTTGTTAATACAGCTTGAGAAACACCCATCTGTATTATAAACAGGAATACTGCCGACAACGTAATTCTCCTCATTAAGTGATTGATTAGTAGCTAAAAACACCCTCTTGACAAAAGTAACATTAAAACAATACGACGGCAAATTAATGGGAGAATATTAAATAAAACTTATTGCTAAATCGATTAAGGTAGGTGGCAAATAAAAAAAAACTAGAGATAAATTCCCCTAACTTTTCTCTAAACCCTTCCTTTTTGCCTGATCTATTAACCTATACTGTGCAATCAGATTTTGAGTAATATTAAATATCACTGTCCAATCGCTTTCACCTTGAGTGATTGATATCGTTGGTTCCTGATGGGAATATATCCCTTTATTCGTAAGGAAATAAAACTTTGTACATTCTTTATCTGGTAAGGATAGCGAAAGCGTTTTTTGAGTCAGACCCAAGCAATATTGAGCGCCAACTACTAAATCTTTTGCGGCTTTCTTTATTTCTTCATGAGCATATCCACCAATAAAAATCTGATCAGAACTTAAATATATACTTGCATCTCCCGTAGTAAATGCAACGACACTAGCAATAACATTTGAATATGACCAATCTACTATTACACCATAAACACTAACATCATCGCCAGGAATATTTATCTTCAGTTTTTCCGGTGTAACAGAGAACGCCATATTTCGCATCCTCATATACAATCCTTCAGTAGTTGACTTACTACCCTTTCTACCACTATTTATTTTCTTCTTTTTTAGGTCTGGCTGTAAAAGATAAACAAGATAGATTAGACAAAGAAAAGCTAATAACAGATAGACTGTTTGCATAAGTGGTATTAGAGCAATTACTTTATCTATTAAAACTTGTCCTGAAAATGATGGCAATACGGTGTAGTGCCCTCATGGTCGTAATGATGCTGATGATACCCTTCAGCCACCCAAAAAGTAGTAGCTTGTTTTAATTGGGTTGCCACTTTCATGCCTTTAGCTGTAAGCTGGCCAATTAGTTTTGTTGCAATTTGCTTTTGCGCATCGTTCATATAAAACACAACCGATAAATATTGTTCACCAATATCAGGCCCTTGTCCATCGGTCTGGCTTGGGTCGTGTATGTTAAAGAACAACTTAGCCATAGCTTCGTAATTGGTAACCTTAGGGTCGTAGGTAACCCGTATAGCCTCGTAGTGGCCAGTTGTGTGTGAACACACTTGCTGATAAGTAGGATTATCTACGTGCCCGCCTAAGTAGCCAACTTCAGTGTTTATTACACCTTTAGCTTTTTCAAAATAATACTGAACACCCCAAAAACAACCTCCTGCAAAAATTGCAGTTTCATAATGTTTACTTGTATCAGTGGCTGTACTCATAGATTGATTATTAGGTTCTTTATTTTCTGAAGCATTGCTGCAACCAATATTACTTACAAAAGTAAAAAAAATTGCTGTGGCTGTAAAAAGAAAACGTCTCATGTTTTAGGTATTTGAAACAATATACGTAAAGAATGGCACTCCGGATTTATTGTCCATCTATACTTCATCGTGTTTTACTATATTTGAGTAAAATAACCCATTCGTGAAAAAACTACTCCTAGCTTGTTTTCTTATCTTCCTCCTTTTCAATGGGTACTCTCAAAAATACCTGACTAACAGGCAGGTTTATAATTTCAGCGTTGGTGATGTTTATGAAGCCATAGGTACTACATATTCTTCCCATCCACCAATTTATTATTTAACTAAGATACTGTCAAAACAGTACTCAACAAAACTTGACTCCATTATATATATAGACAGTGTATATACTTTTTCTCCCAATAGCTGCATGACATGCACAGATTCAACCTATACAGCGCAGGTTCAAACTCAAATAATGACCCAATTAGATTCCTCGGCTATTACTGATACTATAACAGTTCAAAATTGCAACCACACCTGTAATCCCGGTTATTATGATTCAATTTATATTGATTCCCAAAATTATTGTGGAAAGAGGGTATATGAAAGAATACCACCTAAATGTGTTGATTCCTGCTTTGAACCTATTACAAATACATATGAAGTAATTGAAGGATGCGGAGGAGTTTACAACTCTTATAATGACCCTACAATGACTGATAGAGGTGCCTATTATTTATTCTATTATAAAAAGCATGATACTGTTTGTGGAAGCTATCGCAACATAATAGCAGGGATAAATAACCTTGTAAATCCATTTATTACATTAAATATTTATCCTAACCCGGTTACCGCATCTATAAATGTAAATACCAGTTGCAATACTATAACCAGCTACATCATTACCGATATAGCGGGTAGGTTAATTTATTCAGCTGAGTTTAATAATGGACAAGCTATAAATGTTCAGAACCTACCTGCAGGGCAATATCTTTTAGAATTCTACACGAAGAATTCAGGCACAGTGATTAAAAGGTTTTATAAGGAATAGTGACTATATATTCCCCAGCACAATCATATTACCATGAGGTGTATCGCTACCACCCTCTTTCTCCATGGTAACAGCAAATTCCGTAGCGCCAGCCACACTATTCATTTTGTGCAGGCCGGTACCCATGGTTATCACTCCTTCATTAACGGGTTTGCCATCAACCATGGCCCAGAGTTGGTATTGCATACCTTTTGGTAGTTCAGGCATTTTATCGGCTTCAAAATAAACCGTCTTATCATCAGGGCACCAGCAAACCATTGCTTTAGCCGATGTATCGGCCTGTCCTTTCAGTGTTACCATTTTATACATAGGGTCCTTCAGCACAGCAAGGTCAGCTTGAGCCTGGTTGTATTGAGCCCTCACACTCTTCAGAACACTATCTCTTTTTGCCTTCATTGCCACAAGTTCATGCACATAACCTTCTGCATTAATTGTTCTGCTCGACAGGTAAATATTTATGGTAAGGCTTATCATCAGTAATACCGATGCAGCAACACTCCATATCATTTTGTTCCTCGGATCGCGGCGTTCTTCTTCTTCCATCCGCATCTTTCTTATCCTGGTTTCATTTTCACCTCCGCCATCAATCTGTTCCATTATTTTTTCTTTTATACCATCCGATGGTTCCATGCTATGCAATTTCACGTATGCATTCATTGCATTTTCAATAGCATCAAGCTCAGCTTTTACTTCAGGATATTTAATAGCGTTCACCTCCACCTCATTGCATTCCTGCTCTGTAAGGGTTCCTAACACATAGGCTTCCAATACTCCTGATGATATGTATTCCTGTATATTCACTTTATTTCATTAATCCTCTTAATTCAATAATAGCTGCACGAATTCTTGTTTTTACCGTTCCTAAGGGCATATCCAACTCTTCGGCGGCTTCTTCCTGTGTATATCCTTCAAAATATAATTTATCTACCAGCACTCTGTATTCAGGTTTAAGTTTTTCCACAATATTCCTTAACCCTATATGGTCGACCTGTGTTGACACATTATATTGTTTATTAATAGAACGTACGGAATTATCAATGCTTCGGATTTTGTTTCTTTCGTTATAGCCCTTAACACGGGTACTATCAATAGCCGCGTTACGCGCAATATTAATAAGCCAGGTAAATAACTTGCCCTTGCTTCTGTCGTATTGCGAAATTTTCTGCCATATTTTAACAAAAACTTCCTGTAATATGTCTTCGGCAGCTTCTTTATCGTCAACTATACGGTAAATAACCCCGAGCATAGCCGCCGAATAATTATCATACAAAACAGACAAAGCGCTTTGCTCACCGTTCTTTAACGATGTTACCAGTTCTTCTTCCGTTGTTTCAACTTTAGTTAGCAATTGCAGCTATTGAATATTTAGAATTATAAAAGTAAAAAGTTTTAAGATATACGTACTATCTCTTAATAAGACGTTGAACAGTTGAGCCATTTTTCGACTCCACATCAACGGCATAAATACCTTCCGGAAAAGCTTCCACATCAATTTCCATTGGCGAATTATTATTTATGTCGGCTGAAAACAGTACCTGGTCCATCATGTTTTTAATATACAGGTGCGATGATTCATTTTCTTTGCCCAATACGGTAAGCCTTATCAAACCATCGGTCGGGTTCGGATATATGTCAACCGATACCAGCAGTTTACTTTCAACTACAATACTTTTTGAATACGCAGCAGAGTCATTATTGTAGACAACCTTAATACGGTAATAGGTAAAACCGGGGTATGGAGATTCATCTCGCCATGAATATGGTATTTGCTCGTTTGATCGGCCTTCGCCTTTCAACTTAAATGCTTCTTCCCATAACATATGATCGCATGAACGTTCAACTGAAAAATAAACAGTGTTGGCTTCTGTTAAAGTAGACCAGGAAATTATGTTACCATTATCTTCCCCGTTTCCGTTGAAATATATGATCTGCGAATTTGCTGCCGGATCGGGCATTAAAGCCTGGGCTGATACCTGCACAGATGCAGCACAGAAACAGGCAATAAAAAAAACGATCGGGTATTTCTTTAGCAACATTAAAATTTATTTAGTACAAATCTCTTAAAAACATGAATAAGATAAAACGTATCTGTCTTTTTTTTATGAACTAATATACGTTAAAGATATGCATTAACAACTTACCCTATACACTTGCAAGAAAAAACCCCGACTAAAAGCCGGGGTTTTTTAACCAAAACATAAAATAAATACTTGCTTAGTTATCCCAGAAAACTACCGGTGAATATTGAGTAGCTGCCGGTACGTTAGCTGTATTCAGGTTTATTTCTGACTGTGGATACAAGAAACGGCGTGGAACTGCTGAACCGGTAACAGGAATAATATTCCAGTTGCAACGGCGCCATAGCGTGAATGATTCAGGGTTCAGGTACAATGCAAGATTCTCTTGCCATGCATTCTGAATAATTGCCTGGGGAGCAGTAAGAGTTAAAATTGACCCTTGAGGTCCTGCTAAAAATGTTGCAATTTGTGCAGGGGTAATTACTCCAGGCTCAGCTGTAGTTAATTTGCTTATATCAGCATTTATACCATTAACATAAAAATTATTTGCAACTGCACCAACACCAACTGACCTAAGTGTAGCTTCAGCACCTATAAATTGTAATTCTGCATAGTCGATAAAATCAACAGGTGAATTACCCTGGCCAGAATACCCGTAACCGGTACCGAAACCATCAAGTGCTACGTCTGCATAGTTAATTTCTGCTGAACTGTCCATTTGCAAGATCAAGCGAGGATCGCCTGTACGTGACATTGAATCAGCAAACACGGTTAAACCGCTATTTGTGAACCAATTGTCGTAGAAACTGATATCACCTCTTTGCTGATCGAACTGGAACCATGGAGCGTTGTTATTAGAAGCTGTTCCGAAGGTAACCAGTGCATTGTCAGCATTGCTGGTGAACGATAATGCCACATGTGCCAAGGCACTGTCGCACATAGCTACATTGCTATGCTTGGTTTGGTGAATGTACAAACGGGCAAGTATTGCGTGTGCAAACTTCACCCATTGTGCACCGGCACCGTGGTACATAACATCTGAACCCAGGTTATCGTACTTAGCATTCGATGGATCAGGGCTATACAGGTCAGTTGCATCCAGTGCAGGATTCATGTTATTGATACCTCTGTAGCATAATGCACGTACAGTGTCATATAACGCTTTATCAACGTCATATACAGGAGTTGGACTTGCCACACCGCGGAAAGCCTGTGAGTAAGGAATATTACCCCACATATCAACTGTGCGCATTAAGCCGTAGGCCATCATTATTTCACCCATGCCATAATACTCATGATTGCCGCCTTGTTGTGCTTGCATCATAAGTTGGTAGCTGTTAGCCATAACATCATCATATATATTATCCCAGGCAGTTTCAGGGTCCTGATTGGTAAATATATATTGGAAGTATGCAGCTGACTGACGGCTGTATCCAACTATTTGCTGTGTAAACATACAAGCAAAGCGTGAAAAATCACCACCTTCAATGTAACCCAACGATACTTCTATACCAGAAAGTAAGGTTCCATTGGGTACTGATTTAGGTGAGTTTGGATTATTATTAGCTTTTGTATAAAAGCTTTTTTGACACGAAACAGAGGTAAGAACCATAGCACCTATGGCCGCCGCTGTTATATATGATTTGAAGTTTCTCATTTCTTTTTATATTATAAGTAGGTTGAGATTATAGTCCGAGGGTTAAACGAAGACCATAACTCTTCGTACCAGGGTTATTGAAATAATCCAGACCTTGTCCGTTAGATGGTCCTGCAAGACTTGTTTCAGGATCAACACCAGGATACTTTGTCCAAAGAACAGGATTATTAGCAAAAACTGTGAATGAAATCTTTGTAAAATGAGCCTTTGAGATCAGCCTGTGTGGCAGGTCGTAGGTAAGATTTATTTGGCTGATACGAACATAAGATGCATCGAAAATAGATGTACTTGTCGGACCAACAAAACTGCTACCTATATTTTGCCAGTAGTTTTCATTGGTAGGTTGAGATGCTGAAGTAGAAGCACCTACGCCACTGATTTGCGTACCACTGTTATCGAAGTGTGCAACATTTCCGTAAGCATCAAGGTGACCTAAGTTACCTGAAAATGCTTGTGAACTGTTACGATTGTCGGTAGCAGCTGCGGTACCAAAGTATTCCATAGCACCAAGGGTACCATCCCACATTGAACCACCTTCACGAATGCTCATTACTACACCAAGGTGAAGTCCTTTGAAAGCGAAATCACTTGATAAACCACCGATCCAATTAGGTGCAGTGTTTGCCAATGCAAAGCTCTTGCTTCCTACAATAGGGTAACCATAACCACTACCTGGTACGTCGCTTATTAACATAGTACCGGTTGCACTGTTAGGGTTAGTACGAACATAAGTTGTTCCGTAAATTTGACCGAATGATTGGCCAGGTACAGCTTCAACTGCTCCACCGGTAAAGCCGGCAATGAACAATTCACTAACACCGGGAGCCAGTTTCACTACGTCGTTTACGTTGTGGCTATAGTTAAAGGTAAGATCCCAACGGAAACCATTCTGTAATTTAACAGGGGTTACAGTTAAAGTAACTTCCATACCCTTATTGGTCAATTCACCTGCGTTAGCAAGCTGTGCACCAAAACCTGTTGCATACGAAACAGGAACCTGAAGAATTACATTCTTTGAATCTTCAGAATAGTATGTAAAGTTCAACTGAAGTCTGTTCTGGAAGAAAGCAAGGTCAGTACCAACCTCAAATGAAGTTGTGGTTTCAGGCATTAAACCTGAGTTACCTTCAACAAACAATGGGTTGTTGTATTGGAAACCTGAAATTGAACTGAAAGGGAATGTAATACCAGGAGCTGTAAACCCGTCAAGAGTTCCGGCTGGGTGGTAGTAATTCTGCAATCCTGCACCAGGCGCATCTTTACCAACCTGTGCCCATGATAGACGCAGTTTACCATAAGGGAATACCTTGTTGGTAGATAAGTGCAATGGCTCCGTAAATACCCAACCTAAGTTTGCTGATGGATAGAAGAAATTATCATTATTAGCAGGTAGTGTTGATGATGTTTCACCACGGCCTGTAACGGTCAGGTATAACTGATTGTCAAATGATAATTGTAGATCTCCGTAAACAGCTGATCTGCGTACTTCGCCTTCGCCTTCTGAAGAAGTATATGAAGTAGCGTTTGACAGATCAAGAAAATCAGGAACCACAAATCCACTGGCAGATATAGAACGAACACTGCTATTGGCTTGGAAAAAGTTCTGACCAATGATCAACTTAGCACTTAACTTATCAGATAACTTTCTTGTAAAAGTTGCGATAAGGTCAGAGTTGTATTGGCTGTTGAAATAATCATTAATAAACACAGCACCGGTTAAGAATGCGTTTGAACCCATATCATATGAGTTCTTGTCATCTTGCCAGTACATATCACCACCCACGCGGTAGGTAATATCAATCCAATCGTTCAAATGGTAATCAGCTTGTCCGAAACCATATACACGGTTCAGTGCCGAAACAAATGGGTTACGGTTAACTGTCCAATATGGGTTGTCATAACCTGTACCACCACGGTAATCTCTTTCTTTATCTGTTCCGTAGCTTGCAGGTAATTCATACGCTGAAGAATCTACAGGGTTCTTTTGGCCATATGAGTTATCAAAAGTAGTAGGTGTACGCAACAAGCCCAACATAACCGAAGAAATGTTAGAACCTTGTTGTACCTTATCATTAAGTGAATTAACATAGTTAATACCACCTGATACGCTCATTTTTTTGCTTAATGCAGTTTGTCCGTTGATGTTGAAACTGGTCTTTCTGTAATCAGAACCAGGAATAACACCGGTTTGAGAAAGATTACCTAATGACATTCTGTAAGCAGCTCTGTCATTTCCGTTTGCAATTGAAATGTTGTTATCGTTTGCAATACCGGTTTGAAAGAAATCGTAAGGATTGAAAGGAGTTACAGCAGCACCAGTGTGAGGTGTGCTTTGTCCTACCATTCCGCTACCTTGTTTAAAGTATGCATTTGGTGTACCTGTCCAGTACATGGTGTCTATAGCAGCACCCCATGAAAGTCTTCTGCCGGAAGCGCCTGTTGGGCCATCCCACACACCGCCATCGCCTTGTGTATATTGGTCTTGCCTTGCAGGTAATTTGTTAACGGTGCTCCAGGTTAGTGAAGAGTTAACTTCAATACCTAAACCTTCAGTACCGCTGTGGCCTTTTTTGGTTGTAATTACAATAGCTCCGTTTGCAGCTTCAATACCATAAAGTGCAGTTGCTGCAGGGCCTTTAAGTACGGTTACGCTTTCAATGTCGCTTGGGTTAATATCAATACCACGGTTGGTTGGTTGGGTACCGCCGGTAAGGTTACCGCTAGCGCCACTAGCCAAAGCACCATTGCCGGTAGGGTCAAAGTTGTTAATTGAGTTGTCGATTGGTATACCATCAACTACCATTAAAGGTTGGTTGTTACCGGTTAGTGATGTAACACCACGCAGGTTCATAAATGTACCTGCACCTGGGTCACCGGCACTATTTACAACCGATAAACCTGAAACCTTACCTTCCAGCTCGCTCATCACGTTACTGGTTCCGGTAGTATTCAGTTGGTCGCTACCAACAGTTTGTTGGGCATAGCCTAAAGCTTTCTTTTCTTGTGTAACACCAACAGCACCTACTACTACTTCATCAAGCCCTAAAGCATCTGATGACATAGCGATAGTCATGTTGTCTGTAATAGCTACTTCCTGAGTTTTCATACCAGGGTAACTTAATACAATGTTTT
>JABCZY010000017.1:0-13649 GCA_013289395.1 Bacteroidota bacterium
GTATCTTCTACCCATGCTGTTTCCGGTTGGGTTGGAAGAGTAACTGAGAATGGTCTTTCAATAGTACGCTGGTTGTTTTGGTGACTGATTGTAGTGTTCATTTTGTATAGTATTTGGTTATTTACTGATACAAAACTAGTAGCGACTCGTGCTAAATACCCTGAGTTGGCTCATTCCCGGATATGATTTTTGTCAGTAACCTACACTTTCAGTTTGGTCCATCTGCCTCGCTTAAAGTAGAACCATGCAAGCAGAGCCACCATGGTTTCGGCAACAGGCGTAGCCAAAAACGCGCCGGTAGCTTTCATATTTAGCACTTTTGCCATAAAATAAGCGAAAGGGATCTGAAGCAACCAGAAGCAAACGAAATTAATTATAGTAGGCGTACGGGTATCACCGGCACCATTCAATGCCTGGGTCATAACCATGGCTATACCATAAAAAATATACCCCGATCCAAATATGCGTAATGACAATGCCCCGTATTTAATTATCTCTTCATCTTTTGTAAAGAAGCTTACTATAGGATGCGCAAATACCAAAAACAGCACCATAACAAAACTCATAAAAATGGCATTGTACTTAGCAGTAAGCATTACACTCTGCTTAGCCCGCTCAATTTGATTGGCACCCAGGTTCTGCCCGACCAATGTGGCAGCTGCATTGCTCAGCCCCCATGCGGGCAAAATAAAGAACACTACATTACGTATAGCTATCTGGTAACCGGCCGATGCACTTGTTCCCCCCGTTTCAGCAACCAGGCGGGTTAGGGCGATCCAGCTGCCGCTGGCTATCATAAACTGTAAGGTAGCGGGCCATGCCACATTTATAACTGACTTTATCACACTCATATCAATATGGAAATGCCTTGCTTTAAATTTCAGTATCCCTTTGCCATTGAATAAATGATAACACTGGTAAAGCACACCTGTGCTTCGTCCTATAACAGTTGCAATAGCTGCACCTTTTAAGCCGAATAAGTGAATGAATATGGGACACAGAATAATATTAATAAGGCTGGCCACCCACAAGCTACGCATAGCTATGGCTGCATCTCCGGCACCACGGAAAATACCATTAATTAAAAAGAGCAACATAATAGCTATACTGCCTCCAAACATTATGCGTGTAAATATGGCGCCCTGTTTAACCACATCGGGGTTGGCACCCATGAGTGACAGAATATTTCCGGCAAAATACATTCCGGCTGAACTTATAAATATGGTGAGCAGTACACAAATGATCAACGATTGTGCACCTGCATGCGTTCCTGCTTCGGGGTCCTTCTCCCCTATCCGGCGTGCCACTATGGCCGTCGCGGCAGTACTTAATCCAATAGCAATAGAATATATTAATGTAATAACCGATTCTGTAAGTCCAACGGTAGCAATAGCGTTCTGCCCCAACTTACCAACAAAGAACATATCTACCAATGCAAATACACTCTCGAGGCTTAACTCCAGTATCATAGGTATAGCAAGCAAAAACACTGCAGTACGAATACTACCTTGTGTATAATCGCGCTCCACCCCATTCAGCGATTCCCTGATGGTATTATAAATTCTTGTTACTGTATTTGGCTTATCCTCCGTCACTTATTCGTTTTTCGATTTGCGAAGATAGCTTTATAAACTATTAGTATAGGGGCGATTGGATTAAGATCATGCTTGCTATCTTGTATCTTTATTAAGCATCTTGCATTATACTATTAAATATAAATTACTTATTTAATGTATTTGAGAAGTTACGCACTCTTACTTCATCTCACAATTATACTATTCTCAGTGCAGCTTTGTTCTGCTCAAAACCTGGTACCGAATCCTAGTTTTGAAGGGCATACTGACTGCCCTGAAGGAGATGCAGGCAGTAAATTTATTACCAGGTGGTATCAGCCCACAAAAGGCTCTACCGATTACTTTAATATGTGCGCTGCAACACCTCAGGCTATATACTATCAACAAATCCATGGGTTACAATTTGTAGGTGTTCCTGATAATTTCAGGGGGTTTAAAAATGCCAGAACCGGCAAAGGATATATAGGCATGATATTTTATTCTAACGTAAGCCACAAAACAGGGCATGAGTATCGTGAATATCTTACCACTAAACTTATTTCACCTTTAATAAAAGGCAAACAGTATGTAGTCTATTTCTATGTTAGCTTATCACCTACTTCAACTTTCGGCTTATCAGATATTCAAGTTCTGTTCACTCCCGATTCGGTAAAAAGGAGTGATGACGAGCGCTTACCCTTTTCTCCTCAATTGTCTTATTCAGATGCTCCGGTAATGGATACTGCCGGGTGGACCAAAATATCGTGGATGTATACTGCCCAAGGTGATGAACATTTTATGACCCTGGGCAATTTCACCCCAAATGAAAAATGCAAACTAAAAAAAGACTCCGCAGTGACTCACTCAAGAGGAGTAGCTTATTACTATGTAGACGATGTTTGTGTATCATTACTGAAAAGGAATGGTACGTTTGATTGCGGAAATGAAATAACAAAGGATGTAGCTAAGCCCCAACAAATTACAGAAGACCAGAACATTGCTTTTACCAATGTTATTTTTGAAACAGACAAATATGCTCTGTCCTCCGCTTCATTTCAGGAACTTGATACATTGCTGAATTATTTACATCATCATAGTTTTGAAAAAATTGAGATAGGCGGGTACACTGACAATATGGGAATGGCAGGCAAGAACCTAAAGTTATCAGAAGCAAGAGCTAAAGCAGTTGCCGATTATTTAATATCGAAAGGTATAGAAGCTACACGTGTTAACTATAAAGGATACGGCAGCACCAATCCTGTTGCCGACAATGAGACCCAAGAGGGCAGAAAGAAGAACAGAAGGGTGGAATTCAGGATTGAGGGCAAATAATACTTGCGAATAAAAATAAGTTTCAACATTTATTACCTTTGTCCTATGCGCATAGATATTATAACACTGCATCCTGGTTTATTAGAAAGCCCTTTTCAGCATTCTATAGTAAAACGTGCTATTGAAAAAAACCTGGTTACTGTAAATTTTATTAACCTGCGCGACTATGGTATTGGCAAGTATAAGCAGGTCGACGATAGCCCTTTTGGTGGCGGTGCAGGCATGGTTATGACCATTGAACCTATTGCCAAATGCATTGAAGAACTTAAAGCACAGCGCAGCTACGACGAAATTATTTACCTGACACCAGATGGGGAAGTATTTAACCAGGAAAAAGCGAATACTTTTTCTATGGCAAAAAATATCATCTTACTCTGCGGACATTATAAGGGAGTTGATGAACGTGTGCGTGAATTGTTTATTACCAAAGAAATATCGATTGGTGATTATGTGTTGAGTGGTGGTGAATTACCTGCTGCCATTTTTTGCGATGCTATCATTCGTTTGTTACCCGGTGTGTTGTCCGATGAAACATCGGCGCTATCCGATTCTTTCCAAGATAACTTACTGGCGCCGCCTGTATATACCCGTCCTGCTGACTATAAAGGCCTGAAGGTGCCTGATGTATTATTATCGGGCGATCCTAAACAGGTTGAGAACTGGAGGCTGGCACAGTCCGTTGAACGCACCCAGCAACGTCGTCCTGATATCTGGAAGAAGCACGACATATAATTAGGAATTAAAAATTATGTGGCTCTGTAGGAAAAAAATAAAGTGGTTTTAAGTTTTAGTCCTTTTTCGGGGCGACATTTGCTCCTTGCTTGCCTGTCTTTCCTATACTCGAATCATTTACAGCTAACCCGCGCCCACCTTTTACCTAGTTTATACAATAGGAATAGATGCTTCGACAGACTCAGCATGACAATAGGTGTAGTTTGCGTTAGGGATTGCAGTGGAAACCCCACAGCCGAAGATAGGAGGCGAGGAGTTGTAACGTAAAGCCCGACCCGTATGGGAACGCCCAAATTAATTACGAATTAAAAATTAGGGATTAAGAATTATTCTGGTTAAGTAAGAATAGTATTAAACCTATATTTTATTTGCGGTTTTAATCAGAGTAAACTTTTCTTTCATACGTAAAAACGGGGTTTCGAGGAAACGGTAACTAGCCATAGCAAATATCATTGTCAAAGTAAATCCCATAATGACTTCTAATACAATAACAGGATACGCTTCCCTCACTAAATTAAATTTAATTAATGCATGATCCACTAAAGCCAATGCTATTGGATGGAGCAAGTATATGGCGTAGGTATATTTTCCAAAGTTTGTAGCAAACTTAATGTTTGATAAATTCAGTATTGATCGCTTTTTAGTGAGTGCCTGTGAAGCAATAATGAACCCGAACACTATTTCTATAACTATTTCCTGCATCCAGCCCCTGAAAAAATACCTGTATAAAAAGAAAGCAACAATAAATGAAAAAAGATGGGTAACAGTATTAGTAGACTCAAAAAAACTACGGAAACTTATATTCTGTTTTATCATATATGCATATCCGCCCCCTATTGCTAGTGCCACAAGCACTGAAAAGGTATGAAATTCAAGTGTAGCAGTATCATTACGTTCCATAAACCTAAATACTGAAGAAAATAGTAATACAATAAGTATAGGTATACTCCATCTCTTTTTAGGAATAAAAGCAAATAATAAAGGCCACAACAGGTAAAATTGTTCTTCAACTGAAATAGACCATGTAACTCTTAATGAAGATGGTATTTGCATTAGAACATTTTCCTTCAAAGCATTTACTACATCAAAATTGCTAAGGAATGTAAAATATAATAATAGGCTGTGATAATAGGGATGTGCTTGTCCGAATAAATAATGGTAAATAATAAGTGCGAGTATGATAGAAAAAAAGTACAAAGGCCAAATGCGCAATACTCTCCTTATATAAAATTTTTTTACCGAAATGAACCCATTCTCCTCATATTCACAAAGCAACAGGTATGTAATTAAAAAACCACTTAGTACGAAGAATATGAGTACGCCCAGGCGGCCTAACCCACGAAGGCTCCAAAGATCATAAAGCAAATACGCGTTACTATGGGAAATAAAAACCATTAAAGCCGCAAAAAATCTTATCGAGTCAAGGTTTTTAAAATATAACTTATCATTCGTTCCGGTCATATATACAGAATAAAACTACTTGGGAAGATCATTGCTTAAAAATACAAATTCTTGGCTAGTCATAATCTCTTTATTTCTAATAGTGAGAAGGCTGCTAATAACTCTTCAAATCTGCTTTACGGGTTTAAGGCAACTCAAATGGAAAGCTCCCAGACAAAAAACCCCACTAAAAGTGGGGTTCTTGAATATGTTTAATGATTACTATTTCTCAGGCGGAAGTGTTCGGAATATATGGTCCCAGAACGTGCTGCTAACACCAAATGCTTTCTCCTGAGTACGGTAGTGGTGCATGTTATGATGTTTCCACAAAAATGCAAGACGCTTTGGCGGAGTAAAAGCATGAATAGACCAGTGCATAAATGCATAAATAGAATATCCGTTTGTGAAACCCGCCATAAAATAGAAGGTATAATGTCCCAGAAAGATGTAGAACAGGCCAAAGAACATAGCTGCATATATCAAGGTAGGCAGTGGAGGCATAAACAACCTTTCTTCGTCGCGGGGGTATTCATGGTGAACACCATGCACGATATAATGGAAACGCTTGCTCCACTTCGATTCATTTACAAAGTGGAATATCCAACGATGTAACGCATACTCCATTAAACTCCATGATAACATACCAATAACATATAAACCAATTATGTGCCAAACTGACATTGGAAAAAAGTGAAGGCCAAGACACAAAAAGACAATTATTATAGGGATATCTGTGCACAGAGCAATAATGTGAGAGGTCTTGGTAAACATCTCCAGAAAAGGGCTCTTGAACATACGTCCCTGCCCCGTACCATTAAATTTTTGTCTTTCTTCCATGACTTATTTTTTACGGTGCAAATATAATACTTTTCACCTAAATTATGTATGTGACCTGTATCACCGCTTTCTGTTTCCATTTTGCTGTCTTAAACGAATCTTAACTGAAAAACTTTCAGTGATTTACACTATTTTATTAAAATATGTTAACACTCTCAGTTTTCTGAAATTCAGGTGCTTATTTTTATACTTTTGAAGGGAATTAATTTCTGATCTTTCTATAATGATAACTGCAAACATTGCCGCCATTTTTGAACGTGAGTTAAACAAACTTGCTGAGGAAATAAAACTGTACACCACCGAAGAAAGTATTTGGATGGTGAAAGGGGATATAAAGAATTCGGGCGGTAACCTTTGCCTGCATATTTGTGGTAACCTGCAACATTTTATTGGCACCGTACTCGGCAATACGGGTTATGTACGTAACCGCGATAAGGAATTTTCTGATAAAAATGTTCCGGTGGCTGAGTTGCTCAACGAAATTGAAGCGACTAAAAAAGCAGTCGTAAAAACATTACAGGCTATACCCGATAGCGACCTTGACAAAGAATACACTGATTTCCCAATTCATTTATTAGGCAAAGAAAACATTAGCAAGTTCTATTTCCTTACACACCTGGTATCGCATTTGGGCTATCATTTGGGCCAGATCAATTACCACCGCAGAATGATGCTTTAACCCATGAACAATAATTTAGGCTTAGTACAGTTTATTTCTCATATTTGCACCACATCCCCGAATAATGTCAGATAGTTTAGTAATAATACCTACATATAACGAAAAAGGCAATATTGAAAGTATTGCCCGAAAGGTGCTTTCATTACCCGGCGATTTTCATTTGCTTGTTATTGACGATGGCTCACCCGATGGTACAGCCACTATTGTAAAGAACCTGATGAATGAATTTCCTGACCGTTTATTTATAATTGAACGTGCCGGCAAGCTTGGTTTGGGAACTGCATACATTGCAGGCTTTCAATGGGCACTAAAGAAAAACTACGAGTTTATTTTTGAAATGGATGCCGACTTTTCACATAACCCTGAAGATCTGCTGAGATTGAAAGAAGCCTGTGTAAGGGGTGCTGACCTGGCTATCGGTTCGCGCTATGTAAAAGGAGGCGATGTAAAGAACTGGGATGTTAAGCGTGTGTTGATGTCGTACTTTGCTTCGGTATATGTAAGAACAGTGTTATGGATAAATGTAAAAGATACTACGGCAGGTTTTAAATGTTACAGGCGTAGGGTGCTTGAAGCATTGCCACTAGATAATATAAAGTTCATAGGCTACGCCTTTCAGATAGAAATGAAATACCTGACCCATAAACTCAAATTCAAAATAGTTGAAGTGCCTATTACTTTTATTGACAGGCAGGTAGGCATATCAAAAATGAGCAAGGGCATATTTAAAGAGGCCTTTTGGGGGGTTATACAAATGCGCTTAGGGAAACATGGCAAGTAAAAGCACGCTTATTAAAAATGCTTTTATTGTTAATGAAGGGAAAACTTTCGTGGGCGATGTGCTGATTGAAGAAGGAATAATTGTAGAGATAGGTACGGGTATTTCAGCCTTGACCGCCAAAATAATTGATGCTACCGGCAAATACCTGTTGCCGGGAATTATAGATACACATGTTCATTTCCGCGAACCGGGCCTGACCCATAAAGCAGATATTTATTCTGAATCGAAAGCTGCTGTGGCCGGTGGTGTAACATCGTTTATGGATATGCCCAATACTGTTCCGGCTGTGCTTACCCAGGAAATATTAGAAGATAAGTTTCGTATTGCAAAAGATAAGGCCCTTGCCAACTATTCGTTCTATATGGGTACATCTAACACTAACCTGGATGAGGTATTAAAGACCGACCCGAAGAATGTGTGCGGTGTAAAAGTTTACCTGGGGCAATCGACGGGAAACATGTGTGTAGATAATGCTGAAACCCTTGAAGGGCTTTTTGCACAATGCCCTACCCTGCTTGCTGCACATTGCGAGGATGAACATATTATAGAAGAGAATTCAAAACTTTTCAAGGAAAAATATGGTGAGAACCCTCCGCCCGATAGTCACCCGAAAATACGTACCGAGGAATGTTGTTATATATCATCACAACATGCGGTGGAACTGGCACGCAAGTACGATACGCGCTTGCATATTGTACATGTATCAACAGTTAAAGAAACCAGTTTGTTTACCAATAAAGTGCCACTGGAAACGAAACGCATTACAGCCGAAGTTTGCATACACCACTTATGGTTCAGTGATAAAGATTACGCCAACAAAGGCAACTGGATAAAATGGAATCCTGCTATTAAAACAGAAAATGACAGGACCGGCTTAATGAAAGCCTTACTCGATAATCATATTGATACCATTGCTACCGACCATGCACCACACACCCCGCATGAAAAAGAACAGGAGTATTTCTGTTGTCCTTCGGGTGCACCCATGGTGCAGCACTCACTGGTTGCCATGCTGGAATTCCATCAAGCAAACCGGATTTCATTAGAGACCATTGTAGAAAAAATGTGTCATGCACCTGCCACTTGCTTTCATATTGAAAAACGAGGATACATACGCGAAGGCTATTATGCCGACCTTACCCTAGTGGACCTGAACAGTCCATGGAAAGTAGATAAGTCGAACATTTTATATAAATGTAATTGGGCACCTATGGAAGGTGAAACCTTTCATGCAAAGGTTACGCACACCTTTGTAAATGGTAATATGGTTTACAACAATGGTACCTTTGATGAATCGGTAAAGGGAATGCGCTTAGTGTTTAACAGGTAGAGCTACTATCGTAGGTTATCAATAGCATTAACTACCTCTTTAAACATTTGAGTGGTCCAACCGGAAAACCTCATTAATCCTCCTGAAATAGTTTCAGACCATATTTTTTTCTTTCCATATTTAAATACCAGATTATACGTTCCGCCTCCTTTCTTCATAGCATTAACATATACTTTGAGGTTATCGTTGATATCATACTCCCCTTTATCAATTATTTTATCAAATCTAAAAATCCGGACTCTTACTTTTTTACTTCTCTCGTCAATCTCAACTGATTGCAGAATCCATATTTGGCTTAAGAGTCCTATAAGAGTAATTACTGAAAGAAAACCTAATGCAGTTCCAAAAATGGCTTCCCAATTAGTATTGGGGTCGATCTTCGTTTTACCTCGAATTAAATCGCCCGTTAAACACATTATTAGCACTATTATAATTGAAAGACCAAGTATTCGTAGACTACCCTTTATACGCTTTTTATAAATTGGCACATCAGGAGCAAATATTATCATGTTCCTTGAATTGAGTGGTTGTTAGAGAACGGGCATATTCTTACTATTCTACATTCTTCAAGATCCCTGCCTTTAAAGCAAAGTCATGGGCAAAGTCATATAAAGAACTGGCGAGTTTTTCGTCGCCAATAGCACGTTTAATTGTATCACTTTCAGCCAAAAGTGTTTGATGCATAAACTGTTTCATTTCATCAAGCATCATTTCCTTGGTCCACAGGTGCAGGTGCATCGAATTCTTTTCTTTTTCATCCCAAAGCGATAAAAATAACGCCTTGCTTGTACTTTTCTGGTCACCATCGCTCGATGTCCATGTCATATTGATTGGAAGGTTGTTTTCGTCCAATTCTACGGTAATATTCAATTCTGTCTTTTTTCCCATGGCTAAAATAGTTCGATAAATGGCTTCAAAAGTAGGTCAAATATGCATACCCTTAGGCATAAATTATTTACCTCATTTTGTATATAAATTAATCAAAAACGAATGTTATATTTGTTCTTTGAACACCTTTTAGCCATTTATGCAAAAAACTCTGTCGCAATTTGATGTAGCCGTTACCTCTTGCAAGAACATTTTCGTTAAAAAGATGTACGACTATGGAACCGCATGGCGCATACTCAGAGTTTCATCTATTACCGATCAGATATTTATAAAAGCCAACCGCATTCGCAGTATTGAAGAAAAGGGCACCCATAAGGTTGACGAAGATATAAGCGGCGACTTTATTGGTATTTACAATTACGCCGTTATAGCCCTTATTCAGCTATCGCTTAGCGGAGATGCCCCTATTGAAATGCCGGCCCAGGAAATTGAAAGTTTATTCGACAGATACAGTAAGAACGCCCGCCAGCTTATGCAGGACAAGAATCACGACTACGGCGAGGCTTGGAGAGAAATGCGTGTATCGAGCCTTACAGACTTAATACTTCAGAAGCTTTACCGCATAAAACAAATTGAGGACCACAAAGGCAAAACCCTTATATCTGAGGGCATTGATGCCAACTATTACGACGTTATGAATTACGCTATTTTTGCACTAATACGACTCACTGAATCGGTATAGACTATGAAGAAACTGGTACAGATATCGAAATTACTTTTAGGCGTACTATTCATTTTTTCAGGCTTTGTAAAAGCCGATGACCCTATGGGGTTCTCTATTAAATTACAAGAGTATTTTGAAGCATTTGGCCCTTGGTGGAAATGGGCTATACCCTTTTCTCTTCCGCTTGCCAGCTCTATATCTGTAATTGAAATGACATTAGGCTTAATAATGCTTATAGGTACATGGAAAAGAATTACGCTGTGGCTGGTTTTTCTCATGACCTTGTTCTTCGCATTTCTTACTTTTTATACCGCACACTATAACAAAGTGCTCGAATGTGGTTGCTTTGGCGATGCTATACCTATGACACCATGGCAATCTTTCTATAAAAATGTTGTGTTATTAGGGCTCCTGGCTATTATTGTAATAGGGCATAAGCATTATCTACCCGCATTCTCAGGTATTATTGAAAAAAGCATTATTGTGCTCTTTTTTGCTGCCTCAGCATGGTTCTCCTGGTATTGCTACAACTATTTACCGGTGATAGACTTCCGCCCGTATAAAGTAGGCACCGATATTAAACGCGACATGAAAGGTGGCATACCCGATGTGTTGAAATACTACTATACCTTGAAGAATAAAAAGAGTGGAGAAACAAAAGAGTTCGACAAGTTTCCGGAGAACTACCAGAACGAATGGGACTATGTAAGCAGCCGCACCGAGGTTATTAAAAAAGGTGTCGAAGCCAAAATACACGACTTTAATATTGTAAACCTTGATGGATTTAATTGTACCGATAGTTTGTTAAGCGACCCTAACTACAGCCTATTCATTATTTCATCGTCAATTGCCGAAGCAAACCAAAGTGCAGAAACAGAGGAAAAGTTAAATGGTCTGGCAAACTCTTTTATGAAGAATCACATGCGGGTGAGTTGCTTAACTGCATCGGGCGAAGACGATATAAACAAATTCAAGGAAAAGAACCACGCTCAATATCTTTTCTATAATACAGATGACACCCAGTTAAGGACCATGATACGTTCAAACCCGGGTGTAATGATGATAAAAGACGGAATAGTAATTGCCATGTGGCATTATCATTCAATACCAGACTACAAGACTTTAAACGTGCAATACTTTCATAAATAGTGATAAACTTTATAATTAAGCGGATATTCTACGGTTTCCTGGTACTTATCGGGGTACTGTCACTGGTGTTTCTTTTATTTAATGCCTTGCCCGGTGACCCTGCTCGTTTAATGCTGGGCCAGCATGCCGATGCACAGGCCATTAAAATTATAAACAAGGACCTTGGGCTCGATAAGCCATTAAGCACACAGTTCTTGATGTATGTCGATGATCTTTCTCCTATTTCAGTATATAACGACAAGGAAAAAGAAAGCGCCGTTTACCTCGACACGACTAAGTATAGCCACTTTACAGAGTTGTTCAGGGTATCGAAAAACAAAGTACTGGTATTGAAGTATCCTTACCTCAGGCGTTCATACCAGAGCCGTAGAAAAGTATCTGATATAATTGCGACAACCTTGCCTAATACAGCAGTACTGGCTATTACAGCCATAGTGTTTGCTTCTATTATAGGTATCTTTTTAGGTATTATTGCTGCTTTATTAAAAGATTCGATCTTCGATAAAATATCAGTAGTGCTATCGGTACTAGGGCTTGCAGGGCCTTCATTCTTTGTTGGCTTAATATTTGCTTGGTTATTCGGACACATACTGCATAAGTACACCGGGTTAAATACGGTCGGGAATTTGTATACCATATCTGATGATGGTACAGGCCAATACCTGGACCTTAAGAATCTTATTTTACCTGCACTTACTTTGGGCATACGGCCACTTGCAATTATAGTACAGCTTACACGTGCATCAATGCTTGAAGTGCTGTCGCACGATTATATACGTACCGCATTTGCCAAGGGATTAAAACTGAATAAAATAATAAGCAAGCATGCCTTAAAGAATGCGCTTAACCCTGTTGTTACAGCTATATCGGGTTGGTTTGCAAGTTTAATAGCCGGTGCTGTTTTTGTAGAATACATTTTCGGATGGGATGGAATTGGCAAGGAAGTAATAGAATCGCTTGAGCGGTACGACCTGCCTGTTGTAATGGGCGTAGTGCTGGTTACCTCGCTTTTATTTGTAATAATTAATATGATAGTGGATATTATATACGCATTACTCGATCCGCGCATCAGGCTAAAATAAAATACGCTAATGAGAAAAAAGATTGTAGCAGGGAATTGGAAAATGAATAAAACATATTCTGAATCGGTACCCTTGCTTTACGAAATAAAGGACCTGTTATTTAAAAGTAAAAAAGGAGAAGCCGTACTTAAAGTCATCATCCCTCCTTCATTATACATTCACGATTTTTATGAAACCACAAAGGGCCTTAAGAATGTATTTGTAGGTGCACAAAATTGCTCTACTGAAGAGTCAGGTGCATATACAGGTGAAATTTCCGCCGGTATGATAAAATCTGTTGGCGGAAACTATATCATCATTGGCCACTCTGAACGCAGAAGTTATTTCAACGAAACACACGAAGAGTTGAAAAAGAAAACAGATATTACACTTAAGCATGGTCTGCAGCCCATATTCTGTGTGGGCGAAACGAAAGAAAAGCGCGAGGCAAATGAACACTTCAAAGTTGTGGAAGCCCAGATAAACGATAGCATATTCCATCTTATACCCGATGAGTTTAAAAAAGTAGTTATTGCATACGAACCTGTTTGGGCTATAGGTACCGGACTTACCGCCACATCGGCCCAGGCGCAGGAAATGCACCGCTTTATCCGTTCCCTTATCGAAAACAAATATGGCAGGGTGTTGGCACAGGAAATGTCGATTTTATATGGTGGTAGCTGCAATGAAAAAAACGCGGCTGAGTTATTTGCATGCCCTGATGTTGATGGTGGCCTTATAGGTGGCGCATCACTAAAGGCAAAAGAATTTGTAGAAATCATACATTCCTTCCCTCAATGAAACTGATAAAAAAACTTTCTCTCGTTTTAGTTCTTATTTGCAGTTTCAACCTTGCCCATGCGCAGGAAGGGAAAATTAAAATATTCACACCGGATTCAGTTGCATTTATAAGTGACCTGCAAAGCTATATGGAGTCAAGCATGTCATCACACGCTGACGAGAAAGATTTTTTAAAAAAATTCATAGTGCTATGGAAGAGCCCTGCTTACGCATCGTACCTTAAACAGGCCACTTATACTATTTCAAACGAAATGCTGACTCGTAAAATTCCGGCATTCCCTTCGTACCAGACTTTTCTTTCTGCCATGGTTAATTTTGTAAACTCAGGCTTATCACAAGACCAGTTTAACCAATGGATGACATCACTTGAGAAACTTGTTAAGCTAAGGCCATTTAATAATC
>JABCZY010000017.1:13659-31084 GCA_013289395.1 Bacteroidota bacterium
GTATGAGTGAGAGTTTATTCGGCTCAAATATGATGTTCAAATCGCCAACCATTTCATGGAGCGCAAACAAAAGCAATTTTGTTTTCAAAAGCGATAGTGTTCCTCAGGTAATTTTTACGAACATTAACCTGAAATGTTCAAACGAACGTAACGATACTGTTGTTGTATATGGTACTAACGGGGTTTTCTATCCATTAAAAGGAGTATGGGTTGGCAAGGGTGGTAAAGTAGATTGGGTACGTACGGGCCTTGACGCTAATACTGTATATGGTGAATTAAGTAACTATACCGTTGTATGCAAACAAGGTGGCTTTGTTGCTGATTCTGTTATTTTCTGGAACAAAAATTATTTCGATAAACCATTGCAGGGAAAAGTTATTGAAAGAGATGTTTCTGAAGCAAATGGAAAAGAAACCTATCCGCGTTTTGTATCGTACGGAAAACGTTTTGCAATACCTAACCTGACAGATGATGTAACGTATAATGGTGGTTTTTCCATGAGAGGAAGGCGTTTTGTAGGTTCAGGTACTCCACAGGAACCAGCACAGCTTATATTTAAACGTGCAGGCAAACCTTACCTTATTACATCTTCAACTGAATATGGTATAACCAAAGACCAGATAATGGCTGATGATGCCAGCATTGTAATACACATTAACGATACAGATTCCATCTACCACCCGGATGTGCAAGTGGTGTATAACATTGCAAAAAAGCATCTTTCACTCATTCGTTCTGACCAGGGCCTTTCTCAAACACCTTATTTCGATTCATACCATAAGGTAAATATGTTCTTTGAAGAGCTTTCATGGAATACTGACCAACCTAAAATGGAATTCCGTATGCTGGAAGGTGCATCGCAGAGTGTGGCCGATTTTGAATCAGCTGATTTTTTCAGGCCCGAACTGTTTGACAAATTCACAGCCAACGGGTCGAATAGTATTATGATGATTGCTCAATATTCTAAGGCTGCACAAGGTCACGACTTTCTGGTAAGTGATATAGCAAGCTATATGCATACTACCTCGGACGATATACGCCCAGTTATTATGAAACTAGCAACAGTGGGGTTATTGATGTATGATATACCTAGCGATATGGTGCATGTGCAGGACAGGTTGAACCGTTTTATCAGTGATAAGAACCAGAAAACCGACTACGACGTACTTGACTACCACTCTGAAAATCCGGGCAGAGGTGTGGATAATGGCATTATGGATCTGTTGACCAACGATATTACCCTGCAAGGTGTAAAGGTTATTATAGTAAGTGATTCCGAGAACGTATATATATACCCGAAAGATCAGCAGGTTGTTCTGCACCGTAACAGAAACTCTACGTTTGGTGGTAATGTGCATGCTGGTCGTTTCGATTTTTATGGCAAGCATTTTGAATTCAATTATAATGACTTCAAGATCAAAATGAATATGACGGACTCCATTCGTATTCAGGCAGAATCCTTTACGGCAAACTCGCAGGGTCAGAAAACACTTGTTCCGGTAAAGAGCGTAATTGAGCACGTAAGTGGTGAAATAGCGCTCGATCAGCCTTTCAATAAATCAGGTATAAAACCTTATCATCAATATCCTATACTTACCAGTGATACCAACTCATTCGTTTTCTATAACAAGAAAACAGTGCAAGGTGGTATATACAAAAAAGATAACTTTTACTTTAAGCTTGATCCCTTTATTATTGATAGCTTGAACAGGTTTACGAATGCCGGCTTACACTTTGCCGGAACTTTCGCATCTGCTGACATTGTACCTGAAATGCGCGAAACACTCAGGCTACAACCTGATTACTCACTGGGTTTTGTGCACGACGCACCTGAAGATGGACTTGCTCTGTATGGTGGTAAAGGCAAATTATTCAGTAAACTGAAACTGAGTAACCAGGGGTTAAAGGGTGATGGAACTATTAATTACGTTACTTCTGTTTCCAAGTCAAACGATTTTCGATTCTACCCTGATTCAATGAATGCAACAGCCAATAAGTACACCATTAACGAACAAAAATCGCCACCTGAGTTCCCTCCGATGAGTGCTGATACTGTATACGAACACTGGATGCCGAAGCTTGACCACATGTACGTTAATGACGTTAAGTATCCGTTCATATGTTATACTAACCAAAGTATATTCCATGGTAAGCTCGACATGACACCTGACCTGTTATCGGGTAATGGTGAAATAGATTTCCTGAAAGCAAGTATGACATCGAAACTTATGAAGTTTTACCAGCACAGGTTTACGGCAGATACAGCTGACTTTAGCCTTGAAGCTACAAACAATTCAGGTATAGCGTTTGCAACCAATAATATGAATTCAGAAATTGACTTTGAAAAAAAAATGGGAGAGTTTAAATCGAACGGAGGTGGTTCGGTAGTTAAGTTTGTTGAAAATGAATACATAGCATTTATGGACGAGTTCAAATGGTTCATGGACCAGGATGCCTTGGAACTAAGCTCTAGCAAAAAACAAACCGTTCAAGTACAAGGAAAAGAATTACAATTCTCAGGTGCCAAGTTCATTTCTGTTGACCCTAAGCAGGATTCCTTACAATTCATTGCTCCTTCTGCCCAATTCAGCTTAAAAGACTTATTAATTAGGGCACATAATGTTCCTTTTATCAATGTAGCCGATGCACAAATTACACCTGACAGTGGTAAGGTGCTTATACATGAAAAAGCTGTAATGGAGCCTTTGATACGGGCAGAAATACTTGCCAACACCGTTACCAAATACCATCATTTGTATAATGCCGACCTGAGTATTACATCACGCAAAGCATATAGTGGTTCAGGATACTATGATTATGTAGATGAAATAAAGAATAAGAAATCTATATACTTCAACAACATTCACGTTGATACAACTCACCAAACAGTTGCGAATACTACTATCAACGACTCAGCTCACTTTAACCTGAGCCCTAATTTCAGCTATAAGGGTAATGTAACTTTAAAGGCAACCAATCCATTCCTGTACTTTGATGGTGAAGCACGCATTATGCACCAGTGTAATGAACTGAAGATAGCCTATGTAAAGTTTGCTTCGCAGATCGATCCGAACAACGTAGAGATACCCATTGTAAGCCACCCGGTTAACGAAAGCAACATAGCACTGGCTGCGTCGCCGATTTTGGCAGTAACCGATTCAATGCATATGTATGGCGCATTCCTGTCGCCGATTGTAAATGGTAAAAAAGACAATGTAATACTTATTGATAGCGGTTACCTTGCATTTGATAAACCATCACAAGAGTACAGAATATCAAGTACTGAAAAGTTGATAGAGCAATCACTGCCTGGTAATTATGTAAGCCTTGATACCCGTCGTTGCATTGAAACAGCTGAAGGTGTGCTGAACCTTGGCCCTGATTATGGTAACGTAGATATGCAAACAGTTGGTACCATGACCGATTATTTAGTGCGTGATTCAGTAGAAGCTAAAATAATGGTGATGCTCAACTTCTTCTTTGATGATGGTGCATTGGATAAAATGGCAACAGACTTCACAAATATGGGCAGCCTGAAACCGATTGACGTTACCAATAAAGATGTGCAGAAGAACCTGCGCCAGTTGATGGGTAAAGATGTAGCTGATAAATTCATTACACAGTTAACACTTTACGGAACAGCCAAAAAAATACCTAAGGAAATACAATCTCAGTTATTCTTCAGCCAGCTGAACATGAAGTGGAACAACCAAACACGTTCATATGTTTCTGACGGAAAAATTGGCGTTGGAAGCGTTGGCAAGACATTTGTAAATAAACTTTGCGATGGCAAGATAGAATTCAAGAAGCACCGTGGTGCCGATGAAATAAACATGTATATAGAGCTTGACCCTCAGCATTGGTATTATTTCAACTATGTAAATGGGTTTATGCAGGTAATGTCGTCGAACAATGATTTCCTGACTGCAATTTCATCACTTAAACCAGATAAGAGAGAAACCAAGACCGATAAAGGTAAGTATACTTTCAACGTTTCTACCTCGAATAAGAAGACCATTTTCTTACGAAAATTCTCAACCGATAGTGGTGATAATGGCGGAGGCGGAGGGAATTAAGAGAACTGTTGACAATTCCCATAACCTGTATATTGATTTCCTGAGAGGAGTATCGATAATTCTTGTACTCGTTCTGCATTTTAATCTGGCTTACCATCTGCGCCATAGTTTCCTTGGCACTATATTGCCAAACGTAGTATTAGATGGCTTGTATAACGGTAACTACGGTGTAGTTATGTTCTTCGTTATTTCGGGCTTCCTTATTACTTCACGCTCGCTTGATCGATATGGTAGCTTGAGTAAAATAAATATCCGCAACTTTTATGTTATGCGCTTTGCCCGCATTTTTCCAAGTATGATATTGGTGCTTCTGCTTGTTGTTCTATTAGCGCAAACACCATTAACTATTTTTCAGAACAGCGCCAAGGCAAATGTGTCAATGTTCACCACAGTATTATCTGTTGTAACATGCTGGCATAATATACTTATGCAAAGTGCAGGCTACTTTAATTATTGTATCAACATTCTTTGGTCATTATCAGTAGAAGAGGTTTTCTATTTTGCATTTCCTTTGATATGTATCTTTTTTAAGAAAACACAATTCATTATCCCCATCTGGATTGCATTAATAATTTGGGCACCTATATACAGGCACTTACATGCCGATGATGAAATAATCTCACTCTACGGGTACTGGTCATGCTTCGATGGCATCGCATTAGGGTGCATTTCTGCTGTTTTAGTAAAACGTTTCCGGTTCCAGGGTACGCTTGCGAAGTTGGCTGCCTTACTTGCTGGTATGGTAATGGTGTTTGTCTATTTCTATGAGGGCATAAATGCTAATGTTGTTTTTGGAATATCAATTATGTCGATTTGTACTGCAGTATTGCTTATAGTTACCTACCATAAAAAGCCAATACGATTAGTTTCAAACAGACTGGCAGGCATTGTATGCTGGTTCGGCAGAAAGAGCTATGAGCTTTACTTATTTCACATAATTATACTTGCCTTAATGCGTTCATGGCTTAGTCGCGATCAATTACCGGATCATACAAAACTAGTATGGTTACTCGTTTTCTTTAGTGCATCTGCTTTAGTGGCTTATGTTATTTCCCGTTTCTATTCAGAGCCTTTGAATAAGAAGATCAGGAAATCACTTATCCTGAATAAATAAGAATCATCGTATACTAAGGCGGGAATTTTACCGTTATGTATCTATTCTTAACCGCTAAATCTATCACAATGCAAAAATTGATTCTACTATGTGTGTCATTTTTTATTGCCACTATACTCGATGCACAAACACCCACATTTCAAAAAACATATGGAGGATATACATGGGAATTAGGCCAAAGTGTATGCCAGCTTAACGACGGAGGATATATAACATCAGGCCGGACAAGCAGCTATGGGCATGGTGAAGAAGATGCGTATATGATAAGGGTTAATGCAGATGGAGATACACTCTGGACAGAAGAATTAGGCGGTCCGCTAAATGATTATGGTTATACCGTACGCATTGCTCCTGACGGAGGGTATTTAGTATCAGGGCATACAGAAAGTTTTGGTCATGGAGACTGTGATGGCTGGATGTTTAAATTAGATTCCACCGGCAAATTAATGTGGATGAATACCTACGGAACTGCTTTAAGTGAAGTAACGAGCTCTTTCAATTTCACTAATGATAATGGCTACATTTTAATTGGTTATCATGGCACGGAATCTGATTCTACGGGTTGGGTATATATGGTAAAGACGGATATAAATGGCGATACGCTTTGGACAAAACATTATGGTACTGCCGTTTCATCAATGGGCTATTACGTATGCCAAACTGCCGATAGCGGTTATGTATTTACCGGTTATAGTGCAGGGTATGCCTATAATAATATGGATATGATATTGGGAAGAACAGATAAGAATGGGAACTTGAGATGGCTAAAGACCTATGGTGGTGATAGCAATGATGAGGCTTATAGTATGGTTATTACCCCTGATGGTGGTTTTATTATTGCCGGCTATACCCACAGTTTTGGTGCAGGAGATGACGACGGGTATGTTATAAGAACAGATGCGGAAGGAAATACAGTCTGGGCAAAAACATACGGAGGCACAAAACAAGATAGGTTTAACCACATTGAACCCACAATAGATGGTGGCTACATTCTTAGTGGCCAAACCAAGAGTTACGGTGCAGGCGGGGCTGATGTATATGTAGTAAAAATTGATTCTGCCGGTAACCAGCAATGGATGCAAACCTATGGTGATCAATATGATCAGGTAAACGGTTCTATCAAGCAATGTGCCGATAGTGGGTACGTAATTATAGGCAGCAGCAGTAAAGCATCAGGAGATTATGATGAACTTCTTATAAAAACTGATAAAAACGGAGATATGGTTACCAGCATACCCGGCATTATTCAAAACAGTTATACCATTAAAGCTTATCCAAATCCGTTTACACAATCAACTTCATTTAATATTCCCGAAGGTTTGAAAATAAATAAGGTGTCACTTACCCTATATGATGTAACCGGTAAAAACATTTTTACACGTGAAAACATATCGAATGAAAATACTGTAACGATAGAAAAAGGGAACCTGTTACCGGGTACCTACTTTTATACTTTTAGTTGCGAGGGTAAAATATTCAGTAATGGGAAGATCTTATTGACTGATTAGCCTATTATTAGTGGTCAATACCAATAGATTTTCAATTTAAAGCAAGCACTCCCGACAAACTTGCTATTTTTGAGTAATTATTGGTAAATCATTATTTATGAGAATTGTAAAATTCCGTTACCTGGTTGCGCTATTCCTTTGCGCAATCCTCACAGACCTATCAGCACAAACCTATAATCCTTCACTCTTCAATTGTATGAAGTGGCGAATGATTGGCCCCTATCGTGGTGGCCGTACAGTAGGTGCTTGCGGTATTACCGACCAGCCAAATGTGTTTTACATTGGTGTGAATGATGGTGGCGTATGGAAAACAAATGATGCAGGCAGAACATGGAATCCGATATTCGACGATCAGCCAACCGGTTCAATAGGCGATGTGGCCGTTGCACCTTCAAACCCTAGTGTAATTTATGTGGGTAGTGGTGAGGGAATTCAACGCCCCGACCTTTCTGTTGGCGATGGCATGTATAAATCGACTGATGGAGGAAAAACATGGACACACCTTGGCCTAACAGATGGGCAGCAAATTGGCGGGCTTGCAGTTGATCCGAAAGATGAGAACAAAATTTTTGTTGCAGTACTTGGTCATCCGTATGGAGCGAATGCTGAACGGGGAGTTTACCGCACTACAGATGGAGGAAAGAATTGGGAAAAAGTTTTATATGTTGATGAAAATACTGGGGCTGTGCAGGTTACCATTGACCCTGCCAATACTAAAATAGTATATGCAGATATGTGGATGGCCCGAAATGCGCCATGGGAGAATGGGTATTTAGCGGGCCCTAACAGTGGTTTATACAAATCGGAAGATGGTGGTACCACATGGAAAAAGCTCACAGCGGGTTTACCAACCGGTGAAGAAGGGCTGGGAAGAATTGGTTTTGGTATTGCTCCAAGTAATCACAATCGACTATATGCAACTGTTTATTCAAAAGATAGTGGAGGAGTTTATCGGAGTGATGATGCAGGTACCACATGGAAAAAACTAAGTTCAGATATACGCTTATGGGACAGGGGTGATGACTTTGCTGAAATAAAAATTGACCCGAAAAATGCTGATATCGTATATGATGTAAATGTTGTGGTATGGAAATCGGTTGATGGTGGTAAAACATGGACCGGCTTTAAAGGTGCACCCGGTGGCGATGATTACCACAGGCTTTGGATCAATCCGAATAACTCAAACATAATGCTGCTTGCAGGTGACCAAGGTGCAGCGGTAACTGTAAATGGAGGCGAAACATGGAGCTCGTGGTATAACCAACCTACTGCACAGTTATATCATGTAAGTGCTGATAATGCATTCCCGTATAACTTATATAGCGGCCAGCAAGAAAGTGGTTCGGTTGGAATTGCATCGCGTGGAAATGACGGAGGTGTTACCATGCGCGACTGGCACCCGGTAGATGCAGAAGAATATGGCTATGTAGTTGCCGACCCGATGGATCCAAATATTATTTATGGTGGAAAAATTACTCGGTATGATAAACGCACAGGGCAAGTGCAGGACATTTCTCCTGACCCTACCAAGTCGAGCAAATACCGTTTTTTACGTACAGCTCCAATTGTGTTTTCACCTATAGATAACCGCACTCTGTATTTTGCAGGCAACGTAATTTTCAAAACACACGATGGTGGAAATTCATGGCAAACCATTAGCCCTGACCTTACCAGGAATAGTTACGATGTGCCTCCAAGTATGGGTGTATATGGTGCGGATTCATTGAAAACACAAGCAAGGCGAGGCGTTATTTACACACTTGCTCCCTCACCTGTAGATAGTAATACTATTTGGGCCGGTACCGATGATGGGTATATACAGGTAACCCGTGATGGTGGCAAAACGTGGAACAACGTAACCCCTGAAGGATTACCTTGCTGGAGTAAAATTTGCCTGATGGATGCAAGCCATACCGATTTGAATTGTGCATATGCAGCTGTAAACTCTTCTAAGCTCGATGATCTTCGCCCACATATTTACATGACTAATGATTGTGGCAAATCGTGGAAAGAGATTGTAAATGGATTACCTAATGATCCTATTAATGTTGTGAAAGAAGACCCAATAAAAAAAGGGCTTTTATTCGCCGGTTCTGAAAGAGCAGTATACGTATCGTTCGATAATGGCGGACATTGGCAGTCATTGCGAATGAATATGCCTGCTACATCTATACGCGACCTTATTATAAAAGACAATGACCTGTGTGTTGCAACACATGGTCGGTCGTTCTGGATATTGGATGATATTACTCCACTCAGGCAACTCACAGCCGAGGCCCTGCACCAAAATGTAATGCTTTACAGCCCTGAACCTGCTTACCGTGTACGGTGGGACATGTACCCTGATACACCAATGCCAGCCGATGAACCTGCAGGGCAAAATCCGCCTGATGGTGCAATTATTGATTATTACTTAGCATCAAATGCCAGTGGTGAAGTTACGCTAGATATTACTGATTCTGAGGGTAAAGTGGTAAGGCATTTCAGCAGTAAGGATACTATGTATAAAATACCCGATGTTAATATTCCGCTTTATTGGGTAAGGCCACAGCAAATACTTTCAGCTGATTCCGGCTCACACCGTTTTTTATGGGACCTTCGTTTTGCACCTCTCAATGTCCCTGCCGAGTATCCTATTTCCGCAGTAGTTGGTGAAACCGCCCCACAACCTTCTGCACCATGGGTAATGCCCGGCAAGTATACTGTAACCTTAACAACAGGTGGAAAAGCATACTCGCAAACGTTGACGGTTAAAATGGACCCGAGAGTAAAAACCTCTATAGACGGATTGCGTCATCAATTCAATCTGTCATCTATATGTTACATCGACAGAAGCAATACTATAATTGCATTAAAACAACTTACAGCCATTCAGAAACAGCTAAAGCCATTGATAGAAAAAACAACCGGCTCTGTGTTAGATACCTTAAAAGCATTTTCAGTAAGGTGTAATAAAGTTAATATGGCGAGCATTGATGGAAAACTAAGAGTATTATTCGATGGCATACAAAATGCAGATGTAGCGCCAGCAATACAGTATTCCGAGTCAGTTAAAATAACTCAGTTTGCTTATACAATTATGTGGGGCAGGTGGCTGGATGTAAAGAAGTCCCTGGTGATCATTAATGCTGAATTAATGGCTTCTCATATTCCGCCTATACAATATTGAGCATACATGAAAGCTAACATCGAAGAAACAGATCTTAAGCGGGTTGTTATAATAGGTGGAGGTTTTGGCGGATTAAAGCTTGCTAAATCGCTTTCAAAAAAAGATTTCCAGGTTGTATTGATTGATAGGAATAATTATCACCAGTTTCAACCTTTGTTTTACCAAGTAGCTACAGCAGGGCTTGAACCGAGTGCCATTGCATTTCCTTTTCGTAAAGCATTTCAGGGTGAAAAGCATATGCACATCCGCATTACCGAAGTAAATTCGGTAAACACAAAAGAAAATTATATTAATACAGGCATAGGAAGGATCAACTATGATTTTCTTGTGCTTGCAATAGGCGCTGACACTAACTTTTTCGGCAACCAGAAAATAATGGCGCATGCTATGCCCATGAAATCGGTTAGTGAGGCATTAGGCATACGGAATAAGATATTAGAGAACTACGAACTGGCAATTGGCACCGAAGATAAAGAAGAACAAAAGGCATTGATGAATATTGTGGTGGTTGGCGGAGGGCCAACCGGTGTTGAAGTTTCCGGCACTATGGCGGAAATGAAAAAACACATTCTGCCAAAAGATTATCCTGAACTTAATTTCGATTACATGCAGGTTTCACTTGTGGAATCATCTCCAAGGGTATTGAACAGCATGTCGGATATTGCATCGAAAAAAGCCACACAGTATTTGCAGAAATTGGGAGTGCACATCCGCACGGGCATAAGTGTAAAAGATTACGATGGCCGAACCGTAACATTGGCCGATGGCAGCATAATCAACTCACGCATGTTGGTATGGGCAGCCGGTGTAACAGGCAATAAGTTAGAAGGAATTCCTGCTGAAGCACTTGCACCTAAGAACAGAATAAAAGTAGATGCCTATAGTAAAGCGGAAGGCACCGATAACATTTATGCCATTGGTGATATTGCAATGATGGTGGAAGAAAAGTATCCTAATGGCCACCCACAGGTTGCACAACCGGCCATACAACAAGCTGAACTGCTTGCAAAAAATCTGTTAAACAAAATTCACAATAAACCACTTACACCTTTTCATTACAAAGATCTGGGCTCGATGGCAACTGTGGGAAAGAACCTTGCAGTAGTCGATCTGCCTAATTTCAAATTCCAGGGCTTCTTTGCATGGCTGGTATGGATGTTCATCCACCTTATGTCGATAGTAGGAATAAAGAACAGGCTAATGATATTTATAAACTGGGTATGGAACTACATTACCTACGATCAGTCGCTAAGGCTAATTATTCGCCCCAAGGATAGGAAAAATTAAGCATTCGCCAGAATCGGCGACGCATTTACCTCATCAGATTCAATAGAACCATCTTTCAAACGAACTATTCGGTGCGCGTAACGGGCAATATCTTCTTCGTGCGTTACAAGAATTATAGTATTTCCCTTTTTATGAATATCCTCGAACAATCCCATAATTTCCACGGATGTTTTAGAATCTAGGTTACCCGTTGGTTCATCGGCAAGTATTATGGCAGGGTTATTTACTAAAGCCCTGGCTACCGCCACACGTTGACGTTGCCCGCCTGATAATTCGTTTGGCTTGTGCGTCATACGACCCTTCAATCCCACTTGTTCAAGCACTTCTTCTGCGCGTATCTTTCGCGCAACCTTACCTGTACCTGCATATACCATCGGTAACATTACGTTATCTAATGCAGTTGAACGGGGCAACAAATTAAAAGTCTGAAATACAAAACCGATCTGCTTGTTACGAACTTCTGCAAGGTCGTTATCGAGCATTTTGTCCACTTCAATATTGTTCAGTATGTACTTTCCGCTTGTGGGTGTATCAAGGCAACCGAGCACATTCATTAATGTTGATTTACCTGAGCCCGATGGCCCCATCAGTGCAACGTATTCGTTCTTTTTAATGGTTAGGCTAACAGAACGGAGAGCATTAATGGTCTCTGTTCCCATTTTGTATACTTTACTTATCTGCTTTAGCTCAATTATGTTTTCCATAGCCTAATAATATGCGAATATACCAAAAATAGCCTCTTTGCTTCTAACATACACCTGAGCTTTATTTCTCAATTTTTAATCAATGATATGGGCGTTCCCCTTCGGGTCGGGCTATACGCTGCAAGTCCTCGCCTCCTATGGTCGGCTGTGGGCTTTACGCTGCTATCCCTAACGCGAAATACATGAGCTAGGCAAAAGGTGGGCGCGGGTTAGCTGCAAATTATGCGAGTATAGAAAAGACAGGCAAGCAGGGCTCAAAAGCCGCCCCGCATGAAAACCCAAGAAATTAAAAAGAACTAAAACTTCAACGTAAAATGCTGCTTTACCTGGCCCTTACGAAAGAACACCAAGCCACAAGAAAATAAATCGATGGTAACGGTAGCGGAAGGCTCCCTAATAATTTCCTGCCAGGCCTCATACATTTCAGCCGACCAGCGAATATCATCGAACACAAACACAGCTTTATCAGAAGCCAGTGACAGACACTGCCTGAAATAACTGATAGTAGGCTCTTTACGGTGATTGCCATCGAAGAACACATAATCTAATGAGCTGATATTTTTCAAAACATCAGGCAAGGTTTCATCGAAATTACCCGTTACCTGTTTAATATGGTTTGCATGCAGTAACCTGAAATTATCCGTTGCTATCTCAGCTGTTTTAGGGCTTCCTTCCATGGTTACCATATGTGCATCGGGGCAAGCCCTAGCCTGATACAAGGTGCTAATGCCTAGTGAGGTACCTATTTCAAGCATTATGCTTGGCTGAATAAAATTCACAAGTCGGAATAACATCCTACCCTCTTTTGCAGGTATAGCCGAACGGGCAGCAATATCCTTCACCCTGCGTTTAACATTGCGCTTTGCACCTGCTCCATAATCATTAACTTCAATAGTTTCGTCAGAATGCAGTAGCTTTCTCCGCAAATGATCAATAGGCGCAAAATCGTAGAACTCTCTGTCACCCTGAATTACCTTTTGATAGAACTCATATACAAAGGCGGAATGAGTACCATGCAGGTTTTTGGCCTTAAGCTTGTATTGAAGATATTGAAAGAGGAGAAATATTTTTTTCACGACACGAAAATACAAATCTGCTGCGATAAAATTTCCTACTTTTGAGCAGCTTTTAGTTTTATAGTTTTTTATATAAAATATGGGAAATTACGCAATAGCGATACATGGCGGTGCAGGTAGCCTGATGACAGGAACCGTGTCGCCCGAAAAAGAAAAAGCATACCACGAAAAACTTACGGAAGCATTGGAATTAGGATACAGTATCCTGAGTAAAGATGGCTCTGCCGTTGATGCGGTGGAGGCAGCTGTGCGTGTACTTGAGGACAGCCCTTTGTTTAATGCCGGAAAAGGTTCGGTGTTCAACAACGATGGTGTAAATGAAATGGATGCCGCCATTATGAACGGCAAAACATTGAAGGCCGGTGCAATTGCAGAAGTACATACTATACGTAATCCTATATCGTGCGCACGTGCAGTAATGGAAAAAACAAAGCATGTGTTGCTTGCCAGCAATGGCGCAGAGAAATTTGCAAAAGAAAGTGGCCTTGAAATAGTGGACTCTTCGTACTTTTATGATGAAGAGCGCCATGCACAATGGGTGGCAACAAAAAATAACGATGTAGATTATTCATGGTCGGGTGATGGAATGCCAGCAGGGACAAAGAAATTTGGTACCGTTGGTGCAGTAGCGGTAGATAAAGAGGGAAATATTGCAGCAGCTACATCAACCGGCGGCGTGAACAATAAAAAATTTGGCCGTGTGGGCGATTCACCTATTATTGGTGCAGGTACTTATGCTAATAATAAAACCTGTGCTGTTTCATGCACTGGTGAAGGTGAATACTTTATTCGCAATGTGGTGGCTTACGATATATCTGCACTTATGGAATACAGGGGCATGACATTGGCGCAGGCCACTGCCGAGGCAATGAAAAAAGTTGCGCTGTTAGGTGGTGAAGGCGGACTTGTTTCGATAGATGCACAAGGAAATATATCTGCTCCGTTCAATACTTCATCTATGTTCAGGGGCTGGATAAATGCCGCCGGAGAGAAGTTTACCGGCATATTCCGTTAAGATACAATATGAATACATACGGCGAAGTTATTGACTACCTGTATGCACGCTTACCTGTTTTTCAGCGCATTGGCCCTGCTGCCTATAAAGCCAGTTTAGACAATATCATTGCACTTTGTAATGCACTTGATAACCCTCAACAGAAATTCAAATCAATACATATTGCGGGTACAAATGGTAAAGGTTCTACCTCGCACTATTTAGCATCGGTACTACAAAGCGCAGGTTATAAAAATGTGGGTTTACATACATCTCCGCATCTTAAAGATTTCCGGGAACGAATTAAGACAAACGGCATCCCTATGTCTGAGCAGGATGTGATAGATTTTGTAAATGAACACAAAGCTATTACAGAACAAATAGATTGTTCTTTTTTTGAATTGAGCGTAGCCATGACCTTTTGGTATTTTGCAAAGCAACATTGCGAAATTGCAGTAATTGAAACAGGCCTGGGTGGACGCTTAGATTCAACGAATATTGTTTCACCGATTGTATCTGTAATAACCAACATAAGTTTCGACCATATGGCTTTATTAGGAAATACGCTTCCCTTAATAGCCGCCGAAAAAGCAGGTATTATTAAACCCAATACGCCTGTTGTTATTGGTGAAACACAAACAGAAACAGAACCTGTATTTGAAAATAAAGCAAAAGAGAACCACTCCCCTATTTATTTTGCCGATTCAATTTACAAAGCAATAAATCCGAAACAAACCGAGGAGAATGGAAAGCTATATCTCAGTATTGATATCCTGAAAAATGGCAAACAACATTTACAAAATTTAAGATCGGAACTTAACGGATATTACCAGCAAAAGAACATCTGCACCCTACTCGCAACAGTTGATGTGCTGAATGAATCAGGCTATAAAATAACTGAGGACAATTCCAGAGATGGAATTGCCAAAGTAGTTTCACAAACAGGTTTATTAGGCAGATGGCAAACGCTTTCTCAAAACCCATTAACTATAGCAGATACCGGACACAATACTGCAGGCATTAAAGAGGTAATGGCGCAAATACAAACTACGCCGCACAAGCATTTGCATTTTGTATTTGGTATGGTAAACGATAAAGAACCTGATTCTGTGTTGAAGCTTTTACCCATAGATGCTACATACTACTTCTGCAAGGCAAATATTCCAAGGGCATTAAATGAAAAAGAGCTGGCAGGCATTGCGGCGAAGTATAACCTCAAAGGAGAATGTTTTTCTACCGTAAAAGAAGCATTGAATGCAGCGCGCAAAAATGCAGCTAAAGATGACCTTGTATTTGTAGGTGGAAGTACTTTTATAGTTGCCGACGCGCTTTAGTTCAGCTTAGTATCGTCTATAGCGTGTATCCACTTACTTGCCTCAGCCGTTATATTTTCCAGGCAGCCTTCTTCAAACGGCGATTTCAGTTTGGCCACTTTAACCAATTCCAAAAACGATTGGCTTCCACCGGCGTTGCAAAGTGTTTGATAATCTTCCAACGCTGATTTTCTATCGTCATTAGCACGTTTCCAGAACTGCAGTGCACAAACCTGTGCAAGTGTATAATCTATATAATAGAATGGGCTTTGGTATATGTGTCCCTGTTGTTGCCAGAATCCACCTTCTTGTAAAAACTTATTATCGTCGTAATCACGGTGTGGCAAATATTTCTTTTCAATAGTTCTCCATTGTGCTTTTCTTTCAGCAGGTGTTGCATCAGGATTATCATATACCCAGTGCTGAAACTCATCAACCGTTACACCATATGGCAAAAACTGCAATGCACCGCACAAATGTTCAAACAAAAATTTATCTGTGCCCTCCTCAAAGAATAATTTCATCCATGGCCAGGTCAAAAACTCCATACTCATAGAATGTATTTCGCAAGCTTCGTAGGTAGGGAAATAATATTCAGGCACATTATAATTGCGGCTTGAATACCCCTGGAAGGCATGGCCTACTTCATGTGTTAGCACCACCACATCATGCATGGTGCCGTTAAAGTTGGCAAAAATGAATGGGCTTTTATAATCATTTAAAAAAGTGCAATAACCACCTGCTGCCTTATTTTTACGCGACATCAGATCCATCAACTCATTGTTCATCATATAATCGAAGAACTCTGATGTTTTTGGTGAAAGCTCATTATACATTTGCTTTGCCTTACCAACAATCCACTTTTCATCTCCTTTTGGTTTTGCGTTCCCACCCTTAAATAAAAGCGACTCATCGTAATATTTCAAACTATCCAAACCAAGACGCTTAGCTTGTTTCTTTCTTAATTCAGTTACCAGCGGCACTACATATTGGCGGATCTGTTCGCGATAGCCCTTCACCATACTTGCATTGTAATCGCCACGCATAAGGCGCATATAAGCAAGTTCAGTAAATGTGTTGAAGCCCAGATTACGTGCAACCGCCGTGCGCTGCTTAACTAACTCATCATATATGCGATCGAGCTCAGGAGATTTCTCCGTAAAGAATTTGTACTTGGCAATGTTTGAGTTCTTTCTTGTATCTCTGTCTGATGAAGTAAGGTACGGTGAAAGTTCTGATAAGCTCAACTCCTTTCCATCAAATTGAATATGTGCCGATGCAATAAGCTTAGTGTATTCACTACTGAGTTTATTTTCCTGAACCAGGTCAGCTTCTACCTCAGGTGAAAAGGTTTTCAATTTCATTTCAGCAATACTGAACAATTGCCTGCCGAACTTTTTCTGCAACTCTGCCTTATATTTCGATCCTGTCAATGCTTTGTAGAATTCAGTTACCAGCCCTGTGTAAGCAGGCTCATTAGCGTCAAAAAAATCCTGCTCTTCCTGGTATTGAGCATTCGAAGTATCTTGGGTATACCGAATACTGGCAAACGAATACATCGTTTCGAAATGGTTGCGCAATTTATTTATCTCATCAATAATCTGCTGTTGCTTTGCAAGGTCAGCTGAGTTGAAATCGGTAATAAGTGAGCGAAAACCTGCCGATAGCGCACTAATATCAGGGCGCTTGTATGGAATGTCTGTGAAACGCATAGTGTATGTTTTAAAAGTCGTGGCCGATACGGTATATCAATCCTACCCCAAAAGATGCTGAAATGGAATTGGTAGCTTGATGTTCAGGGTAGAAGGAATTATTACCCGAATAAAGATTACTATTGCTGAGATCTTGTCCAAGCCCATCAACGCCCTTCATATCTGTAAAATTATAAGCAAAGCGCAGGTTTATATTAAAAAAGAAAGAATGTGATATGCGGATATTATTACCAAATGAAAGCACAGCTGAAAAGAGATTGCTTGCATAGGTCTTGGTAACATCATTGCTCACTGATTGTTGCGGCCCACCTTTATATGTAGCAGAGTAATTTGCATTTGAAACCAGGTCAATTTGGGGGCCCAAACCAAAATAGGCACCGTTACCAGCCATAAAGCGGAATATCACCGGAATTTGTATAGTATTAACGGTAGTAGTTGCTTTTGAACTTTCGCCAGCATCGTATATTTCTCC
>JABCZY010000018.1 GCA_013289395.1 Bacteroidota bacterium
AATAACTGCCGCACTTTTCCCTTTTCTTAAAGAAACACCCATTATAACTTTGCATTGTTAGTGCTTGCTATTGCTTTAGTTCTTTGAAATAAATTGTGGATAAATGCTCTCAGGTTTTGCATGGCCAAATAGGGTAAGAGTGCAAAAATGAAAATTGACACAAATTGTGACAATTTGCAGTTAATACGCTGAAAATGAGGGCTTAAATAATGACAATTGCAAAGCTTTATTGACAAAAAGCATATTCAATTGAAAATCAAATAATTTGAAAAAATGATTGCTTAAAAACTGCAATTATATGCAGTTATATGCAAGTATTAAATGGTCGCCAGGGGTTAGTTGAGAGTCATTAGAAAACACTTTGGAAAAGCACAAACTGACGAGCGGAGTCGCGTTAGGGATAGTAGCGTAAAGCCCACAGCGCAGCGAGGACTTGCAGCGGATAGCCCGACCCGTAGGGGAACGCCCAAATGAAATTAAGAATGGATTTTAATAGGAAGATACTTCGACAGGCTCAGTATGACTGACCACTGTTTACTGACGACTAACGACTGTATTTACAGCCCAATTGTCTTCCACTTATGGACTTCCTTCTTAAGGATCTCGCCCTTTTCGTTAAAGAACAACCAGTACGAACCCTGGTTCTTTTCCATATCTAAGGACACAAAATAGCTGGTGTGTCCATTTTCCTGGATGATCATGCTGCCTTCCTCGGGAGAGTAGGAGCAATGTTTAAAATATTCGGCAACCAGTTTTGAAGCAGGTGTAGGCAGTTTTGCATGAGGTATATCTTTCCACACCTCGAGCAAGTTAAAAAGCGAATCGAATATGGCTCCACCATCGTAGTTCAGCGAATCGGTATAGGTAAACAAAACGGAGTAGTGTCCACCTTTTGGCATAACAACCTTGCCGAGGTTACCCGTACTGCAATCTCTTATTTCCGCACCCGGTAATACCGACATGAATTTTACCCACAGCCCTTCGGGCAGATAATCTTCTTTCAAAAATTCGGCAAAACGGCTACCTGTAGAATCGGTGGCAGCACTTACTATATAATCGCCATTACGGAATTTAACCCGGTATACATACTTTAAGTTCTCTTTGCTGAAAGAATTGGTTCTGCGCCAATGCACGCCTGTGGCGTTAGGATAGGTGGCAGCAAATGTTGCCCTTACCGATGCTGGTACGGCAACTGAATCGGTTTGCGCCATGGCAGAACAAAATGGTAATGATAATAGTAACAGGAATATTTTCTTCATAAAATGAATGTGCGGTTTTTCAAATCCAGAATTCTGATACGCATAAGTGACTAATAAGTTACCATAAATTATAAACCGGCTGTTTTCCAGCTGTGAGATTCTTTTCTTATGAGTTGCCCTTTATCGTTAAAGAAAAGCCAATTGGTTTCTCCGCTTATAGGTGCAAGTAAGGATATAAAATAAGTAGTCTGGTCTTTTTCTTTTACCATCATGCTGCTTTGCTGCTGTGAAAAAGTGTAGTTCTTAAAGTTTTCCTGTATTTGTTTATCTATAGCAGGTGGTAATTTTTTATGCGGAATATCTTTCCATATTTCAAGCACATTAAAAGCAGAATCCATAATTACGTAGCCCTGGTAATTAGTAGATTCAGCTGAATAGGTAAACTCAACATCGTAAAATCCTTTTGCCTGAATTTCAGCAATAGTTGAATCAACTAAAATGCAATCGAGTATTTCCGCCTGCGGCATAATGGGCTTGAAGTTTTTCCATGCCCCTTCAGGTATATATGCCTGGTGCGAGAACTCTGCAAAACGGCTGCCTACAGAATCTGTTTCGGCACCAATTGCAAAATCGCCCAGTAAAAACTTTACCTTATATACATACTTTATGTTTTCATCGGCAAAAGAAGATGTGCGTTGCCATTTAACATGTGTAGCCCCCGGATATATAGAAGCAAAAGTTTCTTTAACTGATTTAGGTACCATTACACTATCGCTCTGTGCCTTTGTTAAGGCAGGGCATAGTAATAGAACTAAGGCAATGTATATGCTTGGCAGTTTATACAAGTTGGGAGGTTTATTGCATGGCTAATATACAAAAGGCCAACGTACTGGCAATATTATGAATTGGTAAAGTAGACCAATGCACTAATGGGCAGGGTTGTATTGGCGTAAAAATTCGTCTAACTGCTGAACGTCCATCCCTTGCTTTACAAGCCGGCCATTGGGTGCAAAAAGCACCCCATAAGGGTAGCCGCTTTGCGAAAAAGCCTCGTTTACCTGTTCGGTTGAAATAACCTGCGGCCAGGTATAGCCTTTCTCTTCTACCAGCTTACGTACTTTATTTGTATCGGTATCTGAAAAATCCATACTTATCATATTTAAAGAGCTATTATAAGTAGGATATATTTTTTTCATTTCGTTCAAGGACTCCAGGCAATTCTGGCACCAGGTACCCCAAAACAAAACATACGTATATTTCTTTCTATCGAGCATATTTTTTAATGAGTCCTGTTTTCCACTTAGTAGCACAACATTAATATCGGGAATGGTGTTAAAAAGCATGGCATCGGGTTTAGCTGTATCGTTCATTAATTGTGTTATCAATAATTTACCTGCATTGGCTTTGGTGCAATTAATTCTGAAAAATGAGTTGCCTGCTTTAACGGTTACTGTTTTATGCCAGTTAATAAGGGCAGCCTGGCAGCCAATATGCGTATAAACTGTATCAGCTTTATAGGGTGCAACTATTACCATATCAGTTTCAGGGGTATTCCATACACTATCATTATTGGCATCGAATATGGCTATGGTAAATTGTACTGAACCTGATTTAAAATCGGCAGCAGGTAGTTTTACGCGGCTGTTTTTTGGTAGGTCGTATGAATAAACAAAGCGTGTTAGCGCCAGGTTTGTGTCTCCGCGTTGGCCAATGGCATTATCTGCCAGCAATAAATAAATTATGAGTGTAAGGTATTTTCTCATACTGGCAAATATAATTATTAGGAGCCAGGAATAAGGAGTAAGGAATAAGTAGGAATTTATCCTTATTTTAGTGATTCAATACTAAAATATTATGAGCACAGCATATACAATAGGAGCCAGAGTTGACCACCCTGGTTTTGGCAAGGGAGTTATAGTTACCGTAGAAGATGAATATTATGTAATATGGTTTAAGTCGGCGCAGGCTACCAAAATTGTAAATAAAAATTTTGATGAGTTGCAGTTGCTGGAAGCAAATGCTGATATGCCGCTTGAAGGTAATATTACATTGAGTGATATTGAAGATGCGCTGGAACGAATACTTAACCGCAGGCTGGAGGCCGATAATGCAGTTTCACCTATGGCATTGCGTTGGAGCAAAGGTACTATGGTGTTGAAGCCTGGTGACCCGACACTATTGGCTAAAGAGGTACCGATTGAAACCTTTTTCCATAAAATAGTAATGGTACGCGATAAGCTACGTGTAATGGAACAAAAAATAAATGCGCATAAGGTCCTCACCGATGAAGAGAAGGTTGACTTACAACAATACATTACCGGTATTTATGGTTCGCTTACTACTTTTAATGTGCTTTTCAAAGATACCACCGATCATTTCAAAGGCGCTTCTACTAAGGAGTAGTTTTACAAGTGAGTTTCGTCATTGTTCGCAGGTTAGTTAATTCGTAATTCCTAATTCGTAATTAATTGGGGCGTTTCCCTGCGGGTCGGGCTATCCGCTGCAACTCCGCGCTGCGCTTGCGGGGTTTACGCTACTATCCCTAACGCAAACGACACCTATCGTCATGCTGAGCCTGTCGAAGCATTTACTTCTATTATAGAACTAGGTAAAAGGTGGGCGCGGGTTAGCCGTTCGTGATGCGAGTATAGATAATACAGGCAAGCAGGGAGCAAATGCCGCACCAAATTAATTGGTTCCAACCCTCTCCCGCGTGGGAGAGGGCAGGGTGAGGGTATAGGGGTTGTTGAAAACTGTAGCCCTAAATATTTAATATAGTAAACATTGTGTTTACATTTGCAATTGAATAATGATGAGGCCCGGGCAAAGCATCCACTCTCAAACGTTCTTTATATAGCAATAGGTTTTCTTTCGCCCGGGCAGCATCGAACCTAATTGTCAGCCCGAGCCTGTCGAAGGCCTTCAATTGAAAATGTTTCGACAAGCTCAACATGACACACTAACGACTAATGACTAACCACTAACGACTATAACTCATGGGACTATTAAGTGGACTAAACCCCGTTTCAGCAATAAGCAAAGCCATATTTGGCGACAAAGGCCTTACCGGCAGTGTTATGGACGTGCTGGAAGAAACTGGCCTCGTAAAAACACCCGAAGAAAAACAAAAAGCGCAGGAAGCACTTTTCAATTATGAATTGCAAATGCGTGATAAGGACAACGATATAATAAAAGCCGTTAACGATACCATGCAGACCGAAGCCAAAAGCGAGCATTGGTTGCAATGGAGCTGGAGGCCTATAGTGGGCATAACCTTTTCTGCAGTGGTTATAAATAATTATGTGTTGTTACCCTATTTTGCCAAAGCAGGTTTGCAGGCTATTCAAATACCGGGCGATATGTGGAGCGCTATGCTTATAGTGTTGGGCGTGTCTGCCGGAACACGTGGCTGGGAGAAGATAGTGAATGCAAATTCAAAATCAGACGATTCGAAAAGTAATAAGGAAGATAAAGCATCCTGATTGTTTCATATATTTGAGTGTATAATTACGCTCGTATGAAAAACACCCCAATACCTTTTCAATTAACAAACTGGGATTCTGTTCCGGCAACCGAACACAAAGGTGAAACAGGCATGGCCCTATGGAAAACGCTGCAGTATGGCAACCTGAGAATAAGGGTAGTGGAGTACTCGGCTAACTACCTTGCTGACCATTGGTGTGAAAAAGGCCATGTTATATATTGCCTTGAGGGTGAAATGACCACTACCTTAGCAGACGGAAAAGAACATATACTTAAAGCTGGTATATCGTACCAGGTATCTGATGGATTGAGTTCGCACAAAACGTACACAAAAACGGGAGCAAAATTGTTCATCGTTGATGGGGAGTTCTTGAAAGTATAATCTGTAACCGGGAATATTCATATTCAACCAATTCCCTTCTGTTTCAACGCCTAAATCCATTTAGCTTTTTCAGACACCTAAACGTATTTAGAAAAAGAGGTCCTAGGATTTGGTTTTTACAATTTTCTTGCTTAGTATTGTATCAGATCATTTAATCCGGCATGAGAAAAAATACTTCATTTTTTAGTACTTCTCGTTCACAATCTGATTCCGATAATCTTACTAATCATTATATCATGAAAAAAATAACATTGTTGTTATTTGCTTTGCCTGCTATTGTTAACGTTCAGGCGCAAGGTGTTCTGGCATACGCTAACTCGCCTGCTACCCAGGCAAAGGCCTTTAGTGTTAAGGGTGTATCCCGTATTCCATGGGATGCTAAGAACGGTTTGGCGTATAAAGAAGTGCAGGGTGCTAACCTTGGGGCTACTTCGTTTGCCATGATGAACAATAACCGTACCGCTTTTTTATCAGATGCATCGAATGAAATTGTTATAACCAACGATTGGAACGGGCAAGTGCTGAGCCGTTTTCCTGTTGCATTATACCCGAGAGATTTTGCTTTTGACAAGGGTAAGTTTTATGTGCTTACCGAAAACATGGTTACTGTATACGATGTAACCGGCAAGCAAGTCAACGCTATTCCTTTCCCGGGTTCATACCTGGGTGTTATGAGGCTTACCCGTTACAATAATGCTACCTACTTATTATTGCCTTCAGGCAATTCTGTTGAAATAGAAGCAAATGGAGCTGCAACCCAGGCAATAGGGCATAAGGGCTGGATAACATCGGCCGGTAATTTTGTAGGCACACGTTTAGCAGGTGATAATAACTACGATGTAAAAATAATATTGGCAAACGGTAACAGTTACCAGAAAACATTTACCGCTGACAAAAAAGTAGGTGGTGTATATGTTATTGGTGCAACTGCCACCCGTATTTATATAGATGTGCAAACTTTTGTTTCAGAAAGCCCTGTGCAGGTTGAAAGACATATTGTTGCCATTGAACTGAATGCCGGCGGTTTGGGAAATCTGGTATCAAGCACTAAGTTGCCTGATTCGTATTATGTATTATCTGATAAGGATATAGAAGTAGAAGCAAGTGGTGAATTACTTAATATGGTTACCAATGCACAAGGTGCTAATGTGTTTTCACTTACTGAAACAAATGCTGATCAGGCCCAGGATTATCCTGCTTCTATAACAGCGGTTAAATATCACTTCAACGATCACATGGTTAAGGAAAACCAAACCCAGAAATAATATTCACTCTTTTTAAAATATAACCTATGAAAAACAGAGTTACAAAATACTTAGGCGGTTTAACAGTATTGCTGTTGTGTTCTTACTCAGGCTTTGGTCAAATAACCAGAGCACAAATACATTATAATGCTATTCCCTTTACAACGTATACATTTACTACAAGCTCTTCAAATGTTACCACCGGTACCAATTGCTCTTCAGCAGGGGGAAATGTAGTTACACCAAGTTGGGTGACAGTAGGCGCCAATAAAGTAGGTATGCCGTATTGCTGGGGTGGTTTTTCATCGCTCACTTCATTCACCAATGCATTGTTAAGTGGTAAATCGGCCGGCGATAATGATTGCTCTACCAATGGCGATTGCTGCGAATCATGCGCACTGGGTGTTGACTGTTCAGGTTTTGTTTCCCGTGCCTGGGGTTTATCAACCAAGCAAAGCACAAATACGTTACCGGGTATATGTACAACTTTTGGAAGCGCTATGGATGTATTACAGGGCGATATTTTTGACCTGCCCGGCTCACATACCCGCCTGGTAGATACTAATTATGAAGATGGAACAATGCTTTTAATTGAATCATCAGGGGTAGACTGGAAGGTTTCATACCGTTCCTATACAATTTCTAATCTTACTTCATATACCCCTATGGGATATACAAAAACAACTCCTGTTGTGTTGCCTTGTAATTATTTTTACGCTACCATACCATACTCAAACAATTTTACCGACTGGGTAATGGATAGTTGCAATAGTGGCGCTGAGCGCGTGCCGGGCATTAACTGGAAATGCAGCATAGGTGGTACCACACCTGATGGAGATGATTTTTGGCATAGGGATGATTATACCTACGAAGATTGGTCGAGCCCAACCAATGGGGCATACACACCTGTCGCCGCCGCAGGCGCTACACACAGTGCAAGGTTTCATAATGAACCTGCAGCAGCAGCTTCAACAGGTGCACTCGATCTGTATATTGATCTTTCACCTGCAGGCACTAAAACGATCAGCTTTTATTTGATACATAATGAAGCATCACCTTCACCGTATGTATTCAATGTTGAACTTTCAACCGATGGAGGAAAAACTTTCGGCTCGCCATTATTTACTAATACAGCTCAGGTGGCAACCTGGACTAAGGAAACGGTTACTACAACTGCAACATCGGCAACCAGTGTTATTCGTTTTATTGCTACTGATAAAGGTAATGCCGATGTTGGCCTGGATAACGTGAGTGTTACCTTGTCGGGCCCTACAGGAATTGCTGAAGTAAATGCTAGCTCAGGTTTTGAACTATTCCCCAATCCAACTGACGGAACTGTATTAAACGGAAGATTTGACAATGCCGTCAGTAAAAATATGGAAGTTGATATATACGATATGATGGGCCGCGAAGTATTTACCCAAAAGGTATTTGTACAGAATGGCGGTTTTTCAATGTCGCTTGCTAATGCACAATTGCGTGCGGGTACCTATATGTTTGTTGGTATAGATGCCGACCAGCGTATAATGAAAACGGTGGTTGTGAAATAAGTGTTGTTTTTTTATCAACTCACCCAACTCTTCAGTATAAAGTATCATCTAAATAGTAGGAACACTTAAAGCCAATACTTTACACATGAAGAAATCCTTACTTTTCTTTTCGCTTTTTCTTACCGTTGCAGCAATTGCATTTTTTAATAATGTAGAAATAGCCAATACGCATGCTTCGGGTAGTGGTATTGCAGGGCTATCAGGCTCACCAAGTGATGGCGGTAATTGTACAAGTTGCCATGGCTCCAGGGTACAGGCTACGCCTACACCATGGATAACTTCTAACGTACCTGTTACGGGTTATGTGCCCGGCACAACATATACCATTACCGCTAAGGCAGCAAGTACAGCTTCGGGTCATAATTCAAATTTTGGTTTCGAGGTTTCGCCACAAAACGCAGCAGGAAATGTGGTTGGAACTTTAGCAAATATTGCAACAACGGGTGCAGGCTCAACACAAATTTCAAGCGGTGAATGGGTTACACACACTAAGTACAGCTATACCGGAACGGATTCAAATAAATGGTCGTTTAAATGGACTGCTCCTAATCCGGGTGTTGGCGCAGTTAATTTTTATGGTTCATTTAATTGCGGCAGCGGCGATAATTCAGGTAGTGCGCAAATTTACGATGACTCAGTTCATATTATTCAAAGTTCAATACCACCACCGGCTTGCAATCATTACTACGCAACATTGCCATATACTACTTCTTTCGAAAACCAGTGGTTGTATGATAGCTGTACAAGCAGTGATCAACGCCAACCTGATACATATTGGAAAAGCAGCATAGGTGGCACAACACCTGATGGTGATGACTACTGGCACAGGAACGATTATACCGGTACTGACTGGACCAGCCCGACAAGCGGAGCATTTACACCTGCGGCACAAAACGGCACCTATTGCGCAAGGTTTCACAATGCCCCACCACCGGCAGCATCAACTGGTGCACTCGACCTGTATGTTAACCTGTCTTCTTCCGGAACAAAAACCATAAGTTTTTATGTTATACATAATGAGGCCTATGTTTCACCATTTGCTTTTGTGGTAGAGCTTTCTACCGATGGTGGTAAAACATTCTCTAATTTATATACCTTACCATCATCACAGTTTGCAACATGGACAAAAGAAACGTGCACAACAACATCTACATCGGCTACAGCAATTATTCGTTTTCAGTGTACCGATAAAGGAAATATAGATGTGGGGCTCGATAATTTAAGCATAACCGGAAGCCCTACGGGCATTGATGAGCTTGCAACAAGTGAATCGCTTGATATTTACCCTAACCCAACTGATGGTACCATATTAAACGGAAGGTTTGCTGAAACAAGTGACAAAGACCTTGATGTTCACATATACGACATGATGGGCCGTGAAGTATTTACGAAAGAAGTAAGGGTTGAATCGGGTAATTTTTCCTTAGCATTCCCTAATGGCCAACTTAAGCCCGGCATGTACCTGTTCATGGGTATTAGCGGCGAAACCAGGTTTACCAAAACTATTATTGTAAAATAACTGTATTAGTTAGGGAGTATTAACTGTTCGCGCACAGCGTACATTACAAGCCCGGCAGTATTATTTATACCTAATTTGTTCATTATGTTCTTACGGTGGGTAGTAACAGTATGTACACTTATAAATAGCTTTTCTGCTATCTCCTGGTTTGAACAACCTTCAGCTACACACTTAATGATCTCCATTTCTCTTTCACTTATAATAGCGCCACCGCAGTAATTATAAAGGGGGCAATTGCTATCGTGTGAATCACTTTTCTTGTTACTGCTTATAAGCACTTCAATAACCTGGCCGCATAGAAAGCGTTCACCTTTGGCTGTTTTGTAAATAGCCTCGGTTATTTCGTCTTTGTCGCAGTGTAGCATAAGGTAGCTGGTTATACCCTGGTCGAGTGCTTTTGAAATGAAATGCCTTGGCTGTTGTGCGTTAATTGCCAATATATGCATGTTGGGCGCTGTTTTCTTTATCAGGCCCATCAGCTCAGTCCTGAATGCTATGGTAGAAAGGTCTAGTATAAGTACGTCGGCCTTCTTTGCGGTTAAGGTTTTTAAAAGTTCCTCATCCGTACTGGCTTCAGCCACAAACTTAAAATCTTTACACCCGGCAATCAATGCTTCCATTCCGGTTTTAAGTAAGTAGTTATTCCCTGCAACAAGTATATCTATTGGTCTCATTTCCTGTTTTTCTGTTTTTTAACGGTGCAAATATACCGCATTTGAAAATATGCCTGATACCTATATAAGGGTATTCGCTTTTTGCATAATAATGGTATGGTTTTGCAGGCTATACCCCCTTTTAGGTAGAAGAATACCATATCTTAAGTATTGCAGCATCAGTTTCAGATAGATTACTTTTGTGCCGTAAAAAATATTGCTGCCCTAGAACATATGAAATATGTAAGACTATACATAAGTATCATTGTTACTGTTCTTCTTTCACGAAGTGCTTCTTCACAGGCTATTTATAAAAACCCTGGTAGCATTGAAGGCCTTGTAAAAGACAGTGCCGGTAAACCGGTAGAATTTGCAAGTGTAACCATACAGGAATTGAATATTAATGCACAAACGGACCAGAAGGGATATTACACTATTAAGAACGTGGCGCCCGGTACCTATACTTTTGTAGCAAACCTGGTTGGGTACAATGCCGTATCTAAAAAGGTAGATATAAAAGAAGATAAAACCACCACCATTGATTTTGAATTGAAAGGCGCATATCAGTTACATAGTGTTACTATTAATGGAGTAGTAGCCATAACGGGTATTGGCCATTTGGGCGAAGTGCATGAAGGCATTATATATGCCGGTAAAAAAACAGAAGTGATGACACTCGATAGTTTAAATGCTAATGCAGCCCAGGATAACCCGCGCGAGGTACTTGGCCGTGTGCCAGGGTCTAATTATTCTGAAACCGAGGGTGAAGGTTTTCCTTCTAATGGTATTGGCTTCCGAGGACTGAACCCGAGCCAGTCCATTGAAACAAACACCCGCCAAAACGGCTACAATATTACAGGTGATATATATGGTTACCCTGAATCGTATTACATACCACCTATGGAGGCAGTAGAACGTATAGAGGTTACACTGGGTGCATCGGCACTTGAATTCGGCCCGCAATTTGGCGGAACAATAAACTACATTATTAAAAAGGCACCCATTGATAAACCCTTTGAGTTTACTACAGAGGAAACAACAGGAAGCTATGGCCTGATCAATATATTTAATTCGGTTGGCGGTACGTATAAAAAATGGAGCTGTTATGCTTTTGTTGAAGGCAACTCTACCTCAGGCTGGAGGCCTAATTCAGACTACCAGCAATTAACAGGCTTTGGCAGAATAGAATATAAGGTAAACAATAAATTCAAAATAGGGTTGGAGTATTCATTGCTCAGAAACAAAATACACATGCCGGGTGGACTTGATGACCAACAGTTCAATGATAGCCCTGATCAGTCATTCCGCTCACGTAACTGGCTTACCACACCCTGGAACATTATTGCGCTTACAGGGGAATATAAAATATGTAATAACACCTGGCTGACCCTGAAGTCGGCATTGAATTTAAGCTCAAGAAATATTGTGTGGAGAATTGAAGATGGCGGGCCTGAGTCAATAGATAGTATAAATCCTGCTACACTTACCTACAATGAGCGTGAAGTGGAACATGAATATTTCAGGAACTCAACTACCGAGTTGCGATTGCTTAGCTATTACAACATTGGCAACAGGGTACAAACGCTTGGTGCAGGAATACGCTTTTATGCAGGAACCATGATACGCCAGGAGGGTGGAGTAGGTACCACGGGTTCTGATTTTAATTTTTCCGATTCAGCTAATTACTATACGAATAGCCTAACCTTTACCAGTTTAAACATTGCACCTTATGTTGAAAATACCTTTCACATTGGCGGCAGCCTTTCCATTACGCCCGGTTTCAGGTTTGAATATTTAAAGTCGACAGCCAGTGGGTATGTTACACAGAATGATGGTACTATAACTAATGTCAGTGAAAGCAAGCCACGTTACATTGCTTTAGGTGGTTTAGGTATGCAACTACGAACTACAAGCACCACGCATGTGTATGCTAATGTATCGCAGGCATATACACCTATAGAATATTCATTTCAATACCCACTGGGATATGATTTAAACGCAGTAATTGACCCGCACCTGAAAGACATTATGGGCTACAATGGCGATCTGGGTTGGACCGGTAGTGTAAAAGACTTCTTGAATTTTGATGTAGGGCTATTCTTCATGCGTTACAATAATGCTATTGCGTTTGAATATTTGAACGATGCCAGCGGCAACCCGTATATATATGAAACCAATGTGGCTGATGCCGTTCACGAAGGTGCTGAAACGTACGTTGAACTGAATGTAGTGAAAATATTCACCCATGAATCTAAAATAGGGTACCTGAGTTTTTTCAATTCATTTGCCTACGACAGAGCGAAATATATTGATGGTATTTACCAGGGTAATATGGCAGAATATGCTCCTGCAACAATCGAGCGACTTGGAATTACATATTCCCTAAAAGCATTTTCTACAACATTCCTGATAAGTAATACGGCGAAGCAATATGCGGATGCCAATAACACCATTTCGAGCCCTGATGCATTGGTAGGTATTATACCTGCATACCAGGTGATGGATTGGTCCTCGACTGTAAAGATCAAGAACTACCATATTAAGTTCGGGATAAATAATGTAGCTGATGAAAAGTATTTTACCCAGCGTACTATAGAATACCCGGGCCCCGGTATTATTCCGGGAATGGGGCGAAGCTTTTATCTTGGTTTTGGTGCTTCGTTCTAAAACTTATTGAATAGCAATCTTCTTTACGAATTGCTCTTTATCTGTAGTAACTGCAATTATATAAATGCCTGCAACAAGTTTACGATCAAGTATTATTTTATTGCTTGCTGGTGTGCCTGATTCAGTAATTACTTGCCCTAACACATTCAGCATGCGTACTGAACGTACTTCAACCGGGTTAATATTCTGCAATACAATACTGTTCTCAAGTGAATTATAGAATACTGTACCGATCTGAGTTGCAATTGCATTTATTCCGGTTGTACCACTTACGGTAACATATAATTTGGCAGGGTCTAACTCACAACCTGCTTTGTCGGTTTCGGTAACCTGCACATAGCCACTGTGTGTACTGAAATTAACCGTAATACTATTGGTGCCTTGCCCGTTTTTAATGGTACAGCCCGGTGGAACGGTCCACTGATATGTTGAACCGGTTGTGTTGGGTACACTATATACCACACCATTGGCAGATGCGCTGACTGTAATGTTGCCTGTTATGGAATAAGGCCCGGGAATTAAATTAAAGAACTGCGCCGCCCAATAGGTTGAATGGAATTTCTTTTCTTCCAATGAATAGGTATTGGTTGCGCCACCTTGTGTAGGGCAACTGCCAGTATCGACAGCAATGGCATGTCCCATGCCAATAATTTTGTAATGGTACACCGCAGCCCTTGCCGAGCTATCGTTAAATATGGTAAGTTGAATATTTGAATTACCATTAAAAGAATTGTAAGTAGAATCTATCGATTGGTTGGCATGGTTAAGTTCGGTCCATTGGTCAATAAGTTGTGTGGTATTGTCAGTATCAACCACTGCATCAGCCGTACCTTGAAAAACAGCAAGGCGCGGGTAGGGCCCCTTATAACCCGGGAATTGTTTTTTTACCAGTTGAGCCCATTGTGCAGGTGTATAAGTGTTTACCATAAATCCGTCCATAATATATAATGCATTCGTAGAATTGGTAGCAGCCCAATATGGGACACCTGCCATAACTGCACCAGAAATAAATACATCAGGGTAAGTAGCCATCATTACCGATGTCATAGCGCCACCTGCTGAAAGGCCGGTAACATAAATTTGTGTTGTATCAATGGCGTAATGCGCCTTCATATAGTTTACCATTTGTATCACTGAAAGAGCTTCGCCTTTATTTCTTTCAATTTGTGTAGTATCGAACCAGTTGAAACATGTTGAACTGTTATTAGCCGATGTTTGTTCAGGATATACAACATAAAACCCATGCAGTAATGCTAATTTGTTCCAACCACTTTGCTGAGCGAATGTTGTTGCATTTTCAGTGCAACCATGCATGGCAACTACCAAGGGTGCTTTACCACTTATACCTGCAGGCACGTAATTATACATATTCAGTGCACCGGGGTTGCTACCAAAACCTGTTACGGATGTTATAGGTTGTGCAATTGTCGATTTATTCAGCCACAAAAAAGTTACAGCTAAAAGTGCAATACGGTTCAGTGTAAATTTCATAGTACAGGGAGTATGAATTATGTACCTGTAAAAGTAATCAATCAATCTGTGCCAATGGCTTTATCGGTTTAGGTGAATTGCAATTTAAGATGCTGGTTTTGTATACATTTGTAAGCATACATTAATCTATACGCATGAAAAGCTTTGCCTACGTAATTTTGCCTGCATTACTTTATTCTGTATCAGCTGTTGCTCAACACGAAAGCGTAATAAGGGTTACAAGCCCTATTGAGGCAGTAACCGTTTATATGAATGGCGCTGAGATTAAACAAAGCAAACAAGTGGATGTGAAAGCCGGCAACAATACCATTGTGTTTCAAAGGCTATCTGCTTACCTGCAAGACCAAAGCGTGCAAGTTTCTGTTGATGGTGAAGCTGAAGTATTATCGGTAACAGCTACATCGAACTACCTGAACATTGAGAAAATGGAACCCCGGATAAAACTATTAAAGGACTCAATAGCACTTTTTACTTCGAAAATTGCATCGCTAAATAACCAGATAGATGCCTTTAATTCAGAACGTGCATTGCTTAATGAGAACAGAAATATTGGTAATAAGCAAACACCTACATCCATAGCAGAAATAGATAAAGCGGCTGATTTTTATCAGCAGAAAACATTAGAAGTAAATAATGCAATTTCGAAATTGAACGAACAACAAACAGAATTGAATACCCAGTATAGTTTGATGCAAAGCCAGTTGCAGGCACTTAATTATAAGAACAACCCTGAACGTAAAGAAGTAACGGTTGTAGTAAATTCAAGTGCCGATAAAAGCATTACACTGCATTTGCGATATGTAGTTAATAATGCCGGTTGGGAACCTGCATATGACCTTGTTGCCACTGACGTAACAAAACCAATTACCCTGAAATATAAAGCCAAAGTATATAACAACACAGGTATTAAATGGGAAAACGTGCCATTAACACTATCCACTGCCGACCCATTACAAAGCGCTACAAGGCCTCACCTTAGTGCATGGACCTTAAACTATTCTGATAGTTACAATGGTGAAGATGACGAAGAAACTTCAGTAAATAAAGAGGGCTTGTTGAATGAAAACAATGTTGGGCAAACACAAGGGATGACATTTGATTGGCAATTTCACAGTGCAGATTCGACTAAGGTAACTATATCGAAGAGGAACAGAGGTGTAAGTTTTAAAAGTGTTAATGTATCTGAATTGAACACCACGTTTGTTATACCGACACCGTATACCATACCTAGCGATGCTAAACCTTACCAGGTTGATATTACCTCCTATTCATTAGATGCTGTGTACGGATATATTGCAGTACCTAAACTTGACAGAAGTGCGTTTTTAATTGCCAAAGTATCGGGTTGGGAAAAGCTTAACCTGATGGATGGCCCTATGAATGTGTATTTCAACAATGCATATATAGGCCAGTCATCGATTAACACCAGGTTTATTGAAGATACACTTGAGCTTTCGCTGGGCCGCGATAACCAGATACTTGTAACCCGTGCAAAAAAAGAAGATTTCGGAAGCAAGAAGTTGATAGGCACAAGCAGGAAAGAGTCGTATAAGTATGAAATAGTTGTGAAGAATAATAAAACAGTACCGGTAAATATTGAAATACAGGATCAGTTGCCGGTATCGCAGGAAAGCGATATTGTGGTAGATGCTGAAGATATATCGGGTGCCGTGTTAGATGTGCCTACCGGCAAACTGCAATGGAAAACAAGCCTTGCCGCCGGTGCAGGTATAACCTATAAACTAGCCTTTAGCGTTAAGTACCCTAAAAATAAAGCAGTAGAAGTTAGAAAATTCAGAACTATTAATTGCCCTGATTTCTAGTTACTGAAAGTGTTTTGTATTGCGTTTCAGTGATTTAAATGGTCACTGTAGACGGCGTTTTAGTTTTGTGTATATTTACTTTAACCCCCGATAATGAAAATGTCCGACGACATACGTATATTTCTGTTCCATCGTGTGTCAGAAAGCAAAGAGAAGTGGGCGCATGCAACGCCGATTTCTATTTTTGAAAAGTGCGTTCGTTACATTACCAATAATTTTACGGTTAAAACAGTTGAAGAATGCCTTGCAAAACAAGGTGGCCAATCACACGGCAATAAACCATGGGCATGTATTACGTTCGATGATGGATTTAAAGACAATATTCAATATGCATTGCCTGTTCTTGAAAAATATAAATGCCCTGCATCTTTCTATATTGTTACCGATTGTATTGACAGCGGCCTTCCTACATGGCCCCATTTAGTACAGAACTTTTTTCTGAACACAAATAAATTCGATTTGCATATTGATGGAATAGATGTAAAGTTTTCATCGAAGAAAGAGAGGGTTATGTATGGGGAAATGTTCTTGAAGAAACTTTTAGCATTGCCAAATACCGAGGCGCAAATGTTATTCAATGCAACAAAACAATATTTCAATGATGTTAAAGTCACTGAGAACGTAATGATGAATTGGGATGATGTTAGGCAATTATCAGCGGCGGGTTATAATATAGGTTCACATACTGCTTCGCACCCAATGCTTACGCAGATGGAAACAAACGAGAAAGTGAAATATGAACTTGCTCATTCGGCTGAACGGATAAAGGAGGTATGCGGTAAATTTCCTGAAGCTATAGCATATCCTTTAGGTGTTACCAATGAGAAAATAATGAAGCTGGCAGTTGAATGTGGTTATACGTACGGGCTTACTGTTGATCAGCGGTTTTATAACCCGTCTTCCGATAACGTAATGGCTGTTCCACGTGTTGACATGTTTGCTGATAGCGGCTGGCTTAAAACATATTTACGTCTTACCGGGCATTTACGCCTTATCAAAAATGTACTCGGCAGGTAATTAGTTCTTGGGTACAATACGCACGCCATGTGTATTGCCTTTTCCATCAAGTATTATACAAATGAAGTATGCATTGCCATCATTTTTAAAATGAATGGGGTTGCCCGATACTGAATGAATAGAGTTTCGTATATCGGTTGAAGTAAAATCGACCAGTATACTTGCTTCGTTATAGTTTTTTTTGTGAAATACCAATTTGTATTTTCCTTCCTGAATATCAAACCAGGGCACATAACCGGTCTGATCGGTATTGAAGGTATGTATCAGGTTCGTATCGCTGTACATATTTATCATAACATCGCTTAACGAATTACAATCGGCCTGCCCGCCATTGTCTTGCGCATGGTCATCTTGCGGGCAATCGCAAAACACAGCAGTGTCTTTGAACTGAACCCGTAGTTTGATTGAGTAGATATGCGCATCTGTCTGAGCCAGGCACATGGAATAAGTAAAGAGGAAAACAAAAAAAAGCAAAACGGATGTCCTCCTCATATTATTGTATCGGGTAGATGGAAAATAAAAGTAGGCAATATTTATAGATGCTCTCCGTTTTTTGTGCATCACTAAACCATGTTATGATTATGAAAATGAAGTTAGTAATGAGTGTGTTAGCTATAGGGTCCTTATGTTGCGGGGTAGGTGTTAATGCATGCCCCATTGCCGATACCTTGCATGAAAACAATGAACTGAAATTTCCGGGTGGTAATAAAGGCCATTTTGTTCTCTCCACTAATATTATCGATTTTGGCACCGGCACGTTTACGCGAACAAGCGATCCTGCCAGCGAAACCAATACTTCAGATCTGTATGCATTTAAAGGTAATCCCTGGGATTTTAACCTGAGCCTGAATTTGGGGATAGGGTATTATGTTTCAAACAGAACATGCTTCGGGCTGAACTTCAACAACTATTTTCAAAGTATACCTCCCTGGAATTTCCCCTATTACATTTTTCCTTTGGGGCCCTATGGTCAGTTTTCATCTATTGTTCCGAGCAGTATATATGCCCGCTATAATGTGTACACTTCACAATCGGGTAAATACAGCATCATGGCAGAAGCTAATGCCGGCGGATCGTATGCCAAAAGCAATTGCAACTTTGGTATGCAAACAGATCCCGTTAGAGAAATGAGTGCCAATGCAAGTGTGAGCTCAGTATTTTCGTTAAATACATCGCAACATTTTTCGGTGCAGTTGAAAGCTGGCATTATGTATAACTACCAACAGTATAATGTGTATGGTTTTGATGCAACGCAACTGCCTATTGGTGAAGCTCCACCACCAAGGCAAACAGTATTTACCGCTTTAAGCTTTGCAGGCTCATTCAGTTTGCAGTACAAATTGTAATACGCTCTTTTTAGTTATAAGAAATGCCGGCCACATGTCGGCATTCTTGTTTTTCATCCCATCTTCCAATGTTAAGCCAATATGTTCATTTGAAATAATTGTTAAGAATGCACCTGAACAGTGCTGTTTTGCTGGTTTGTTGCTATGCCTGTTTTACCTTTGTTTGTTGAAAACTGTGTGTACAAGGACGCACATTGCAATGGCACAAAAGGCTGTAGGCATAGGTAGCTTTGTACCAGGGTTCTGTAAGGCTTGAGAATAGAATTAAAAACTACAACCATGGGAGGCACGGAAAAAAGAAAAGTAGATGTGGTGGTATTATCTGATGTACACCTGGGCACCTATGGTTGCCATGCCGACGAGCTAAACAAATATTTAAAAAGCATTCAACCGGGCAGGCTTATATTAAATGGCGATATTATAGATATATGGCAGTTCAGTAAGCGTTACTGGCCACAGTCGCACATGAAGGTTGTAAAGAGCATTGTAAGCCTTATGACAAAAGGGGTAAAGGTTACTTATATTACAGGTAACCACGATGAGATGCTTAGGAAGTTTACCGGTTTGAAGATCGGTAAAATGAAAATAAAAGATAAAACGGTGTTGAAACTGAGTAATGGCAAAAGCGCATGGATATTCCATGGTGACGTATTTGATGTTACCATGCAGCATTCCAAGTGGCTTGCAAAATTGGGTGCAGTAGGATATGATACACTTATTTTGCTCAACCGGTTTATAAATCACATTTCGGTTTGGATGGGAAGAGGGAAAATATCCTTATCAAAAAAAATAAAGGATAGCGTAAAGAGCGCGGTTAAGTTCATTAACAATTTTGAACGTACTGCCGCCGATATAGGCATATCAAATGGGTATGATTACGTGGTGTGTGGCCACATTCACCAACCCGAAATAAGAGAGATACATACCGATAAAGGCTCAATAACCTATATGAATTCAGGTGACTGGATAGAGAACCTTACCGCACTTGAATACAATGACGGTCAATGGAGTATTTATAAATACAATGAAGCCGATTTTCCGCACGAAGAAGAATTTGTGGATCCGAATCAGCAGGAACTTTTCAATAAAATGCTTGAAGAGTTTATGGTAAAAGGGAAGAAATAAAGGTTTATGTTTATTATACATCGGCTTGTTTCATTATTTTATTGGGCTTACCATTACTATATGGAGTGGTGCGCGTTATGGATGTAGTTTCCTGCATTCCATATATATAATTAGGTGAAGAGTGTATCTTTTGCCGTCTTGTTCCGTTATATCTTTACATTGAGATTGAACTCTTTAGGGGTTTAATTGTAATACGTAAAGGTGCCGTGCTTTAGTAAGTATTTTTTAAACTGTATAAACTCCATATATGAATAAGTCCATTCTTATTACGTGCCTGTTGCTATTTGCCACATTGGTTAAGGGACAAAGCAGCAGCGATACTGCTGTACAAAAAGATAAGGCCCTGAATATTTTTGTAGACTGTGCATATTGTGATATGGATTACCTGCGTACCGAAATGACCTTTGTGAACTATGTGCGCGACCGTATGGAAGCGCAGGTTGATGTTATTGGTTCGGCTTTGCAAACGGGTAGTGGTGGTACTGAATACACCTTTGTTTTCAGAGGCCAGAAAAAGTTTGCAGGAAAATCGGACACACTAAAAGTTTGTGTAAAATCGTACGAAACGGCTGAAGGAACACGAAAAAGCATTGCCCAACTTATTAAACTGGGCTTAGCAAGGTATGTAGCCTGCACACCATATGGCTGTAAGCTGAATATTTCGGCAGAGCTCGATACAGCAAAAACAATAACAGGTACTGCTCCAGTAACCGATAAGTGGAGGTCCTGGGTGTTTAGTGCCAGCGCTAACGGATTTTTAAATGCTCAGGATCTGACAAAGTATAGCTTCATTGGCGGATCCCTTTCTGCAACAAAAATAACACCTGAATGGAAAATTAGTCTTAGTGTAAGCGCACAGTATACGAACAATTCATATATAGTACCCGATTCAACCATTACCAGTTCCACAAAAAGCCAGAACTTTTCATTCCTATATGTAAAAAGTATGAGCGAGCATTTTTCCTGGGGACTGAATATACCTGTGTACACATCAACCTTTTCTAATATAAAACTATCTGAAACGGTTGCTCCGGGTATTGAGTATTCAGTTTTTCCATATAGCCAGGCTACACACAGGCTTTTCAGGTTCCTGTATTCTGTGTACGGTGTAAATAACCAGTATATTGATTCAACTATATATGGTAAAACGAAGGAATTGCTGTTTGGTGAATCGTTAACTGCTTCAATAACCTATAAAGAACCATGGGGCTCAATGAATACTTCCGTTACAGGGTCGCATTATTTTTACGATTTCAGTAAAAATAATCTCTCTGCATCGGTATCACTTAACCTCAATATTTTCGAAGGCTTCACCCTGAATTTATATGGTGCGGCTGGTTTGGTGCACGATCAGTTATTTCTGCCTTCAGGAGGAGCGTCGGCTGATGAGATTTTGTTACAGGTTAAACAGCTCGCAACCTCATATACCTATTTCACCAGTGTAGGATTTACCTACACCTTTGGTTCTATATTCAATAATGTAGTTAACCCCAGGTACAATATAAATAGCGGAAATAGCTTTAGCTTCAGTATGAATTAATGTGTTCTTAGTATATTAGCATAAATTAATTAGCCCCCTCCATGCTAAAACAACTACTCAGTTGCTTATTGTTTATTTCTGTTAGTACGGTTACTATAGCACAAGCCTATACAATAAATACAGTTGCCGGCAGCTCATCAGGTGTTTCAATGGGTGATGGTGGTCCTGCCACAATAGCTGGCCTTCAATTGCCGGGTGGTGTTGCAGTTGACGATTCAGGTAATATGTATATTGCTGAAACTGCTGCTAACCGTGTTCGGAAAGTAAACACAAAAGGAATTATTTCAACCATAGCGGGTAACGGAACTGCAGGATATTCGGGCGATGGCGGGCAAGCTACAGCTGCTGAACTTAACGGCCCTCGTGGTATAACGGTTGATCCGTTTGGCGATGTTTTTGTTACCGATACACGTAATAATTGTATTCGCAGGATTACAGCCAGCGGTCTTATTGGTACAATAATCGGTACAGGGTTTAATGCCGGAACGGGCCTTGGCGGGTACTCGGGTGATGGCGGTATTGCAGAAAACGCAGAGTTGAACAACCCCTGGGATATAGCAACTGATTCAAATGGCAATATATTTATTGCCGATGCAGGCAACCACGTTGTGCGTATGGTAAACTTAAATGATACTATATATACCATTGCCGGAACAGGAACATTGGGTTATTCCGGTGATGGTGGTCCTGCCATACATGCAACATTTAGGTTTCCTGTCAGGGTTGCATTAGATAATAAGTCTAACTTATTTATTGACGATGCTTCCGATCATGTTATTCGTAAAGTAGATAGATATGGCATAATAAGCACGGTAGCCGGTACTGGTTTCGGAGCTGGTACATCGTCAGGTGGCTATTCAGGTGATGGTGGCCCGGCCACAGCGGCAGAATTAAATAGCCCATATGGTTTATGGCTTGATACACTAGGAGATATTTTTATATCAGACCAGTCCAATAACAGAATTCGTATGGTGAACAGTAAGGGTATAATAAATACAATTGCAGGTAATGGCACATATGGTTTTTCAGGCGATGGTGGCCCTGCTACCGCCGCTGAACTTAGTGGCCCAAGCGGCATAACTATGAATAATTATGGCGATGTGGTTTTTGTTGATCAAAACCGCGTAAGGGAGTTGACGAGTGTAACAAGCGTAAATGAATTGCTGAATAAGAACGCGGTAATGCTTTTTCCTGATCCGAATAATGGTGTTTTTGAAATTAAGGGTTTGGCTAAGGGTTTAAAATGTGTAATAGATATTTATAATATGTTTGGTGAGGAAGTCGCCTCCTCTATCTCCTCCAAAGGAGGAACTTCTAATATCAGCACAGAAGCCCTCCCTTCGGGAGAGTATGGGTGGGCTTTTAATTTGCGAAATCAGCCAGCCGGAATGTACCTGTACAAAGTTACCTGCGAAGATGGGAGCGTGAATGCTACCGGTAAATTCATTGTACAATAAATTCGTGCAAAAGAATTCAATTTTAACTATATTTGATTTTCTGTTATCATCTCACAAACAGAACCTGGCTTAAGAATGAATATGAAGAAAGTAGTATACGTTGTTTTGCTGATACTTACTTTTTTTGTGCAAAATAGAGCCGGTGCACAGGACCAAACCGGAATGTTTTTAGGAGGCGATAATATTGTTGGGCTTGGAGTAGGGCTTGGCGGGTATTATGACTATGGGGTAGGTAAAGCATACACACAAACCCCAAATCTTATATTTACATACGAAAAAGCAGCCAAGGGTGGCGTTACAGCACTTGGCTGGGGAGGATATGTTACATATTTATCATCCAGTAATGTGTTTACCGATAAGGTTACCGAATTCAGTTACAGCGACAAATATGTATTTGAATTTGTAATGCTACGTGCTTCCATACATTATATTGTAAAGAAGAAAATAAAGGTTGACCCGTATGGCGGTTTTACTCTCGGCTATGCTTTTGCACAACATTCATTTTCAACCGCCGACCCTAATTACAAAAAACTATATGACCCGGGCTATTCGGCATACAGTGCCGAGCCTGCAAATTCCGGAACGGTACAGTTTGGCTTATATGCCGGTTTCAGGTATTATTTTAGTAACTCTGTAGGTATTTCAGCTGAACTCATGGTAATGAACAATGCCTATAATTATATAGGGCTGGGACTTAGTGCACGCTTTGGGAAAAATAATGCTTTGCAAAAGAAGAAGTCATCGACCGGCGGACCACCACCTTTGATCAACCATAAATACTAATCGTTTTAGCATTAAATAAGGGATAATTATCGTTAATTATTTCTTACGAAATTGTGTTGGTAATCACATTATTATGAATGTTAGTAAATAAGGTTTACAATAATGTATCAAGCCGATTTATGGTAACTAAAAAATATTAAGTTTGTGGAACAGGGCTGGTGGAATACTAACCACCTGATTGTTTTTTTTTGAGTATCGAATTATATTTCTACATTAAATGAAAAAAAGTTACATTATTACGTTGATGTTGTTGGCAGTAAGCTGCATGGTTTTTTCACAAAAAAAGAAATTAAATCACGATCAAAAACAGCTTTTGGGTGTTTATTACGAAAAAGCAGACTATCTTTTTAAGTCTGATAATTTTTATCCTGCACTGGCTATATATGTGAAAATGTTAAGGCTCGACTCGCTTGATGAAATGAGCTTGTTCAGGGCTGGTGTATGTTACATACACTCCGACGAAAAAGAAAAGTCGATAAGCTATTTATTAAATGTATATAAAAAAGACCCGAATGCAGAAGATATACTGTATTACCTAGGCAGGGCCTACCATATAAACTACCAGTTCGATAAGGCAATAGATTATTTCAAACAGTTTATAGCAACCAACCCTGCGCCCGATAAAATGGAATTGGCAAAACGATACATTGAATACAGTAACAATGCTAAAGAAATGATGGCTAAGCCAAGAACTGTAAAGATAGAGAACGTAGGTGCTGTGGTTAATACACCTGCTGCAGAATATGCGCCAATTATTACTGCCGATGAATCAGAGCTTATATACACATACCTCGGCCCGCAAAGTACCGGTGGTCTGCTCGATGGTAACAACCAAACCGATACACTGGGTAGTTATAACGAAGATATTTTTATTTCGCGTAAAGTTGGCGATAACTGGACAACACCCGAAAAAATTGATGAGCTCGATACAAAAGGTAACGATGCCAGTATAGCTATTTCAGCTGATGGTAACCAATTGTTCACTTTTCATGCTACGGCAAAAAATGGTGGCGATATTTATGTAAGTACCCAATATAACGGCCACTGGAGTAAGCCTGAAGCATTAGGCCCGAATGTAAATACAAAATACTGGGAAGGCAGTTGTTCATTAGCTGCGGGTGGTAAAACACTTTTCTTTGCCAGCAGCAGGCCGGGTGGCATTGGTGGAAGAGATCTGTACCAGTCGAACATGATGCCTGATGGCAGCTGGGGAAAGGCAATTAACCTCGGCCCAAATATTAACTCTCCGCTTGACGAAGATGCTCCTTTTATCACTACCGATGGAATTACCTTGTTCTTCAGCTCTGAAGGCTGGAAGAGTATGGGTGGCAGCGATATTTTTTATTCAAACCTTAATTTGGGAGATAGTACATGGAGTACACCAACCAATGTCGGGTATCCGATCAACTCACCTGACGACGACCGTTACTATGTGCTAAATGCAAACAGTACCAAGGGTTATTTTTCTTCGAACCGTAAAGGTGGTTTTGGCCAGCAAGATCTGTACACTATTACCCCCGGCATACCGGGTGCAAAGCCTATGGTAGAACTTACAATAGGTACGGTAAGTGCCGATGGAAAACCGGCTAAAGCTGAAATAACGGTAAGCAATGCAAAAACAGGTAAAGTAAAAGGACAATACCATTGCGATGGTGGATCGGGTGATTATATTGTGGGTTTTGCACCGGGTATTACCTATAAAATTGTTACAAAAATTGAAGGTGCACCACCGCATGTTGAATACCTGAACTTAGATTCAATGAAGTCGGCATTAACAATGGAGCAAGATGTGCATTTATATTCACCTGAATACAGAAAGGCAAATAACATAACAACTCCTGATTCAAGTAACGACCTGCAAACAAAGGTGAACAAGCAGATAGCTGAATTTAAAGCAGAACGCCAGCACCCTGACTTGTATGAGGCAAAAGTGTACCAACAGGTTTTAAACCAATACGCAAATGTTGATTCAGCAGGTATTACATACGACCTTGAACTAGGCGTTTACCAGCACGAAAGCGATTTTGATTCATTGCGGTATATTGGCCTGGGCGATATTTCACGGAGTACCGACCTGCATGGCAATATAATTTATTCCATTAAGGGTATGCGCACCATGCTTAGCGCGGAAATATTAAAGTACAAGGCTATTAAATGCGACACAGCAAAGAAGAAGTTTATGAAAGTGGTGGTGAACGACCATGGCCACGACAGAAGTGTGAGCCAGTTTTATATTGATGAGTACAGAAAAGGATGGGACAATTTTGTGCCTGATACTGTGCCTACCATTGTGCCTACCAAAATACTCAGTAAGCCTGTTGAATCGTTTAACGTAGCAACGGTAGAGGTATCTAAAACATACGTGCTGAGTAATGTGTTCTTTAATACCGGTAATGCAGTATTGCGAACAGAATCGAATAAAGAGTTGGATGAACTTGCCGATGTAATGAACAAACGTAAAACCATGACGGTTGAAATTGCAGGCTATACCGATAATGTGGGTAGCGATTACATGAACAAAAAGCTATCGCAACAAAGGGCCGATGCCGTGCGCACATATCTAATACAAAAGGGAATTGATGGTGCACGCGTTGCAGCTAGAGGTTACGGATCATCTAAGCCGGTTGCTGATAATAGCACCGATGATGGCAGGCAGAAGAACCGCCGTGCAGAGCTGACTGTTATTAAGCAATAGTAATGTTAAATGGGTATTAAGAAAAAACTTTTACCCTCCTATCTGTTTGTTCTCTTGTGCTCATTATTGCATGCACAACAATTTGCTTTCACCAAAGTAACTATTGATACCAATTATTCCTTCAGAGGTTTATCGGTTGTTGATGATAGTGTGGCATGGGTAAGCGGCAAAGGTGGAATTATAGGTGTAACCGGTAATGGAGGTAAAGTCTGGAAATTTCTACCAGTGAAGGGTTGTGAGAAAATGGATTTCCGAACCGTATATGCATTCAATGCTAAAGAAGTTGTTATTGCAAACACGGCCTCACCTGCACTTATATTAAGGACAAATAACAGTGGTGTTACATGGGATACCGTATACACGAATAAAGACTCACTTGCTTTTATTGATGGAGTTGATTTCTGGAACGAACGCAATGGTATTATATATGGTGACCCTGTTGATGGACATATTTTTATAGCTAAAACAGAAGATGGGGGACGAACCTGGCAGGAATTACCAAAAGAAAGCAGGCCTTTAATGAATAAAGGCGAGGCATCGTTTGCAGCCAGTGGAACCGGCATACGGTGCTATGGAAAGCAGAAAGTAATAATATGTACAGGTGGTAAAATGTCGCGCCTGTTAGTGACCACTGACAAAGGCAAAAACTGGAAAAGTAATTTAACACCAATTATTCAAGGAGAGGAAGGTAGAGGAATTTTTTCGGTTGCAATTAATGGTGATTCAAACTGGGTTATTGTTGGTGGCGATTATAAGCAAAATGCATTAAAGGAGAGAAATGCTTTTTATACAACTAATGCCGCTAAAATGTGGAGGAATCCGGTTGCCACAACCGGCGGATATAGGGAGTGCGTAGAATTTTTAACAAAGAAACTGGTGCTTACATGTGGCCCGGGTGGAATGGATATTTCATTTGACGGTGGCATTGCGTGGAACCCTGTAGCAGATCAAAAAGGGTTCCATGTTCTACGAAAAGCAAGGCGAGGTAGCTTAGTAATTGCTGCCGGAAAAGGTAAAATAAGTATTCTTTCAGTAGAGCATCAGTGAGAATGCCCGGCTGCTAGTTTCTTTTGCACTTTATCAATAAATCCTGGTTTAGGAGCTAAACCTGCCTGGGTAGCTGCATTTGCAAATTGCAATGCGGCCTGTTCGTTACCAATAGAATCGTAAGCAATAGCCAGGTTATAGGCTGCATTCGGAAATACATCTTTCGAATTAAATTTCAAGGCAGACTTAAAATCAGTAATTGATCTGTCCATATTACCGGCATTAAATTCGGCAACGCCTCTGTAAAAAAAGAAGAAAGGGTTATTCGGATTCAGCAGAATTAAAGCATTGTATTGAAGTATACTTGGTTTGTTCTTTTGCGCCTGCACCATGTTGAAACTGGTTTCTGCCATTCGTTTTTCTGCATCGCCATTCAACTGAAAGGCCTGTACATAATCTTTCAGGCAGTTTATGCTGTCGCCTGTCATTGCATCAGCTACAGATCTGTCAACATAGGTTATATATACATTTTTTTCGCTCTCAATTGCTTTGGCATAATAAGCCATCGCATCCTGGTAATCGTTTCTGTTCCGGTAAATATTACCAAGTACATCGTATATTTTTGCATCGCCCGCATTAAGTTGCCCAAGTACGCTATAGTTCTCAAGTGCCTTGTCAGTATCACCTTTATCCATGTAATAGTTACCCAACCATTTATACGATAGTAAGGCACGGTAAGGATATTTTTTAATTGCATCGCCAAGCAGGGTTTCAGAATTATGCCAGGCGGCGGTACGTTCGTAACAAGCATACGACAGTATACCCGAAAGCACAAACACAATTGTCAGTAGGGCTGTTTTTGCAGATGGATACCGTTTACCCAATTCACTTACAAAAAATGCCGTAATGAAAATGATGCCAATGGAAGAAACATAGGAATAGCGATCGGCCATAATGGCTGCACCGCATGAAATAAACTGAAGCACAAAAATTATATTGGCAATAAAGAAGCCCATACCAAAGGCAAAAACCTTGAAGTAGAACGGATTTCGTTTGTATGTAATTACAAGTGGAACAATTATTACCAATAAGGCTATAAAGGGAGCAGCGTAGTAAATAAATGGCAGGGAGCCATCAATATAGCGGTAGGGGTAAGGATAAAACGTAGAAAGAAAGCTTGGGTTGAATAGTTTATACAAATACATATCGAAGCCGTATGATGCATACATAATACGTTCACCAAGGGTTAGTTTATTGAAATCGGCAATTGCACCGGCCTTGTTTTGCGTGTAAACTGCAAATAAACCAAACGCCATAGCAGCCAGGAAGAATATAGTTTTTTGAGTAAGCAGTTTCAATTCAACTTTTCTGCCATACAGGTAATCGAGTGCGAGTAAGGAAAGAGGAAACACCACAGCCATAGGTTTTGAAAGACATGAACAGACAAACAAGCCAAAAGTTATCCAGAGCCATTTCTTATTACTTGATTTAAGATGTATGATATAGGATATTAATCCGAGGAGATAAAAGAAGGTATACAACACATCTTTACGTTCTGCTATCCACGATACCGATTCCACATGCAGCGGGTGTACCCCAAACCACAAAGCGCCAAGTATGGCTATCAGAAAAGAATCATCCTCTTTTAGCTTTAATATTTTGCAAAATTCGGTTAACAGGAAAAAGACCAGAGTAACATTTGCTATATGAATAAGTATATTGGTTAGGTAATAAGTAGCCGGTGCCAGTTTAGTAAAATGATAATTAATAGCCAACGACATCATACAAAACGGGTGGTAGTTATTCCGTGTAATATCTTGAGTGAAAATTGATTTTAAGTGATCGGGCGTGAGGGTTTGTATAATGGTGTCTTTAGTCACGTACACATCATCATCCCAATCGGTGAATTGGTTATTTAACGAACGCTGGTAACATATAAAAGTGAGGATGCATATAGCAGCCAATACCCACCATTTTTTTGTTCCTAAGCCCGATGTTTGTGTTTGCGGTGTCATTACTGCATGTAAAAATAATATATTTAGTAGTAATGAGTTAGGGTATGTAAAGTCATTATTCCTATATTTGGTATGCATGATAAAGAAATACCTTTTATGTTCTGTATTTGCGCTGAGTAGTGTTATTGTTTTAGCACAGGCTAAGTCTGCAAAAAATGATTCTATACAGAAAGCAGATACTAACCTGGCAAAACAGTTCACTATTAAAGTTAATCCGGGCTTATTGTTCAGTGAGCAAGGCTTATCAATTCAGTATAACCTTCAGAACAATTTTGGCATTATGCTGGGTGCCGGTTATAATGAAGATGTAAGCGGTAACCAGAATTTTCATAATACAGGCGGGCATGGATATACCATACGAGCAGGCATATTGCAATACCTTGATAATGCTAAAAAATACTACTTCTGTTTCGAAGGTTTTTACAGAAAGTATAGTAAAATAACGGCCGTTGCGGAACACAGTGAAGGCTTTACACAGGGTATAGACGATGAAGTTATAAATCCGCTCAGGCAAAACCTGAATAGCGTAAGTGTGGGTGATGGTAATCAGGTAGATGTTTATACAGCCAGTGCACACATTGTATGTTTCGATGCCGTAATGGGTTACCAGTATCGAAAAAAACATTTTGTGCTTGACTTGTTTGGCGGCTTAGGTTCGCGCGAAAAAACAATTCATCTGCATGAAAAAGGATATTATGTCAATCCGCTGGATTATAGCATTGGACCTTTTATTCCTTACGCTACCGTACAAAGCAAAACCATTGATAATACCTATGTTGATGTAAAGTTGGGCTTTACACTTGGGTATAGATTCTGATAAAAATAAGTGCTTATTTGGAGCTCATTGCCTTTTCTTCAGGCACTACACGTTGTAATATGTAATTACTTAGTTCCACATCATCAGCAATAAGGCATAATGTTCTATCGTTTACCGATTTAACTTCCATGTAATTGTATACCTTTTTACCATGTATCAGTACATAGTATTTTAAATAATATCCCATACCTTCATCACCCATGTCGGTAAATATAGGGTTGCTGCATTGGGTTGAAATGGTGAAAATTTCTTTTTTGTGGTTCTCGTCCTGCGGATTAGAAAAGGTAATGGTATCTCCATTAATATTCATAATGCCTTTTTGTTTGCCTTTTACAAACATCCAGTCGCCGATCAACCTTTTATGAATTGCTTCACTTGAATCAGCTACCTTGTTTTGACCGAAGCTGGCTCCGCCAAACAAAAAAATAAAAATGATACAAAATATGGCTTTCATGTTGCTTTAATTAATGGCCTTATTAATTCCCCTTTGTTAAGGTATTTTTAGGTGAAGAGTCCATTAGCTATAAATAAGGAAGGACGAATATAACTAAAATGTTTATCATTTGCAAGTTTTAGGTAAGTAATGCTTGTAAACCCCTTATTCGGTAAGGGGTTGGTGGCGTTTTTGCGGGTCTTTTGTTAGCCTGTTTCTACTTCCCCTTTAGGGCTAAAGCGCT
>JABCZY010000019.1 GCA_013289395.1 Bacteroidota bacterium
GTAAATACCTGGTTAGCATTTGCATCGCCAATTACGTTATTAGCTATTGGAGCGAGTACGGTATCCTTACCTTTTTGGTTTACTACACCCACGTTTGTTGCCATCTGTTGGTGAACGGTTGGTGGAGGAATAGTATCATCCACATGCTTTACCACTAATGGAGGGACAACCTTTAACTGGTTAACCAATATTTTTGGTGGAGGCGGTGGTGGCGGTGGCGGTGGTGGAGGCTTAACCGGGTTAACAGGAGGCGGAGCCGAAAGAACCACATCAATCTTTTTATCTGCCACTTTGCCTGCATTTTTCTTTAACTCGGCCAATATCATAGGGGTTGTAATACCCAATACCATTGCACCAACGGCAACACCAAAAGCAAGAAGCAGAATATTCTGGTACTTGCGCCTAACATAGTACGCACCATATGCCTTGTTCTTGCCTTCAAAAACAATCTCATTACGACCGTAACTCGTAACATCATCCCATCTGCCGCTCGTCTTCTCTGCCATGGCGTCTATTTGATGTTATTCTTTTGATTATAGTCCCTGATCATATCTATTTCACCTTTGGTAGCATCAATAAGCGAATACTTACCCACGTTGCAAATATCCATTTCATCAAGCATACTAACAACATTCACGTATTTCGCTACTGAATCTGTTTTAATAATTACGAATAAGGCTTTCTTTTTGCCTTCGGCGCTATCCTTTACTCTATCGTATATTGAATCGGATATCTTACCGGCATCATGCTTTGCCTTTGCATCTTTAATCAGGTCCGATACAAATACGTTCTTACCTAATATAACCTGGCGAATTCCTTTCGCTGAAAAATCAGTAATGTTAATGTTATTCTTATCTGAGCTTTCAGCTAAAAGCCCTTGATAATAATATACTTTATTATTACCACTCAATATAACTGTTAGTGAAGTAGTATCAACTTTTACGTGTGAAGTATCTTTTACAGGAGGAGTAAGCCCGATAACTTTCGGTTTATTAAAGGTTGTAGTAAGCATGAAAAATGTCAGAAGAAGGAAGCCAAGATCCACCATTGGGGTCATATCCAATTTAGTAGATAGCTTTTTAGCTCTCTTTTTCTGGTGTTTTCCGTGTCCACCACCACTACCGCCGCCTGAGTCTACATCTGCCATTTTATTCTATTGCTTCTGTATTACGTTTTAGGTCTTGAACTTACTGTTGTTATCAACTCAAAATGTGATACACCTTGTTTTTGACATATATCAATAACCTGTTTTACCACTTTATATTTTGCATTTTTATCTGCCTTAATAGCGAATGCAGCGCGCTTAGCATCTTTCTGTCCGGCTGCAATTTTGTTTGCCTGTATGGTAGCATCAGCCAAAATACTCAGGTTAACCCAGTCTGCCAGCTCATCGCCTTTAGCACTATCAATTGGTATTCCGCCCGAAGCCTGGTTCATTGGTTTACGATCAGCTTCGCCAGCCTCAACATACTTTACCATATTAGCCATTGGCTGGCCAAATGCACCGCATATTGAAAAACGTTGTTCATCTTCAGTGCTGATAGTTACTTTGTACCTGCCAGCCATATCTTTGAACAATTCCATGCGCACATCCTTACTTTCCATATCGTAGAACACACGGCCTCCGCTATCAATTGAAACTGTAATAACGTTATCGGGCAGCTTGGTTGTTGAAACAGATGCCGGTATAGTTACCGTTACCGCTTCTTCGGGCCTGAACTTGGTAGTGAGCATAAAAAATGTCACCAGCAAGAACGCCAGATCAACCATGGGCGTCATATCAATAGAGGGACTGCTTCTAGGAAGCTTTATCTTTGGCATACCTTAGTTCTAGTATGGTTAACTATTTCTTATGAGTAGCAGAATAGGTCTGAACAATACTGAAACCGGCTTCATCCATACCGAATGTAAGCGCATCGATAAGGCTGTTGAACAGGTTATAGAATATGATACCTAATGCAGCTGCCAAAATTCCTAAGAAGGTATTAACAAGCGCTTCAGAAATACCATTCGCCAAACCAATAGCGTCAGGAGCACCTGATTGAGCAAGTGCCGAAAACGCGTGGATCATACCTTGTACTGTACCCAATAGTCCAACAAGTGTTGAAACCGAAGCGCAGGTAGATATAATAACTAAGTTTTTAGAAAGCATTGGTAATTCTAATGCAGTAGCTTCTTCAAGTGATTTCTGAATAGCTGCAATCTTTTCTTCTTTTTCAAGATCGGTTTCGTTTTCTACTTGTTGGTATTTAACGAGACCTGAACGGATTACATTAGCAACAGAACCCTTTTGGTTGTCGCACGCTGCAATTGCAGAATTAAGGTCGCCCTTTGAAACAAGGTCACGAACGTTTCTGATGAATGCTTCAACTGAACCTTTACCCTTTGCGGTTTGAATTGTAATGAAACGCTCAAGTGTAAAAGTTAATACTATAATAAGTATAGCTATAAGGAAAGGTACAATAAACCCACCCTTGTACATGGTAGCCAAAAGGTTTCCATTCAATGGTTTGTTATCGTGGCTGCCACCTTCAAAGTTGCTGCCTGCACCTAATACAAATGAGTAGATCATCCAGCCTACTATAATTGCAACAACAATTACAATGAGTCCGAAAAACGGTATTCCGCCTTTTTTTTCCTGTGCCATAACTATTTAATTTGAAGGGTTATAATTACTTATTTGGTTATTAACTTTCTATGATACATTTTATTGTGAGTTGGCAAATATAGAAAAAGATATTTATGCAAAACAAGAAAGTCTATTTTTTGAAATAGTTTATACTGATTTTCATACTTTTTACCATAATAACCGCAGTATTAATTGAAAAACATACCTAAATATGTAGTATTTGGGCCTGTAATACTGAATAATCGTTGGTTTGGCCATTGTTACGCTGGTATAAAAAGGCTATTACATAACAATGTGCCATATTCCACAGGCGTGCAGGCACCTGTGGCGGATTTGCAATAGTGGCGCTGTTAAACCGGAACTTTGTACTGGTGAATGTATAATATTTTGTAATCGGGGTGTTTTGGCTTAATGTTAGCTGATCGCCCCATGAACCATTAATAGCAGACCTGAGAACGAACCTATGTATGAAGTATTGCACGTCACTTGTTCCATTTGTTTGCCAGTCTTCCACGCTATCTTCTACCACCACCATTTCAAGATAATATGAATAGCCTGATTTTGGTGCTGTTTTTAAATTAATGGTTACGGCTGTTCCGAATATTTGTTGTTTAAGCCAGCAACTATCTACCATAGTAATAGATGCAAGCTGTGGTGTTGCAATAATAGAATCTACTATTGTTCCCCAATTGCTGTATTGAATATCCTGGTCGTAATTTGCATCAACATGAAGCCTGTCAACCATTCCTTGCGGAACACCTAGATTAGTGCTATTGACAAGCGTGTTGTCCCAATCTGTTCCGGCTGTTGTTCTGTAATCTACTTTAAATGCAGTATCAGGCAAGCCGGGTGGCAATAGAGGTGCACTTGGTCCTCCGGCCGTATCAGCATCAAAGCCAACATTTACTTCCATTGACACTACCTGGTTACCATGTGGGCCGTTAAGAATAGCTTCCGCTGCCGATACAGCCGCTGGGCAATTGGTGCAGAAGTGTCCCATATAATCTTCCAGTAATACTTTGGTACTGGTAGAATCTGTCGTTTGTGTTACATGATCAGGTGGTGTGTTTGGCAAAGCAGAATATACATTCTTTGCAATGATCGGATTAGTTATTTTATCACACGATGATATAACGGCTGCAACTAAACTTACAGAAACTAACATGAGCCAGTGTTTTGCTTTCATATCAGAAACTATTGGTTATTGAGATTGTAAATCCATCGGATGCAGGAACTAAACGGCAAACACCACCCACACATAATATACCTGAACGTGTTTTACCATAACCCAATGTAACACGCAATGCATTATGTGTGTATCCGCCAGTGAATGTAAAATAATGAACCTGCAGATCGGCAGCAGGATTTCCATAATTATATTCATCGAGCGCACCCAGGAACCAGTCTGAACCAAAATTCATTTCAGCCATGCCAAATGCCCAACTGCCTTGGTCCTGCTTTGTATATAATTCCTGTGCTTCAAAATGCAGGGTGTGCGATGATGATATTTTATAATACCCATCGAACACACCAATATTACAATGGATGATCTTATACCCTACCTCATTTTGTATCACATCCTTATTATATGCCTCATCAGCATATTGCAAGATCATTCTGAATGTCGGAGAAAATTTATGCTTCAGTTCAGCGGTAAAATTGTTGAAGTAAATTTCTTTGCCTGGCATAAGATAGTTTACTGAATATTCCTGCCTGTTAGTAGCCAGATCATTCAGGTTTGTTGTATCCAATGCATTAATTGCTGACATTTCCACATCCAGTTCTGTTCCGTATTTTCCACCCAATACACTTTCCTTTGGAAGGGTATAGCGTACTTCACCGTCTACTCCTACTTCGCCATTTGGCTGGCTTGCGTAAGGATATATTTGAGCAAGTTGATATGTTTCATCTCTTGGTAATGTTGGCAGGTAATTAATATCCAAATCGTTTTTTACTGCTGTTCTGTCCGATTTGAAACTCATATTATCAATGCTTTCTCCGCTAAGGGAAACAGAAAAACCTTTTGCTGAATAACCCGTCCGTATTAATATAGCCTGCCCAGGGTGATAGATATAATTATTAATAACGGATGGGTCATTTATTTTATAGGCGTACTCACTGTATAAATTAAAACCACCATTATTTAATGATAACCTCGCCGCCGAAGCCCCAACGTTTGCAGGAACGTTATACGTGGTGTTGTCCGGCACCTGATACTTACTTACAAAGCTGCCACCCAAAATAATTTTTGTCTTCACGGAATCCCATGTAGGTATTAATTCATTCAGGTTTATTTCTCCATCTATTCCCCTAACTATACCCGATCCTTCACCCCAATAATAACGTTGATGACCAATAACACCTGTTACAGAAATACCTTTATATATTCTATATTTCAACCTTGCACCATCAATAGAATTATCTACACCCAATTGATAATTCCAATAGGAACGGAGAACGAGCCCGCTGCCAAATTGCTCGTAAAAATTTCCAACTGTTATATCCATTGTTGAATCGGCAAATCGCAAATACTTATATGCAATACCTTGTCCGTTGTAGCGTGCATCGTACCCTTGCAACACATCTTCATATGCCTCATACCGCACACCTGCCGATATTTTTCCATTTGTGTAATCGAGCTGTGCGTATGAATTAAGGCCCATTTTTTCGGGCACTGCAGGCGCACCGATAAGTGAATCGGCTTTATAGGTCTGCGCATCTATTTCAACACTACCATGCAACTGGCCTTCGCCAATTACCTGTGCATTGCTTATAGCAGAGCAACAAAAAAATAAACCACCCAGAAAAAGTATCTTTTTCACTTCGCCGTTATCTTTTTAAGTTCTTCAAATACCTTGTCTTCATCGCCATCCTGGTATTCATTATGTATCCACACAACTTTCCCTGTTCCGTCAACTACAAATGTACAAGGAGTATCCATAACCTGCATAGCTTTTTGCAAAGCCGCGTCCTGGTCAAGGTACACATCGTAGAACCAACCTTTGTTCTTAACAAATGATGAAACAGTTTTTGTGTTATGCACAGTATCCACTGATACAATTATAATTTTTACGCCCGTTTCTTTTTTCCAGTATTCATATTTATCGGCAATGGCATTAAGTTCTTTTACGCAGGGAACACACCACGTAGCCCAAAAATCAATTACAATGGGCTTGCCATTATTTGAAAATTTCGAAGTACTGAATGGGCTACCATCTACAGTTTTAATTATTGTGGCTGGAATTTTTGAACCGATTATAGTTTGAGCAAATATATTGACTGCAATACAACTAAACAAAATAAGTATTGCACTTTTATATCGCTCCATTCAGTAAGCGTTTATTTTTTTGCAACCTTCTTAAGGGCATCATACAGCTTATCTTCATCGCCCTCCATATATGAGTTATGTGTCCACACTATCTGTCCGCTTCCATCAATTATAAATACACAAGGACAATTTGCAACCTGCATAGCATGTTGAAAATCCTGGTTAGGATCAAGGTACGACTCGTAGGTCCAGGCCTTTTGTTTGATGAATAGTGCCACCTTAGCCATAGTACGTGCATCATCTACCGAAATGGTAATTATTTTAACACCTGTTTCTTTTGCCCATGCAGCGTAATTATCTGAAATAGCATCGAGTTCAGCAATACAAGGCCTGCACCATGTAGCCCAAAAATCAATTATTATAGGCTTACCATTATTCGAAAACTTTGAAGTGCTGAAAGCTGAACCATCTAGTGTCTTTACCTGAACGGCCGGCACTTTACCTTTTAATCCTTGTGCAAATGCATGTATGCTGGCAAAAAGAAAAAAAGCAATTATTATCTTTTTCATAAGAGAGTTATAGGTTTATCAGTGTGATACTACTAACCTGCGGAATGTAGATTCACCACCTGCAATTTGCACCTTGCATATGTAAATGCCCGAAGCCATGTCAGTAGTATTAATATCCATGTGTTCTTTATTTGCCGGCAGTGGAAGTAACTTAACCAATTGCCCTAATGAATTATATATACTTAACTGGGCAGGAGAATCTGAATGATACGTAAAGCCAACCTGGCTATTTGCAGGGTTCGGGTATAAAGCGCCAACTTTAATAGTAGCATCAGTAATAGTAGCAATACCAACCGGGGTAGCAATAAATTTTACATAAAACCAGGTTGAGTCGGTACCGGTTTTGTTTTTAATTTCATACATAATAATGGTAGTGCCTGCACTTATGGGATTATAGTCAGTAAAAAAAGCATTGGTGTTTTTACCCGATGGAGTTGTAAATGCAGGAGAAGTAAAACCTGTATTGTCTGCAACTGTTTTATAACAAGTTGCTCCCACACAAATACTATAGGTACAACCGCTCACTGCAACATTACCTGGAATACAAATAGCTTCTACAGAAATAGGAATAATACTATTGTAAATAAAAAACTGGCCTGACATCTGGTATCCTACAGTTCCATTTACTACAAGAGTATCGCCATTAGGTACTGTTGCGCCTGAAGTATCTTGTATTGACAACTGGCTAAAACCAGTGAAAGAAAAACATACTAATGCAATTATTACAAGTAAATGCTTTTTCATAGGCCTGTTTATATAACTAAATATACGAATTATTATCCAAATTAAGCTCATTGTAATAGTACATAGCCCTGCAATTCGCAGGGCTATGTACCAATACTCGTTATTGTACTATCAGCTTTTGAGTTGTCGAAGCATTGCTGGTTGCAAACTTCACCATATACATACCCGGAGCCAGGCCATTGCTATTCAGTGTAAATGTGTGCTGGCCAGCTACTGTTTTTCCAAGGTCTGCAGCATATACCTTTTCGCCCAATAAATTGAATACTTCAATATTCACATTTTGTTCTTCTGCAATATTGAATACTAAGTTAGTAATGCCTCTTGTAGGGTTAGGATACATTTGGAAATACACTCCATTTGAAATTTCCTGCATACCCACCAGGTAAGTTACTCCGGCAGAAGCCGACTGGTATACATATTTCGCAGGAACACCAACTGCGGGCTCGCCGGCATCATCTTGTAAGAATACTGTAAATTTCATTGCTGCAGTCGAGTCGTATTTGCTTGTATCACCCAATGCCACACTACCGCGAGGGTTACTACCCCAAGGGTGATTAACTTGCCAGCTTACATTTATGGTTTGGTTTGAACCTGCTGTAAATGCACCTAATGAAGTACCATTCGGACCAGGCATCATATCTTCAGCTACATCAGGAAATGAAGTAATATAAGAGAACCAGCTATCAGGGTATCCTCCATTACCTACTGTTGTTGTACCCAGTGGAGGTTGAAATACCGATATAGGATCTTCCTGGCTCTGATCGTACTTGTATGTAATTGTATCTACAGAAAGAACCACACGCGCTTTTAAACCTGCAGGAAAATTACCATACGAAGTTATTTTAGCCGCTAAAGAGAAAGTTGCTGAAGCCTGTGTGTATGTTGCAGAGGTAATGTTAATAGAAAACGGAGAACCCGTTGCGGCTTCATACTGTACTAATGGAGTATTCAAATATCCTGAACCAACTCCCACCTGTGTACCTCCATAACCAGGATAAATATTTAATCCATCAAGGTAACCATTCGGTACACCGTTGGCCACGTAGAAAGTATCAGCTCTGTTACCTACAAAAGAAGTATAAGTTTCATCATCCATGAAGTCTCTGCCAGGAAAATTATAGTGATACCGAATGGTGTTACAAATTGATTGTGTATTTGCAAGGACGGAATCAATATTAGGGGTCGCATTCATGCAAGGGTCGCACGATGCGTTCATAAGCTCTTCAAACATTACCATTTTAGGTTGAACGGCAGTAATAGCCATAAAGTTTGCCGTTAAGGTATCATTGGCATGAAACATATCGGCATTTGAACCATTCAGGTTATCTGCCCAGAATTTTACAGTATATGTTCCCGCTGAAGGTGCTGTATAAGGTATGTTATGAGTGAAATTGTAAGTCGTTAATCCATTAAAACCGCTAATACCGGTGATATTATCTGATTGTACCGCACCGCCATTTACAGTGTAATTCATATGCATTGAAATAATACTATCGCCTCCTAAATTTTCAACTACGCCCGAAAATGTTACAGGAGTTCCTACCTGCATTAAAAAAGGAGCATTTTGCTGTATTGTACTAAGGTCATAATTTAATGGTGCAAAAACATCAATATTATCTACGGCCATAGCACCACCCGTATTACTTGTATTAGGGTCGCCATTAAAATAAGCAAACCCTATTTTTACGTTTGCCTGATTAGCAGCAAAAGATGAAATATCGTATACCAATGAATCAATCCATGCAATACTTTGGTTTCCTGGCAAACCACCCGTAGAATTAGGGCTTACCGTTGACCATGTTTTACCACCATCAACAGATACTATAAGATTCGCGGTTTCAAGCCCGGTTACAATTGTGTAAGACAGGTCAAAAGAAACAAAAACGTGGGTATGGCCTACGCAACTAAACGCAGGTGAATACAGTGTGTCGTTATCAGCTGCCTCTGCAGGATAGTTGTTATCATAATCATCTACCAGTGCGTAATATGTATGCGCAGGTATGTTCGATGAAAACTGTCCGGTAAATGCATTACCAAATACCCATCCTCCGTTAGTAGAAGCAGATGCTGTAAGTTGTTGCGACCATCCCGCTGGAATAGTGGTTGTAGATGCTTCAAAATTCTGGAACAATAATGTGGTTTGTGCTTTAGTACTACTAAAAACAGTTGCAACCAACACTACAGATAATAAATGAATCAGGGTATTCTTTTTCATGTTTGTATGAGTTTATAAAAACAAATCTATATATACAATCAACAAAAACAAATAAAATATTGATTTATTTTTTTCGAAACACTCGTTAAAATCGATTTAGGTCATAATATGAAGCCGTAAAGGCCTTTATATAAAAGAAAAAAGAAGGCTTCTAAGGCCTTCCTTTTGAATGTGATTTATAAAATCTTAGGAATGTTCGCCTTCATCCAACTCGCCTGCTTCCATAGGAACAGTTTGTTGAACAAAATCAGTTTTCTTACCTGGCTTGCTATAGTCATACGCCCAACGGTGTACAACAGGAAGATCACCTTCCCAGTTACCATGGCCCGGAACAATTGGAGTTGTCCATTCCAGTGTATTTGCTTTCCAAGGGTTCTCATCAGATTTTGTACCCTTAACCATGCTATAGAAGAAATTAATGAAGAACAATATCTGTGCCAATACGCCTACTATTGCAAAGCAAGTAACAATAATGTTAATGTCCTGTAATTTAGCCCATGGTGCATATGCATCATTGGTGTAATACCTACGTGGTACACCTGCTAGTCCTAAAAAGTGCATAGGAAGGAATACACCATATGCGCAAATAAAGGTTAACCAGAAATGCCAGTATGCAAGTTTCTTATTCATAATACGGCCAAACATTTTAGGGAACCAGTGGTACACACCACCAAACATAGCAAGTACTGCAGAAAGTCCCATTACTATATGGAAGTGAGCTACTACAAAATATGTTCCGTGAACAGCCACGTCAAGCGCAGAGTCAGCAAGGATGATACCTGTTAAACCACCTGATATAAATGTTGATACCGCACCAACCACAAATAATAATTGCGGATTGAATACGATAGAGCCTTTCCACAAGGTAGTTATGTAGTTAAATGCTTTTACGGCTGATGGAATAGCAATCAGCAATGTTGTAAATACGAATACTGAACCCAGGAACGGATTCATACCGCTTACGAACATATGGTGACCCCATACTATAAATGCAAGGAATGCAATGGAAAGCATAGACCCGATCATGGCACGATAACCGAAAATAGGTTTACGAGCACATACAGCTATAATTTCCGACATAATTCCGAACGCCGGCATAATTACAATATACACCTCAGGGTGACCAAGGAACCAGAATAAGTGTTCAAACAATATCGGGCTACCGCCTGTTTGTGAAAGAGCCTGACCACCGATAAAGATATCTGACAAGTAAAAACTTGTACCAAAACTACGATCGAATATTAACAGAATTGCTGCACCGAAAAGAACAGGGAAAGAAAGTACACCAAGGATTGCAGTGATAAGAAGCGCCCAAATTGTTAAAGGAAGGCGAGTCATTTTCATTCCAATGGTACGTAAGTTAATTACAGTTACAATGTAGTTCAAACCACCAAGTAATGATGATACAACAAACAATGCAATACTGCTTAACCATAATGTCATACCCAAACCAGAGCCCGGTATTGCCTGTGGCAATGCACTGAGAGGAGGATAGATTGTCCACCCAGCTGAAGCAGGCCCGGTTTCAACAAATAATGAAATGAACATTACCAGTGATGAAATAAAGAAGAACCAGTACGATAACATGTTCATCATAGGCGATGCCATATCACGTGCGCCCACCTGAAGTGGAATTAAAAGATTCGCAAATGTTCCGCTTAATCCACCTGTTAAAAGGAAGAACACCATGATGGTACCGTGAATGGTAACCAAACCAAGGTACATGTTAGGATCAAGTATTCCGCCCTTAGCCCACCGGTCACCCAAAAAGAAGTGCATGGTAGATGATTTTTCACCCGGGAATGCGAGTTGAAGCCTGAACAGCACACTCATAATAGCAGCAGCAAATGCCATAAACATGGCAGTAAACAAAAACTGCTTGCTGATTATTTTATGATCCATACTGAACACATATTTCTCAACAAAAGATTGAGAAGGGTGTTCATGATGGTGGTGGTGTTCGTGCTCCGCTGTGTGGGTAGCTTCGTGAGCGTGAGTTTCCATACTTGCCTGTTTTATTGTTTCTAAATTAGTTCTTTCTTTTCAATTTACTTATTTCATGGTTACTGCAGTTCCTCCGTGACGACGCTTATTCATTGCGTCGAACTGAGGTTTTTTAGTAGCAAGCCATTTTTCAAATCCTTCTTTGGTATCAACAACCACTTTCAAAAACATGTTATAGTGACCTGCACCGCATACACGGTTACATATAAGTACATAATTATATGCTGTATCATGGGTTATAAGCCTCATTGAATCAGTTGTAATGGTAGGTGTAAAGTGAACAAATGTGCTCATACCCGGTACGCAGTTAATCTGGTCTCTGAAGTGAGGGAAATACATACCATGCATTACATCACGTGCATTACATTGTATATTTATTTCGCGACCAACCGGCATATGCATTTCACCTTTTACAACAATATCATCTAATCCCTTAGGGTCAGTAGAATCCATACCCAATGGGTTTGAAGCATCGTCTATCATTTTGTAATTAGTTGTACCTAATTGGTTATCGGCACCTGAGTAACGAACCGTAAAATCAAATTGCTTTGCATACAGTTGAACGTTTAATGCATTAGGATCTGGCTTACCTGTCAGTTTACCCCAAAGGCTCAAACCGTAAATAATAATAACGGCCAGTACTATTGAAGGAACAACAGTCCATATTAACTCCAGCTTATCATTGTGCGGGTAAAAATATGCTTCAGGATTTTTTGCGCTTTTGTGATACCTGTATCCAAAATAGAACAACATAAAAGTTGTAATGAAAAACACAATGAAAATGATGATCCAGTTGAACATAAACAAATTGTCAGATATTTTACCAACATCTGAAGCGGCCACAGGTAGCATATCATTTTTAAACCTTACAATTAACCATATAAGGAAAATGAAGAAGCCGAAAGCAAACGCAAGCATGCCTCTGCCCTGGGAACGGTTGTCTTTCTCATTTGCTAATCCAATATTCTTCCCTTTTATTTCAGAAGAAAGCTGGTATATGCGCATCAGCTGGAATATAAGCACCAGCATAAGGAAAAGTGCAATGTAGACGAGAAGCTTTATCATAAGGTATACGTTTTAAAAAATTACGTTTTATCGCGTGTTAAATATTATTTAGTTATGGTGATGTACACTTTCTTCAAGGTAAGGATGGTTCTTAACCTCTATTGGAACCTTTGCAAGTGAGCTAAGCACCACATAGGTAAAGAAGCCAATAAAACCAAGTGCCAAACCAATTTCATAAAAACCAATATGCCATTCAACACCGATTGAGCCGGGCATGATCCAGATATATGCATCTAACCAGTGGGTAATAAGCAATATAGAACCAATAATTACAAGATACTTGTCATTACGCTTTGTATCCCTGGTCATCAACACAATTAAAGGCAGCAATAAGTTAACGCAGAACATGATCCAGAAAATGCAACGGTAGTGATCGATACGAGCCTGGAAGTAAACTACTTCATCAGGAATATTGGTGTACCAGTAGAACATGAACTGGAAGAACCAAAGGTATCCCCAAAGAATACTGAGTGCAAACATCCACAAACCAAGGTTATGCATATGGTTAGCATTCACATTCTTTAAAAGCCCTTTTCTGCGCAGGTAAATGGTAAACAGAACAGTTACGATTACACCGGTCAGCCACATATCATCGAATATATACCAACCAAACAAAGTGCTGTGCCAGTTAGCATCAATTGCCATGATCCAATCCCATGCCATAAACTGTTCGGTAATACCAAAGAAGATAATGTAGAAAGCTGATGTCATTAAGTTCTTATAGTGAAGTGGCAAATAGTCATTGGTCAAGTCCATTTCAATAGAACGCTTGCGCATTACATTAGCCATGTACACCCATATTCCGCCAACTATTACTGTACGAAACAGTACGAAAGGAATATTCATCCACATTGATTTTTTTGCAACTAACTCATCATATAACGGATCAGTTCCTTTATGCATCCAGTGGTACACAATATCGTTTGATGTTTTGCTTCTGATAACACTAACAATAAGCACCAAGAAAATTGTAATAAGACCGAATGGAAGGAATCTTCCAACCGCCTCGTACACACGCTTTACAACTACTGACCATCCTGCCATTGCAACATATTGCAAGGACATAAAGAATATAGCGCCCAATGAAATAAATGTAAAGAATGCACCTTCTAACAAAAAGTTAGCCCAAAAACGGGTAGAGCTTATATCTCCATTTAAGAGGCCAAATACTATAGCAATCAACCCCAGTCCCATTAGTACGTAAGTTGTGGTTTTTGCTTTGCTCGAGAATGTGTAGTAATTCATAGCTGTGCTACTTTATTTTTAGTTCTTTATTTACCTTTTTTTGTTGTATCAGTTGCCATTGCTGTTGCATCACCAGTGGTAGGTTGTGCTGCCTCACCATAATGTTGCAATGTTTGAACATAACGTACGATCTTCCACCTGTCGCTTTGGTTAATTTGCGATGCATGTGAACCCATCAGGCCTTTTCCATACTCTATGGTCTGGAATATTTCGCCTTCGGTAATATTTTTCAATGCAGCACCTGAATAAGGAGGAGGAGGACCAGGCAACTTACCTGCTACAGCTCCATCACCCATTCCATTAGCACCGTGGCAATGAATACAGTAAATTTCAAATTTAGCTTTACCCTCTGCAATGACTTCAGGCGAAGCAGGGAACGGATCTTTTAAATATTGAATAGCGTTTGCCAATCCTTCTGGTGTATTAGGAAAAGGATCAGGTGTAAAACCAACGGGAACAGTTCCTGCTACAGGAGGCCTGTCGGTCATGCTATCCGGGAAGTTCGGGTTTACCGAATTATCTTCATACGAAGGAGAACGGTACATGTCAGGCATGTATTCAACACCCGGGCTATCCGGATTGTTACGGCTGCACGAACTAAAGAAAACCGAAAAGCAAATTCCGGCTCCAATGATCGGAAGGGCTATCATCAACTTCTTCCTGCCCGATATGATGTTTACTTTCATACTATTCTTCTTTATTATCAATTAAGCGTGTACAGTTTTAATTTCTACAGCACCTGTTTCTTTTGCAGCAGCTGTAAGTTTTGTAATGTCACCTTCGCTGTAAGCCGGCATAACCATTAAAAAATGATCATCGGTTGTACGAGGGTCAGGGTTTTTAGGGCTAACACCTGGCAGCAACCAGCTACGCAGTAAAAAAGTAATTGCCATACCATGTGCTGAACACAATACGGTTGATTCGAACAGGATAGGTATCCATGAAGGAAGGTTATGGTAAATGGTAAAGTTTGGTTTACCGCCGATGTCAATAGGCCAATCATACACCGACATATATGATATCATCCATAATGCAAGTGAAAACCCTGTGCAGCCATAAATAAAACAGCAGATAGAGATACGGGTACGGTTAAGCCCCATTATCTTATCAATTCCGTGCACAGGAAAAGGTGAAAACACTTCTTTAATTGAATAACCAAGGCCGCGCACTTTGGTAGCGCCTTCCTTTAAGCGGTCATCGTCATTATAAAGAGCATGTACATAGGTGTGACTCATATTGTATTCTGTTTATGCCGGTTATTAATGTGCAGGTTGTTTTACTTCATAGCCTTCAGAAGCTTGTCCGTTTGCCTTCAGTTTACGTGGAGGGTTATGGAAAAGATCACCTGTTGCTTTCAATGTTGTTTTTAACTCAGCTTGTGCAATGAAAGGGAACACACGAGCAAAGATTAAGAAGAATGTAAAGAACATTCCGATGGTTCCGACAAAGATACCTACCTCAACCCATGTTGGTGAATAGTATGTCCAGTCAGATGGAATATAGTCACGGTATAAATCGGTTACGATAATATCAAACCGTTCGAACCACATACCAATATTGATAACGATGGACATAACGAAGGTGATATACAGGTTTGTCCGTATACGTTTCGACCAGAGTATTTGAGGCAATAAGTTATTACAGATGATCAGCGCCCAGAAAGCCCAACCATAAGGCCCGATGGCATTGTTCCATGAAAGGTAAATAAAGCTTTCGTTAGGATCGCCTGAAAACCATGCCATGAAAAACTCAGCGAAGTATGCAATACCTACAACTGAACCCATGGTTAACATAACCTTGTTCATGGTGTCAATGTGCTGTATGGTAATATACTCTTCCAGGTTCAGCACTTTACGGCCTACAATAACAAGTGTAAGTACCATTGCCATACCAGAGAAAATAGCACCGGCAACGAAGTAAGGTGGGTAAACAGTAGAGTGCCATCCGCGAACCACACCGGTGGCGAAGTCACTACTTACTATTGAGTGAACCGAGAATACAAGTGGTGTACAAATACCGGCTAGTACAAGAGAAACCTCTTCAAAACGCTGCCAGTCCTTTGCTCTTCCACTCCAACCGAAACTTAATACTCTATAACATGCATATGATATTTTACGGCCTGCTATTTTAGCACGGTCGCGTATCATTGCAAAATCAGGTATAAGACCCAGGTACCAGAATACTACCGATACTGAGAAGTATGTTGATATTGCGAACACGTCCCAAAGCAATGGTGAGTTAAAGTTTACCCACAGTGAACCAAATTGGTTTGGAAGCGGGAACACGAAATATGCTAACCAAGGACGACCCATGTGCAGTACAGGGAAAATAGCAGCGCACATAACGGCGAAAATTGTCATAGCTTCAGCCGAACGGTTAATGGTCAATCTCCAGCGTTGACGGAACAAGCACAATACAGCAGAGATAAGAGTTCCTGCGTGACCGATACCGATCCACCACACGAAGTTGGTAATATCCCAACCCCAGTCAATGGTACGGTTAAGTCCCCATGTACCGATACCACGGCCTACTGTGTAGGACATGCAGCCGATACCCCACATCCAGGCTACTACGGCAAATGCCAGCATGAGCCACCAGTAATTGTTGGCTTTACCTTCAACGGGGCGTGCCACATCTTCTGTAATCTGATGGTAAGTTTTTTTACCTAACAGAAGGGGATCCCTGATAATTGAATCGTGTTGCATAACGTTTATCTTTTGTATTATCTGATTGTATTATTCGCTTAATAAATGATGATCGCTGTTCCTAACCTTTGTCATATAGAACACATTTGGCTGGGTATCAAGGTCAGCAAGCAATAAGTAATTTCTTTCGTCATCCATCAATTTAGCTACGCGGCTTTCCGGATCGTTTCCATTACCAAATACAATTGCCTGTGTAGGGCAAGATTGTGCGCAGGCTGTATTTACTTCACCATCCTTAATGGTTCTGCCTTCAATCTTAGCCTTTAACTTACCACCTTGTATACGCTGGATACACAATGAACATTTTTCCATAACACCTCTTGAACGTACTACTACGTCAGGGTTAAGCACCATACGGCCCATTTCGTTCGATTCCTGTGCTGGGTTAACAGTAAGGAACTTCTCATCCCTGTAATAGTTAAACCAGTTGAAACGACGTACTTTATATGGACAGTTGTTCGCGCAGTACTTAGTACCTACGCAACGGTTATATACCATTTGGTTAATACCTTCTGAAGCATGGCTGGTTGCAATAACAGGGCAAACTGTTTCGCAAGGCGCATGGTTACAATGCTGGCACATTACCGGTTGGAATGCTACCTCGGGATTATCGGCAGAAGCATCCATCATGGTATACATTCTGTGTGATTCGGTCATGCCTTCCTCTTTCGCTTTTTCCATGGTAAGGTCTGATGAATAGTACCTGTCGATACGTATCCAATGCATTTCACGTGCATTCAGAATTTCTTCTTTACCTACAACAGGTACGTTGTTTTCAGCATTACAGCTTACCACACAAGCACCGCAACCGATACATGAATTAAGGTCGATCGCCATTTTCCAACGTAAACCTAAATTGCCTGCATTGTTGGTCATGTTAACAGGTGACTTGTTATCATAGTCATCCCACAGGTTCACATCCTTAAATGATCTGTCTTCTGATTTAGAACCAAGCATCACCGGTATCTTTTCTTCTTCGTTACCAGCGTCAGCGTGTTTCTTATATTCTTCCAATGTTGTTTCCTTAAGCACAGGACGGCCGATCATTGTGTGGTGCGTTTGTGTCGCAGCCAACTTGTAAGTTCCGTCTGCCTTAGTTACAGTTACATTCGCAACATTATACTGGAATGTATTATTGGTCCACTGTACTAATGTATAAGCATTCTGTCCGATTCCGTTTGCCACTTTACCTGCACCGGTTCTTCCATAACCAAGAGCAATACCAATGGTACCGCGTGCCTGGCCTGGTTGAGGATATACAGGAAGTGTTAATGTAACTCCGTTTGCAGAAACGGTAACAATGCTTGCATCACGGTTGTCATCAAGTAAAAGGTTGTAACCTTTATCTTTCATTTCACCAGGGTTCATGGTAACGTAGTTGTCCCATGTAACCTTTGATATTGGATCAGGCATTTCCTGTAACCATGGGTTGTTTGCCTGATTACCATTACCAATACCTGTCTTTTCATATAATACTGCTTCAATTCCGCCTTTAGGTGTAGCAGCAATTTTGCTCGCTGCATCTGACAAACTAACTGAGCTTGCAGATTCCATTACCCTTGGCTTTGCTTCTTTTTCAAAAACGCCACTTGATAATGTTTTGTTCCAAAGGTCAATGAACATATAATCTCCACCTTCCGATCCTTGCTCAGGCAATACATTCTTCTTCCAGTATTGTTGTAAGTATGTATAGTAATCAGGTGTTTCGCTACCCGACCATTTCAGGAAATTTTCCTGAGCATGACGTGTACCTTCGTATTTCGATTCAACGTTCTCTCTTGGGAATTTTTTAGAGAACAATGGATAGATTGCAGGTTGTGCAAGGCTATATTGTCCATCGTATGGGTTTGCATCGCCCCATGCTTCCATGTAATTATGTGTAGGGCAAATGTAATTTGCACCGCTTGCAGTTTCATCCTTAACCTCAGCTAAAGCAATTTTGCAAGGAACCTTAGCATATGCTTCTGCAAAACCTAAAGCTTTAGCAGAATTATAAACCGGGTTTACATTATAGGTAATAAGTACATCTACTTTACCCGCTTTCATATCGCTAACTAATTCAGCAAAATCTTCATCGCTACCCTGGCGCAGGTAACAAGCCTTGTCAGAATTAATTGATTTATCAGCACCGTAGTTATCTAATAACTTATTTATTTCTTTTACTACAACCTGAACAGCTGTGTCGTTTGAACCTGCAACAACCAATGATTTGCCTTTGCTCTTCACCAGCTCTGCGGCAGTCTTGTCGATTCTTTCGCTGATCTTAGCATCACTGAACGATGGAGCAGCTAACGATGAACCGCCGGTTTGTTTTGCAACTGCATTATATAAACCTATTGCAACAGCACCTTCTTCCGATGGTTTTATCTGAACACGTGTATCAGCATTTGCGCCGCTCACGGTCATAATACTTTCAAACTGAATGTGCCTTGACATTTCCTTCTTGTTCTTTCCTACTTTTCTTCCTTCAGCATATTGCTTAGAGAATTCAATAGGTGAAAGCCAGTTGGTAAGGAAATCGGCAGCGATACTTACAATTACATCTGCCTTATTAAATGCATATGTAGGAATTCCGCCTTCGTTTGCTTTTTTCAATCCTGAGAAAGAAACAGCATCCCAACTTACATGTTTTGTGCTTGAATATTTTTCTTTAAAATCTGCAATTATCTGATCTGTAGAAGGGCTTACAATAGTAGAGGTAAGTATGCGGATATTTCCACCTTTAGCTAATTTCTCTCCAATTTCTTTATCAACTTGTTCCCACGTCGCCTTTTTGTGACCGATCATAGGGCCAGTTAACCTTTCAGAATTATATAATGAAAGAACTGAAGATTGTACCCTTGCATTTGCAGCGCCTTTTGTAACGCCTGACATGGTGTTACCTTCAACCTTAATAGGGCGGCCATCACGTGTCTTGATTAATATACTGCAATAGTCTTGTCCGTCGAAGTAAGTAGAAGCATACCAGTTGTCAATACCCGGGGTTACTTCTTCAGGCTTAATTACGTAAGGAATAGTTTTTACAACAGGAGCCTCGCAAGCTGCTAATGAAGCAGCAGCAACACTAAAGCCGAGGAATTTCAGAAAATCCCTGCGTGAAGTAGATGAAGGATTCTGGCCTTGATTGCCTAAAAATTCATCAACAGGAACTTCTTCAACAAACTCCTTCGTTTTTGCCTTAACAAAACTAGGGCTTGCTGTTAGTTCTTCCAGGCCTTTCCAGTACTTTTTTTGATTCGCCATAATGGTGAAATTTTATATTGAGCTTGAACTATTGTTTATATTAGTAATGACATTTTCCGCACTCTAAACCACCCATGTCAGCTTCGGTAACTTTCTTGTCATCGCCGAATTTTTGCTTGATGGCCTCGTGCAGTTTTGCGTAGTAACCGTTACCCTCCATTTGTACAGGGGTTTCGCGGTGACAGTTGATACACCAGCCCATAGTAAGCGGTGCAAACTGTTGGTCAGTAGTAAATGTTTTTACATCGCCGTGGCATTTTTCGCACTCTACCTTACCTACTACCACGTGTTGTGAGTGGTTGAAGTATGCAAAGTCAGGAAGCGAGTGAACACGGTTCCATTGAACAGGATGCGGAGGATTAGTATAATCTCCCTTTGATGGGTCCCAGCCCGCAGCATAATAAACCTTAGCAATTTCTTTTTGATATTCAGGGGTAGAACCTTGTATACCCTTGTGACAGTTCATACATACGTTCAATGTAGGTATACCTGCTACTTTACCTTTTTCAGCGCCTGAGTGGCAATAGATACATGCAATAGCATTATCTCCTGCGTGTACTTTGTGCATAAAGTTAATAGGCTGTGAAGGATGGTAACCCGGAGTTACGTCAATACCCCACAAGTATTCCCAGCTATATACTGATGATAATGCAATGAAGAAAATTACGGTAACTGCAAACCTTGATTTGTGGTTGCGGATCCATATTCCAATATCTTGCCAAACGGTTGTGCCGTTACCGACTTGAGTTTTTTCTCCTGTCTTTTCGTCTACAACTGCCTGTAATGATTTGCGAACCGTACGAAGTACAGTTACTATGATAAACAGAGTTGCTATTATTATTACAATTACCCATACAAACTGACCTTTGTGTTTATTTTCCGGAGCACCTGTTTCAGTACCTGTTGCAGCTGTAGCTACAGGGCCTGCATCTGGTTTTGCAACCGCTAAATATGCTATAACATCTTTTATCTGGTCATCTGTCAATGTGCCATCAAATACGGTCATGGCTTGTTTGCCATTGTCGTTGAATACCTGAGTGGCATATTTATCTCCTGTCTTTAAAACAGCGGCGTTATTCTTGATCCATGAGAACATCCAGTCTGTAGAAGGAACCCTCTTGGTAACATCCATCAGGTCTGGCCCAACCACTTTTCTGCCAATGGCATGACAACTGGTACAATTGGCTTTAAATACCTTTTGCCCGTTACCAGCATCAGCTGCATTTGATATGTTAGGGGTTGCGAGCGCCAGAACAAACGCGAGGAAAGCTACTAACGACTTCTGTAGCTTTTTACTTGGGATATTCATATAAGGAGTAATTTTTCTAATCGCCGCCAAAGGTAAAAGAAAATTACAATTCCATGACAAAAATATTTCACTGTTTTTCGTCCTATTTTTCAACCGATTCGTCGCTCTCTTATTCAGTAGCAGTAATCGTTTCAGGCGAATAGCCCTCTGCCTTAAGAAATTCAAGTGTTTGCGGTAGTAATGAGGGTATCTTATCCATTGCTTTTATGCTGTCGTGAAACACAATAATTGAGCCCGGCCGGGTATACTTTTTAACAATTTCGAGGCATTTTTCTGCACTTAGCTCCTTATCATAGTCCATGCTCAGCACATCCCACAAAATTATACGGTATGTTTTTTTAAGGTTTTTGTATTGTTTCAGGGTTATTCTTCCATAAGGCGGCCTGAATAAGTTTGAATTAACTACGCCCGCGCATTCTTTTATGTTCTCAGCATATTCCTTTACCGATTTCTTCCAACCATCCACATGGTTAAAGGTATGGTTGCCTACTGTATGCCCTTCTTTCTTAACTCGTTCGAAGATATCAAGGTGCTTTTTTACATTATCCCCCACGCAGAAAAAAGTGGCCTTAGCTTTGTATTGCTTAAGAATATCAAGCACCATTGGAGTAGCCTCAGGAACAGGGCCATCATCAAATGTCAAATAAACAGGCTTTTTATCTTTTATCGGAATTCTGCATACGGCACCGGGGTATAGAACTTCTACAATCCGGGGTATATGTGCTTTTTGCATTTTAAATCCACTGAAGAACCCAGTCAGGGAAGATTCCGAGCAAGAGGGTTAGCAAAGTGGTAATGAACAGAACCACCTGGTGTAAGCTACCAACTGTAACAGGAATGTTCGATTGCTCAGGCTTGAAATATACAGCAATGATAACCCTAAAGTAATAGAATACACCTACCAATGCACCTAATACGGCAACAATAACAAGTCCTGTATTATGGGTAGTAATAGCATTCTGGAAAATATAATATTTACCAAAGAAGCCCGCTGTTGGAGGAATACCGGCCAATGACAACATGGCTACAACCATTACAAAACTGAGGAAAGGATTTGTCTTTGCCAATCCTTCGAAGGCACCAAAATCGTCGCGACCTGAATTGCGCGATACAATGTAAAGCACAGTAAATGCAGCAATGGTAGATATTGAATAGCTAAGTGTATAATACAGAATTGAACGTGCAGAAGCATCTCCGTTCATTGACACAATAGCAATAGCAAGGTAACCCGCGTGGGCAATACTTGAGTAAGCCAGCATACGTTTTACGCTTGTTTGACGGACAGCCGTGATATTTGCAATGAACAAGGTAAGTGCAACAATCCACCACAATACGTTCGACCATTGTTCAATAAGGTCAGGGAAGCAGGTATAGAATAAACGGAAGAAGGCACCAAACGCAGCAGTCTTTACAACTGTTGCCATATAGGCAGTTACAGGTGTTGGTGCGCCATCATATACATCGGGCGCCCAGAAATGGAAAGGAGCAAGTGATGCTTTAAAGCAAAGACCAACCAAGAGCAATAAAATTCCCATCAACACCATTGTTGGTTGCTGATGTGTTGCTACGCTGGTACGAATAGTGTGCAGGTCGAATGAACCTGAAACACCATAGATAAGTGCAATACCGAAAAGCAAGAAGCCAGTTGCAAAAGAGCCCATCAGGAAATATTTGAAGCCTGCTTCGTTCGATAAAATATTGCCCTTATCACTTGCTGCAAGCACATAAACAGAGAGTGAAAGAATTTCAATACCTAAAAATAACATGGTAAGGTTTGAATACGAAACCATTGATATAGCACCCACCATAGAGAAAATGATCAATGCGAAGTGGTCGGTACCGCTTGTTTCTTGCAGGAAGTAATTCCTAGCCATCATAAACCACAGGAAGGCTATTACAATGATAGAGCGTGAAAACGCAGCTGAGTAATTATCGAACCCGAGCATACTGCTGAACCAGGTAGATGGGTTGTTGTTATACTGCGGTAATGTAAAGTACAATGCAGTAGCAAGGCCAACAAGTATAAGCGGGAACAGCGCCTTTTTAAAACGCAATACCTGCGCGAAAAGCGTTAGTATACCAAGTGCAGAAAGTATTATCAGCGTTACCATTTCTTAAAATCCTGTTAACAGTTTACGTACTGCGGGTTCACTTACCTTTAAAAATATGTTAGGACAAACACCTATTAATATTACCATAATCAGTAATGGAATAAGTACTGCCTTTTCATTCAATGTAAGGTCGAAGAAGTTTTCGGTTTCTACTGAAGGCTCGCCCAATACTACTCTTTGATACATGCGTAACATATATACTGCACCTAATATTATGGTAAGTCCACCCAGCACTGCCATAATCGGGTTAAACATATAAATGCTGTTTATCAATAAAAATTCTCCTACAAAACCATCGGTTAATGGAAGTGCAACAGCACCCAGTGTAAGAATAATGAATGCAGTAGCAAAGAACGGAGCCTTTAAACGGAGGCCACCTAATGAAGCAATTTTGCGTGTATTGGTTCTGCGCTGTATAATATCGACAATGAAGAATAGACCAACTACGTTGACACCGTGAGCCAGCATTTGTAGCATAGCGCCTTGCACACCATTAATGTTCAAACCATTCTCACTACTTACAAAGAATATGCCTGCTGCAATAATGCCAACGTGCGCAATAGATGAATACGCTATCAGGCGTTTAATATCGCTGCGTGTAATGGCAATAATAGATGCGTATATAACACCAATAATTGCAAGCCACATTACATAGCTGCCACATTGAGCAATACCTAAAGGTAGTACTGGAAGTATCCAGCGGATAACACCATAAATACCCATTTTAAGCATTATACCTGAAAGCAACATGGTGCCTTGTGTTGGCGCTTCGGTATATGTATCGGGCTGCCATGTATGTAATGGGAACACCGGCATTTTAATACCAAATGCAAGGAAGAAGAATATGAACAGATACACTTGTGATCGTAGATCAAGCGCACGGCCTGCTTTGTACAAAGCATCAATATCGAATGTATGTGAACCCGGAGTGTGCAGGTATAAGAACACCAAACCCACTAACATGAACAAGCTACCCGCTAATGTGTAAATGAAAAACTTAAGTGTAACACTTGCCCTACGTTCTCCCCCCCATAGTAAGCAAATGAAGTAGATAGGGATAAGAGCCAATTCCCAGAACACATAGAATAAGAAACCATCAAGCGAAGTAAATACACCAATGAGCGCGAACTCCATGAATAATATCAATGAATAGAAAACAGGAGTACGTGTTTCACTTTGTACTACTGAAAGAACGATCAGCGGAACAAGGAATGTTGTAAGAAGCACAAGCAGCATTGATATTCCGTCCATACCCACGTGGAAGTTAATACCTAATGACTGTATCCAGGTAACATTAGTAACATATTGGTAGTCGCCGCTGGAAGGGAAGCCACAGAAAGTAACCAGTGCAACTATGAAAGTAAGTAGTGATGCACCTACAGCAAACCGTTTGCCATACTTGCGCGGGACAAAGAGCTGCGTTAAAGCAGCAATAAATGGTATAAGTATGAGAATGGCTGTCTTCTCCATATTACATCATCTTGAAAAATATCATTAGCACTACTCCCACTACCATTACAAAAATGTAAAAGTCAACATTACCCGACTGCAGATAGCGCAGCAAGCCACCTACCCAGTTAACCAGTGTACCGGTCTTGTTCACTATACTGTCTATAAATCTTGTTTCTACAATACTTTCAAGGAAGCCAGAAATTTTATCCAGTGGCTTGGTAATAACCGCGCTGTAAATTTCATCGACATAATATTTGTTGTACAGTACCTTTTGCAATGCGGGAATTCTTTGTCCTTCCGGTGCAGGTACTTCTTTGTCCTGTATATATTTCTTGTAGGCATACCATATTGCAACTACCGCAGCTATAACAGCAACCACCATCAATGCCATTTCAGGAGCAGAGCCTTCTCCACCCAACATTTTTTCCTGTGCAGGTTTAAATACTGGCTCAAGGAATTTATCAATACGGTTTGAACCACCCAATACTTCAGGTACGCCAAGGAAACCACCAATGGTTGATAGTAATGCAAGAACCATTAAAGGAACTGTCATAACTTTTGGAGACTCATGCGGATGAATTTTATCGCCACCCCTGAATTCGCCAAAGAAAGTAAGGAATAATAAACGGAACATATAGAACGATGTCATAATTGCGCCGAGTAAGCCAATTACATAATACACAGGGCTCGATGCATATGCATGCGCAAGTATGTCATCTTTCGAAAAGAAACCCGCAAACGGCGGAATACCAGCTATAGCAAGCGTTCCGATAAAGAATACTATATAGGTAATTGGCAATTTCGATTTCAATCCACCCATTTTACGGATGTCCTGTTCGCCATGCAGACCATGAATAACACTACCTGCAGCAAGGAACAACAAGGCTTTGAAGAAAGCGTGTGTCATTACGTGGAACACCGAAGCAGAGAATGCACCTACACCGAGGCCAAGAAACATATACCCTAACTGGCTGACTGTAGAATACGCAAGTACTTTTTTAATATCGTTTTGTGTGAGTGCAATTGTTGCAGCAAATACTAATGTTATAGCACCGGTTATGGCAACAACGGTCATTGATATTGGAGCCAATGCATATAACACACCCGAACGGGCTACCATATATATACCAGCTGTAACCATGGTTGCCGCGTGGATAAGTGCCGATACAGGGGTAGGACCCGCCATTGCATCAGGTAACCAGGTGTACAACGGAATCTGAGCACTCTTACCCATTGCACCGATAAAGAGCAATAAGGTAATACTAGTTATAACTCCCTGGCCTGAGAAGAAACCGTTGGCCTGTGAGAAAACTGTTTTGTAATCGGTGCTGCCAAATGTTTTGAAAATAAGTATCATCCCAATAAGGAAGCCAAGGTCGCCGATACGGTTCATGATGAAAGCCTTCTTAGCTGCATCGTTGTATGATTTGTTCTTGAACCAGAAACCGATCAACAAATATGAACAGAGACCTACACCCTCCCAGCCTACGAACATAAGCAGGTAGCTATTACCCATAACCAGCATAAGCATAAAGAATATAAATAGGTTGAGGTACGCGAAGAAAATATTCTGGTTATCGTCGTCGTGCATGTAACCAACTGAATACACATGAATGAGGAAACCTACACCCGTTATGATCAACAAGAAAATAGAAGAAAGCGGATCGAGCAGGAATGAGAACGATGCGGTAAAGTTTCCTGCATTTATCCAGTCCATAACATGAACCTCGGTACCCTGCGGGCTTACATTTTCGAATATAATGAAGGCAACAATAAAAGAAGCGAGCAAAGCACCGCAGGCAATCAAACCTGCAAGCGTCCTCGATAATCTTTTATTCAGTAAGCCGATGATAATAAACCCTGCTAACGGAAAGAGGGGAAGTAATACGGCTACTTGTTGTATAATATCTTTCATCTATCCTTTAAGCCTGTTTAACACATCTATATCTACCGACTTGGTGTTCCTGTACATTACCACTAATATGGCAAGGCCTACTGCAATTTCTGCTGCAGCAACTGCCATGGTAAAGAACACAAATACCTGTCCGGCTACATCGCCATGCGAAGCAGAGAACGCCACCAGTAATAAGTTAACGGAATTAAGCATAAGCTCAATTGACATGAATATGATAATTGCATTGCGGCGGAACAGCACACCCAATACACCAATGCAGAACAAAATACTGCTTAACGTAATGTACCAGTTTAACGGAATGCCTTGTATTACCTCTTGCATAAATTATTTAATTTCCTTTTTACCCAGCATTACTGCACCCACCATAGCCGCCAGGAAAAGTACCGCTGATACTTCAAATGGAACTAAGAATTGGGTAAATAATACTTTCGCGAGACTTTGCATGATGTCTCCGGTGTTAGGGTAAGGTGTGGCAATAGCTTTGTCGGCAGCTTTTAATGAGCCAACAATAACCAGCAACAACAGGCCGCTTGTAATTACAGCAGCAAATTTCAGGTAAGGATTTTTATGCGGCTCAGTTTCTTTGTTCAGGTTCAGTAACATAATAACGAACAGGAAAAGCACCATAATGGCGCCTGCATACACAATTACGTTTACAATGGCAATGAACTGTGCATTCAATAAAATGTATTCGCCGGTGATGGCAAAAAATGTAAGCACTAAGTACAATACACTGTGTACAGGGTTTTTGGTAAATACAACCATTAAGCCGGAAAGGACAGCAAAAAAGCCAAGGGCAAGGAAAGTGAACTTCTGTATGGAGTCTTGCATCATTACTTAAGCGATTTGTTTAGCTGGTTATGTGCATACTCAGGGTGCTTTTTAAATTCTATCACCTCTTTGGTCTGGCGTTTTGATACATCAACTCTTTCATCCATTTTTTCAACCAGCTTATCTTTTCCGTATACAAAAATGCCACGCTGGTATTCTGAATCTACTTTTCTGTCGGTAAGGAAAATTGCTTCTTTCGGGCAGGCTTCTTCACACAGGCCACAGAAGATGCAACGCAACATATTTATTTCATACACCGAAGCATATTTCTCTTCACGGTATAGATTCTCTTCGCCTTTTTTACGTTCTGCAGCCGTCATGGTAATAGCTTCGGCAGGGCAGGCAACGGCACAAAGTCCGCAGGCAGTGCAGCGTTCAGCACCATTGTCGTCGCGCTTCAGCACATGCTGGCCACGGTATACCGGTGCAAACTCGCGTGTTTGTTCAGGATATTGAATGGTAACCTTTTTCATAAAAAAATGCTTCAGCGTAATAGCCATACCACCAATAATGGCAGGTAAATAGAGACGCTCTTTCAGAGTCATCTTTTTATCTACCGCTACTTTCGATCTTGTTGTTAACGCCTGCATTTTCTTTTCTATTAATGTATTCTACCGGTTGCCCACATTAAAAATCCTGTCAACCCTATGTTAAATATGGACAAAGGTATCAAAACTTTCCAGCCTAAATTCATCAGCTGATCGTACCTGAAACGAGGTAAGGTCCAGCGAACCCACATAAAGAAGAATATGAAGAAAATGATCTTGGCAAATAAGAAAATGACGCCGAGGATAGCTAAGAAATTGCCCGATGCAATGTGCCCAACGAAGGGCATATGGTATCCGCCAAAGTAAATTGTAGATATTACCGCCGATGAAATGAACATGTTAATGTATTCAGCAAACAGGTAGAAACCCAGTTTCATACTGCTGTACTCGGTGTGGTAACCGCCAATAAGTTCCGAATCACTTTCAGGTAAGTCGAAAGGAGTACGGTTGGTTTCGGCAAAGGCGCATATTAAAAATATAAGAAAACCCAATGGCTGATAAATAACGTTCCAATGCCAGCTGGTTTGCATAGCTGCTATTTTGCCCAGGCTAAGCGTGCCCGTGTGCATTACCAATGCTATAATAGCAAGGCCCATAGCAATTTCGTAGCTTATCATTTGCGATGAAGCGCGCAGTGCGCCCATCAGCGAGTATTTGTTGTTCGATGCCCAGCCGCCTATCATTATGCCATACACACCAATAGATGTAACAGCCATAATATATAGTATGCCAATATTAATATCGGTTACCTGTAATGGGTAATAGGTATTACCTATGTGTAACGATGTACCCCATGGAATAACCGCACCCGTAATGCACGATGTGAACATAGCCACACTCGGGCCCAATACAAACAAAAACTTATTCGATACGTTAGGAATGATCTCTTCCTTCATGAACATTTTTACACCGTCGGCAAGCGGTTGCAGAATACCAATGGGTCCTGCACGGTTCGGGCCAAGCCTGTCCTGCATAAAAGCAGCCACCTTTCTTTCGCCGTATGTGCTATACATAGCCATAACCAGCGATATAACAAAGATGATTATCACCAGCAGGGCCTTATATAACAAGAATGACATCATACGTTCTTATCGAATTTTGGTGGTGTTGCCGGATTCAATTGTTCAAAGTGGGTATGCCCCATTTTCAATTGCTTCTCGTTTTCATAATGGTTCTGAGCAATAACCGAATGCCTGTCAACATGCGTTGGCTTTTCAATTATCCAGTCTTCTTTTTTCTTATGATCGAAACGGCATTCGTTGCAAATAAACGATTCTACCTCGTTGTTCTTATCAAAGCGGGCAGTTACCTTTATTACTTCTTCGCCCTTCAGCCACAAAATTACTTTGCCATTGCACTTGGTACAATTGCGGTGCGCATCCATTGGCTTATCGTACCATATACGGTTACGGAAACGCGCTGTTTTATCGGTAAGTGCACCCACAGGGCATACATCAATAACATTGCCCGAGAAATCCTTATCCATTACATTTTGAATGTAGGTAGATATTTCAGCCACATCGCCGCGGTTCATTACACCATGCACACGCTGGTTGGTAAGCTGGTCGGCCACACGCACACAACGGTAGCAGAGTATGCAACGGGTCATGTGCAGCTTTATCTTATCGCCAATGTCAACCATTTCAAAGGTGCGGCGCTTAAACTCGTATCTTGATTTATCGAGGCCATGCTCATAGCCAAGGTCCTGCAATTTGCATTCGCCGGCCTGGTCGCATATAGGGCAGTCTAAAGGGTGATTGATCAGCAGAAACTCAACTACTCCCTTGCGGGCTTCCATTACTTCGGGTGAGGTAAGGTTTTGCACTACCATACCATCTTGCACCGTGGTTGAGCACGATACCATAAGCTTTGGCATAGGGCGTGGGTCCTTAGCGGAACCTGCTGCCACCTTTACAAGGCAGGTACGGCAAAAGCCGCCTGTTTGTTTTAGCTTGGAGTAGTAGCACATGGCAGGGGGTACTATCTTCCCTCCTATCATGCGTGCCGCATTCAATATAGTTGTGCCCTCAGGCACTTCTATCTCTATACCATCAATGGTTACTTTCGGCATACGCTTTTATATAGCGCACAAATATATTGATTTTTGGAAAGGTGAAAAGGGAATTAATTAACATTCTTTGAACGCTTATACGTAGTACCGTCATTGCGAGGTACGAAGCAATCTTACTATCTTGTCGTAATTCGTAATTTTTAATTCTTAATTGCATTTGGGCGTTCCCCCTTCGGGTCGGGCTATACGTTACAAGTCCTCGCTGCGATGTGGGCTTTTCACTACTATCCCTAACGCGGGCATGGTATATTATTGAGTGAGCGCTGCCAATGGAATTAATTCTTTTGAATACTTAATAAATAACTCATCAGCAAAATCAAGAGTTGTCAGTATCAATTTTAATCTATCCAATTTTGCTTTGGAACTCATATGCTGTTCAATATAGTAAGTATCATTTAATTGAATGGCTTCCCTACAATCACCCCTATGTTTTGTAAGTGTCAATTTTGCAATTATTGAATCAGTGAAGAAGACCTGAGGGTTTAATTCAAAAAGCGCTTTCATAACGTGAT
>JABCZY010000020.1 GCA_013289395.1 Bacteroidota bacterium
AAGCAGATTTTCAATATTCAAAAGGTGAATTATCGCGTTTATTGAGTGATATTGGTATAGCAGCTAAAATTGTTCACCGCGAGGTAAATAAGGCTGGTCTTGCTGATATTTTAGGAGAAACAGGTGATGTGAACGTACAAGGTGAAAACGTAAAGAAACTGGATGTATATGCCAACAAACAATTTATTGCAGCGCTTAGTGTAGGTGGTGAGTGTTGCGCAATAGCATCGGAAGAGAATGAGGAGATAATAGTAGTTGACAATAAGGTATCAGAGAATGCTAAATATGTAGTTGCTCTCGATCCGCTTGATGGGTCATCGAATATTGATGTAAACGTATCTATCGGAACTATTTTCTCTATATACCGTCGTACCTCATTAAGTGGCCCCGGTTCATTAGAAGATTTTTTACAACCAGGCACCGAGCAGGTGGCTGCGGGATATGTAATCTACGGTTCTTCAACCATGATGGTATATACCACAGGGAAAGGTGTAAATGGCTTTACACTCGATCCTTCAATTGGTGAGTTTTGCCTCTCGCACCCAAATATGCAAACACCTAAAAAAGGTAAAATATATTCGATAAACGAAGGTAACTATGTGCATTTCCCGGAAGGCGTAAAGAAATTCATTAAGTATTGCCAGGAAGAAGACGCTGCTACCGAGCGCCCATTTTCATCTCGCTATATTGGTTCTGCTGTGGCCGATTTTCACCGTAACTTAATTAAGGGCGGTGTATTCTTATATCCTACTACATCGGCATCACCAAAAGGTAAATTACGCCTAGTTTATGAATGCAATCCGTTGGCGTTTATTATTGAACAGGCTGGCGGAAAAGCAAGTACAGGTACCAAGCGTGTTATGGAAGTTGTGCCTACCTCCTTACATCAGCGTTCCCCGCTATTCATTGGTAGTAAGGATATGGTAGAGAAGATAGAGGACCTTATTGTTAAGCATTCTGTGCCAACTGCAAAGGCAGCTAAGTAAGGTAAGACTGAGATTAAGATTTAGGCTAAGACGGGGCGGCATCTGTTCCCTGCTTGCTCCCGAGCACTAGGGACTAAGCCGCGCCCTAATCTTATAGTATCTTTGTAAGATGGGGTTAATAATTATATGTTCTACAATACTTGTTATTTCGGCTGTACTCACGCTTTTCATCAATACATTTATTTATACAACCAATAAAAGAAAGCGAATAATATTATTAGTGCTTATATTTTTATCAATTGTAATTATTATTGCCGAGATATGGGGCGTTTTAGTAATATTTGATTTTAAGCTTGGGAAAAATAAATTAAATTAATTTCAAACGGAGACACTACCCAACTTCCCCTATTTATTATGTATGAACCAGGCCATGATCGGCACTGGTTTTTGAGATGATGCGAGTATAGAAAAGACCGGCGTGCGATGAGGGAAAGCAGCCCCAAATACAGTCTAAAGAAAATTAAATAATCAACTTAGCCTTAGTCTTTATTAAAGCAGGCATTACTAAAGGTGCCAGTAGAATGAGATGGGTGTACATCCAGGAGTTCTGTAATTTGTATTCGGCAATCAGGTCGGCTTTGGAATTCAGGATATCGAAAAAATAAAGTAACACACTTATTAGTAAAGCCCATTTAAATGCTCCGAATAATCCGCCAAGTATTCTGTTTGGCAGACCGAGAAATAACTTCTCAGCCACCTTCTGAATGCTTTTCCCAAGAAAGTTAACCAGGATGAATATGCCGAGGAAGAGCACTATATCTGCTAAAATGGAAAGATAGAGTGATGATACATTGCTGTGTAGTTCGGTGCCCAAAAAACCAGCAACAACATCTGAGAACTTAGCGCATAAATAAATACCGAGTATAATGGCTAGAATCGATGCAAGTTCTACAATCAGGCCTTTTTTGAAGCCTTTGTAAAATCCCCAGGCCAATGGTATCATCAGAATTATGTTGCCTTTCATGCGGCAAATATATGTTGTTGTGCAGTGGATGAAGACAATAAGAAAGCCGATTTATAAAGTTACGATTGTTAAATAGTTTGGGCGTTCCCCTGCGGGTCGGACTATACGCTACTATCCCTAAGGCAAAAGACAGCGCCCTACATCAACCTACTTTAAATCACTATACTTTTTCTTAGAGTTCTTTGCTGTTTTAACCGGATACTTTATTGCATTCTTTTTTAATTTGGCCAGCATAATATCCTTCACATTCAATTTGTATTTGTGTGCCAATAACAAAGCGCAGTTCATTACATCAGCCAGTTCATCTTTCAAATGATCGACATCTATTTCCTTATCTGTTTTCCATAAAAACACTTCTAATAATTCAGCTGCTTCCACATCAAGGCATATTGCCAGATCCTTTCCGGTGTGAAACTGTGACCAGTTTCTGTCATCTCTGAATTTTACTATTTGCTTTGTTAGTTCTGCAATTTCACTCATACTTAAAATTTAGAATGGGAAATTAATACAAAATGCCATTACTATTTATTTCTTCACTAGAGGACAAGGGACAGACGTTATTGGATGGTATGATTGCTTCGTACCTCGCAATGACGAACGGGCGGAGTTCGCGTTAGGGATAGCAGTGGAAACCCCGCAATCCGCCAGCTGGCGGAGAGGAGTTGTAACGTATAGCCCGACCCGACCTTAGGAGGGGAACGCCCAAAAGTGTATTAAGAAATTACTTAGCAGCTACCCTAAAACAATGGTATGCAAAATGCCGAACGGCACGGAGTGACTTCTTAGGCTCCTCGTAAAACCCCATGTGGGCAACGTTCTCGAGGGTGATAACCTGTGAATGCGGAGGTATTTCGGTTTGCGGTTGAATTTTTTCCCAGTCAATTACTTTGTCGATGCGGCCGAAGATGAACAGTACAGGATAAGGTGCAAACTTAAGGACGATCTCACGGCTTGGGCGCATTTTCATGCCTTGCAGTGCAGCCACTATGCCACGTGCAGATGTATTTATGGTTAAGGCCTGCAGTTTTTTTATGTTAGGGTCGTCGGGGTTGGCGAAGAGGTTAGCCTCGAATGCTTTTACAAATTGCCTGGGATGTTTTTTTGCTACCTCGCTGGCTTTATCACGGTCGAGTTTCTTTTCATCGCTATCGGCAAAGGCAGAGGAATGAAAGAGGCAAAGGCCACGTAAATTTTCAGGAAAAAGTTCAGCAACAGCAAGTGCCACATAGCCACCCATAGAGTGCCCCACTACCACATAACGGCGCAGGTTCAGTTCGTGCATTACAGATTGCACACACTTAGCCATAAGGTCCATGGTATGCACATAGCCAATGCATTCGCTTTCGCCCAGGCCGGGCAGATCGATACATATAACACGAAAACTTTTTGCGAGCGCAGCAGAAAATTCCTGCCATATACCCAGGTTCTCAGGGAAGCCATGTAACAACACAATCGCGCGGCCCTTGCCCTCGTCAGAGTAGCGTATGCGAGCTTTGCGAAAGGTGGTGTACTTTATCATGCATTCATCAGTTCTTCTATCTCTTCGGCTTCAATAGGTATGTTAGCCATCAGGTCAATGTTTCCTTTTTCGGTAATAAGGATATTGTTCTCGAGGCGTACACCAATTTTTTCTTCAGGAATATAAATGCCCGGCTCGCAGGTAAACACTGTACCAACCTGAAAAGGCATCTGGAAAAAGCCTACATCGTGAATATCGAGGCCTAGGAAGTGCGAAGTGCCATGCATGAAATAACGCTTGTAGAGCGGAAATGCCGGGTTTTGTTTTTTAATGTCAGCCATTTTTAACAGGCGTAGCTTTACTAATTCTTCCTCTATTAAATGCCCGACGGCTTCGTTGTATTTATCAATATTGCCACCTTTCACCAGCATTTTTCGTGCGCCCTTAAACACACGCAGTACGGCATTGTATACTTCTTTCTGACGCTTGGTAAACTTACCATCTACCGGCAGAACACGGGTCATGTCCGAGCCGTAGTTAGCGTATTCAGCAGCTACGTCAAGCAAAATAACATCGCCTTTTTTGCATTGCTTGTTATTATCAACATAGTGCAGCACGCAGCTATCAATGCCCGATGCAATTATGGGACCATAAGCAAAACCGCGTGAACGGTTGCGGGTAAATTCATGTATCAGTTCAGCTTCAATTTCAAACTCCCACACGCCCGGTTTTACAAATGGCAACAACCTGCGGAAACCCATTTCGGTAATAAAGCAGGCATGTTTTATAAGGTCCACCTCGGCGGTAGATTTTTGCATCCGCAGGCGGTGCATTATAGGCGCACTGCGTTCATACTTGTGCACAGGATATTTTTCTTTGAACCATTTTGCAAAGCGTGCATCGCGGCTTTCAACCTCAACAATGGCACGTGTATGTTCGTTGCTGTTCAGGTAAATATGCTGGGCATAGCCCATTAAGCTACGCATGGTAACGTCGAACTCGCTTAGCCAGTAAATTTCATCAATGCCCGATGTTTTGCGGGCTTCCTCCTTGGTGTATTTATGGCCTTCCCACACCGCAATTTTTTCGTTGGTCTCGCGCAGAAAAAGCATCTCGCGCCATATTTTAGTTACTGCATCGGGGTACAATACCAGAATAGTTTCTTCCTGATCGATACCACAGAGGTAGAACAGATCGCTGTTTTGAATAAAGGCCATGTGCCCGTCGGCATTGGTGGGCAAAATATCGTTCGAATTAAAAATTGCAACCGAGTTGCTTTTTAATTCTTTGGCAAACCGCTTACGGTTTTGCACAAACATATTAGTTGGAAGAGGGAGATACTTCATTCGTTCGATTTGATGATTTGACTATTTGATGATGTTCCGTTTATAATTCGTAATTCCTAATTTTTAATTCCTAATTAGAACTGTCGTTTGTTTTAACGTGTATTTTATGTAAAAAGCGGTGAATGGCAGGTGACAAAAATATGCCAATATTGGTTATAAATGCAACTCCACTGAATAAAGCATAGGCCGAGGAAAACAGTTTGCCCGATACATTGGTAATATCTGCCACCGGGCCCATACCCGATAATATCATTGATGCATTGTGCAGGGCGTCAATCCATACCAGGTGGCCAATGTAGTGGTAGCCCAGCACACCTATCAGCAGGCAGAGCATTGTTAGCATAAATGCAATAAGCGCCATGCGCATCATGCGGCCATAGAACACATTTTTTGGGGCCAGGGGTTGGTGCTTACTTTCGTACATAAGTACAAATGTAAGGTTATTTTGGGCGTTCCCCTACGGGTCGGGCTATACGTTGCAAGTCCTCGCTGCGCTGTGGGCTTTACACTTCTATCCCTAACGCGGAAAGACAAGACCTGTTCTGCAGGTCTGATATTGTATTACCGTGCTACGGTAATTTTACCACTCTTAATGGTTTTGTTTTGGTCCTTTAGCACAATGTTGTAAAGGTATTCACCGGCCGGCCATGTTGACACATCAAGGTCGAGCGTATTGGTTTCGTACAAAGCATATATTAAAAGCTGCTGGCCTGTAATGGTATATATTTTTACAAGTGTAATGGTATGCGGTGCATGTTCAAACTGAAACTTAACATTGGTATTGGCTGGTTGCGGATAGATCTTTAACCCCTCGGCGAGGGCAGCGCCGTTAATTTCATTTACGCCCAATACAGGTATTACAACCATTGTCGATACAGGGTGTATTTCGTTCCAGCAATGCACGGTATCGTATATAAACGGACCGATTATTTTAACATGCTCGCCTGTGTTTGGCAGGTAAACCGTGTCGTTAAACCCGTTGCAGGCTGCTTTTTCAATAGCGCCATCGGTACCGCCATCTATAATGGTACCCTTGCACACTTCTTCTACATTCAGCTTGCCTGCAAACTTGGCCGAGGAATCAGTACCCAGGCAATATTTTAAAAACGATGGTGTACGGTAGTTCACCATCCAGGCATAGGCAGAATCGGGCGTGGTGTAAATATGGTAGTCGCCATCGCCGGTCAAAAAAGGTGGATCTAAGAGGTAAATAGTAGCCGTTACCGTTACACAGCTATCGTATACCTTCAGGCGGTTGTTCAGGTAAGTATGGTTCCAGTAACTGGTATCGCAAATGCCACTCTGGGCATAGGCATCGGAAAAACCGATACAAATAATAATAGCAAGTTGTAGTAATCGTTTCATGTTTTTTGAATATGGGAGTATCTGAAAATTGAATTTCAAAATTGATGGAACTCTATTACTAAGGCATTATACAACTATTACCATTGTGCAAATTATTGCTTAACATTTGGGTGAAAAATACAGGAGTAAGGAATAAGGGGAAAGGAGTGAGTAAAACACGAAAGGCAAAGCCTTATCTTTGCTTTATGGCAGATGTGCATAATACAGCAACCCGTAGCTATAATATGAGCCAGATAAAGGGCAAGAACACAAAGCCTGAAATTCTGGTGAGGAAGTTTTTATTTGCCAATGGGTTTCGGTACAGGCTGCACGACAAAAAATTGCCTGGTAAACCCGATATTGTTTTACCAAAATACAAAACGGTAATTTTTGTGAATGGTTGTTTTTGGCATGGGCACAAAAACTGCAAATATTTTACTGTACCGAAAACGAGAACAAAATGGTGGTCAGACAAAATAAAGTCTAACCAACGAAATGATAAAAAAAACATCAAGCTACTTATCAAGGATGGCTGGCACGTTATAACCCTTTGGCAATGCGACCTTAAAGGGGGAAAGGCCGATAGTACTCTATCGAGGCTTTGCAAAGAAATTTAGCAATTCTGTTGTTAACTTTTATCTCATATTCCTTGTTGATAACAACAAGTGAATGTTGCCCATAGCGCACAATACAAACCGCACTACCAAAATAATTTCGTAACATGGATATACAATACATTTTTGGAAGGCGCGTACGTGAATTGCGCCTTGAAAAAAAACTATCTCAGGAAGCCCTTGCAAGTGATGCTGATATTGATAGAGCCTACCTATCCTCTTTAGAAAACGGGAAGGAAAATATCAGCATTAGAACTATGGAAAAAATCATCAAGGCATTGGGCGCTTCATTTCCAGAATTCTTTGGGAATAAAATATTTAAATGAATACGACCATGAGTTTGCTAAATGAAAAAATAAGTATTAATGAGTTTGATGGCAAGCGCTTTCAAATCAGGGTAATAGAACCTGAAACGATCAATCAGAAAAAAGCTGTAATTACTCACTACCTGCACAATATTAAAAATGGTGCTTCCAAACATTTTAAAAAAGAAGCGTTAAAATACATTAAGGAATACATTAGCTATCAAGAAGAAGAAAATGATATTTCACTTGTTGCGGAAGATGCATTACAACAGTTGCTATTTGAGGTTGAGAACGTGCCCTTTCCTACCCCTGAGAACTATACCTTCAAATTCATTGACTTATTTGCAGGGATTGGAGGATTTCGAATTGCAATGCAAAACCTTGGTGGTAAATGTGTTTTTACTTCTGAGTGGGATAAAGAAGCGCAAAAAACATATAGAGCAAATTTTGGTGAAGTTGCTTTTGGTGACATTACAAAGGAAGAAACAAAAAAGTTCATTCCAAATGACTTTGACATTTTATGTGCAGGGTTTCCCTGCCAGGCTTTTTCAATAGCTGGGAAAAGAGGGGGGTTTGAAGATACAAGAGGAACACTGTTTTTTGATGTTGCTGAAATAATAAAACGAAAAAAACCAAAGGCCATTTTTTTGGAAAATGTAAAAGGTCTTAGGAACCATAATGGAGGCAAAACACTTGCAACTATTTTAAATGTATTACGGAATGATTTAAATTATTTTGTTCCTGAACCACAAATAATGAATGCTAAGGACTTTGGCGTTCCTCAGCAACGAGAAAGGATTTATATTGTTGGATTTAGAAAAGATACTGGAGTAACAGAATTTCAATATCCTTCTCCCTCAAATAAGAAGGTCACATTTGCGAAAGTCAAAGAGAAGAAAACCGTTCCAACAAAATACTATTTATCTACTCAGTATTTGCAAACGCTTCACAACCATAAAGCCAGACACGAAAGTAAGGGTAATGGGTTTGGGTTTGCAATAATTCCAGATGATGGCATAGCAAACTCAATAGTTGTAGGTGGAATGGGAAGAGAAAGAAATCTCGTAATTGATAATCGGATAACAGATTTCAACCCAACTACTCATATTAAAGGTACTGTAAATAGAGAAGGCATCCGCAAAATGACGCCTCGCGAATGGGCTAGATTGCAAGGATTTCCCGAAGATTTTGTCATTCCGGTTGCCGATGCATCGGCATATAAACAATTTGGAAATTCTGTTGCTGTGCCTGCTATAAAGGCAACGGCTGAGAAAATAATTGTGGCTATTAATATTACAATAAATAAGAAATAACTCTATTTCTAATACTGAAGAGGATGCCACTAAAAGCAAATAAAGGAGAATGGAGCGAACTATATACACTCCTCAAACTATTAGCCGATGGTAAAATCTTTGCCGCCGATAAAGATTTAAATAAAAATGAGAATCTATTTTATGTAATACTCAAGATTTTAAGGGATGCCGATTTAGAATACGTTCGAAATAACAGAATAGTTATTCAAAGAACTTCGGGTGAAATTTTATCTGAGATTCCAATCACAACTATTGTTGAATATGCAAATTTGTTTTATAAGGGCATTGAAAAGGGTGGTGAGGAGCGAGCATTTGATTTAGAATCTTCAGATAAAATTCTTGAGCAACTCCACACAAACTCTATCTCTGATGAAAGGAAAGAAACAGCAGACATCAGGGTTATAATACACGACCCAATCACCCAACACGAACCTCTTTTAGGTTTTAGTATTAAATCTTATATTGGTGGAAAACCCACACTTTTTAATGCAAATAAAAAATCTAACTTACTCTATAAGATTACACCTGACTTAAATAACAAACAAATTAGTGAATTAAATTCACTAGACTCTTATGGTGTAAGAATAAAATGGTTAGTTACTAATGGGCATAAGATTGAGTTTGTAAAAGTTCCAAATGAAATTTTTAAGACTAATCTTGAATTAATAGATAGCCGTTTGGCAGAAATTATTGCAAATATTTTAATTTATAAGTACATAGATAAGATAAGCTCATTGCCTGAACTGGCTAAAAAATTAACTCAAATTAACCCTTGTGATTTTAACATTAAACTAAATCCAAATTTCTATTCATATAAAATCAAAAGGCTTCTAGTCGATTCTGCATTAGGTATGAAGGCAGGGAAGTTATGGACTGGAACATTTAATGCAACCGGAGGCTATATCGCTGTTAAAAAAGGTGGAGAGTTACTATGTTTCCATATTTATAATTGGAACGATTTTCAGGAATATCTATTCAACCATACCAAAATTGACTCGCCAGATAGTGGTGCAGATAGATGTGACTACGGAACTATTTTAGATGCTTCAGAAGTAGGTGAGGAAAATGGTACCTTTATTAAATTAAATTTTCAAATACGCTTTGTATAACTTGTGCCTTTGGACAATCAAAATCGTTTGATCAGGAAATTTTCTATTGTATCTCATTGTTATTATCAATAGAATTTCGGGGTAGTTGAAAACTCCAAAGGTTTTCTATTTTCATTCCAAAACAGCAAAACTACCTTTGTGGTAAAACATTAAATTACCACAAAATGGACCAGGAAAACACAAACGAACAGCAACCGATAGAGTTGAGCGAAGAAGAAAGAAACGAGCTTATTTGGGAAGAGAACAATGACAAAATAACGCAGGCTGTACATTATTTGCTTCGCAAAGAAATGAAGACGAGCATTACCAATATTGCGCGGATAACAAAACTCAGCCGTCCAACCATTTACCAACATTTTAAGCGCGATGCTATAAACCCTGCCAATTCGGCAAGCGGCAAAATAAGCCGCTTTATGATGGATGAGGTTATAACACGCATTTGCCGCATGGCTGTGTATGGCGATCTGAAGGCGTCGCGCCTTTACCTTGAACTTATGGGTGCCATAAATGCAAAAGGCACTGTAGTAAATACCAATATTGTACACGGCATGAATGCTGTTACCGTTAATGGCCATACCTTAACCGATGAGATGATACAGGGCCTCTCGAAAGAGAACCTGAGCCAGCTGGAGGAATTTATAAAAGCTGCGGGCCAAAAAGGCGATGCCGGGCATATGAAAGTGGTGGGGTAGATGTGACCTCACCCTGACCCTCTCCTGAAATGAGAGGGAAATAATTTGTGAGGGGGGGGTTTACAGAATTGAGGGTGTTTTTTTAGGTCATTTTATTGAAAACCAATATGTTGAGGGTTTACAAAATGCGAAAAGTGTAAACCCCCCTTCCGCTCACCGACCTCTTAGAAATGCAGGTAACAAAACAAGGCCGCCATAGCGTTAAAACTAAACGCTGTTTGAGTCCCCTTGTATTTCGGGACGAGTTCGTTTAGTTTAGCGGAGAAGGGCGTAGTTTTGTCCGCATTACTAAGCAGTCTTGAGCTTTTGTTTCTTTTGGGTCAAGATAAAAGAAAGAAGAAACAGCATGGTACATTGGGGTTAGCTGTAATTTATATGTTCTTTTGTCTTGACACAAAAGAACTAAAAAGTCAAGACAGCCGAAGGTGATCCTGACTTTAAGGTCAGGACCGAATCATGAACAGCAGCCCAGCCAAAGCGCTGGATATTTCGCCGCTGCTTCCTGATTCTTCACTGACGCCTGTCTATTCTTCTCCTTTAGGGAGAAGTAAAACGTAATCTCAAGCATTTGGAAATAGGTAAATGGTGGGCGCGGGTTAGCTGCAAAAGGCAAGAACAGAGGAAAACAGGCAAGCAGGGAGCAAATGCCGCCCCGAATGAAAACCCACCCCGATCCCTCCCAATAGGGGATTTAGAAACGGAAGCAGAACTATTAAAACTCAAATAACAGAGATAATACCGAATGTAAGGGTTTTAGTCGTATCTTTGCACGCTTAAATTAAAAGTCAACATGACATCAATCAGGAACATTGCAATTATTGCCCACGTCGATCACGGTAAAACAACCATGGTAGATAAAATTTTAAAACAGTGCTCACTCTTTAAAGAACACGAAGAGGTGGGAGAGCTGATAATGGACAGTAACGACCTTGAGCGTGAACGTGGTATTACCATTTTTTCGAAGAACGTATCGGTACAATATAAAGGTACCAAGATCAATATTATTGACACCCCGGGCCACAGTGACTTTGGCGGTGAAGTAGAGCGTGTGTTGAACATGGCCGACGGCGTGCTGCTGCTTGTAGATGCCTTTGAAGGGCCTATGCCACAAACCCGTTTTGTATTGCAAAAAGCATTGCAAATGGGCCTTACCGCTATTGTGGTGGTAAACAAGGTCGATAAGCCTAACTGTACACCTGAAGAAACCCAGGAAGCTGTATTTGACTTGTTCTGCAAGCTTGATGCTACTGAAAAACAATTGGGCTTCCCTACCATTTATGGTTCATCGAAGAATGGCTGGATGAGCACCGACTGGCTGAAACCTACAACCGACATTAGTCCGTTGTTAGATACTATTTTATCATATTTCCCTGAAGCGCCTGCTAACCCTGGCACTCCGCAAATGCAAATTACATCTATCGACTATTCTACCTATACCGGTAAAATAGCTGTAGGCCGTATGTTGCGTGGTAACTTAAAGGTGGGTATGCCAATATCGCTGGTGCGCCGCGATGGCAAAATTGACAAGGCCCGTGTAAAGGAGCTTTACACCTTTGAAGGACTTGGTAAGAAGAAAACTGAAGAGGTGCAGACAGGCGATATTTGTGCGCTGTTCGGCCTCGAAAAATTTGAAATTGGTGACACCGTTACCGATTTTGAAAATCCTGAAGGGCTTAAGCCTATTGCTATTGACGAGCCTACCATGAATATGTTGTTTACCATTAACAACTCTCCGTTCTTTGGTAAGGAAGGTAAGTACGTTACATCGCGCCACTTGCGTGAAAGGCTTATACTGGAAACAGAAAAGAACCTTGCACTGCGTGTGGAAGAAACCAATTCGCCTGATGCTTTATTAGTGTATGGCCGTGGTATATTACACTTATCTATATTGATAGAAACCATGCGCCGCGAGGGATACGAGCTGCAAGTGGGCCAGCCTAAGGTTATTATAAAAGAAATTGAAGGCCAGAAGTATGAGCCGTATGAGGTGTTGACAATCGACACTCCTATCGACTCTGCGAGCAAGGCTATTGATATTGTTACACAACACAAGGGCGATCTAGTTATGATAGAACCACGTGGCGATTACCAACATTTGGAGTTCAACATTCCATCGCGCGGGTTGATCGGCTTACGTAACCAAATGCTTACAGCTACTGCAGGTGAGGCTATTATTGCTCACCGTTTTGCTGAGTTCCAACCATATAAGGGTAACATTCCTGGCCGTAATGCCGGTGTGCTTATATCTATGGAAAAGGGCGTGGGCACTGCATATTCTATTGATAAATTGCAAGACCGTGGTAGGTTCTTTGTTAACCCGGGTGAAGAAATTTATGGTGGCCAGATCATTGGTGAACATATCCGCCCAGATGACTTAGTAATTAACATTACCAAGGCTAAGCAGCTTACCAATATGCGTGCAAGCGGTAGCGATACAGCTGTTAAGCTTGCTCCTAAAATTGAGTTCTCTTTAGAAGAAGCACTTGAATACATTCAGGAAGATGAGTACGTAGAAGTAACGCCTAAGAGCATACGTATGCGTAAAATAGTACTGGATGAGAACGAGCGTAAACGTAAGGAGAAATCATCGGTAGTGAACGCGTAAGCGTAAGTACCTGAATTATACTAAATTCGCGTTCTATACGTTATAGAAAGCCTGAGGGGTTGTTTATAACAAACACGAATATTATAGTACAATGAAAACATTCAGAAGTATTTTTGCAGTAACATTATTGTTGTTCTGCATTACCACACAGGCTCAAAAAGATTCTACAGCAGGGCAGTTCTCATTGGGAATGCGCAGCACAGTAAGTAGCTTTACCGATGCCGGTAGTACAGGCTTAGGTGCGGGTGGCCAGTTCTGGATACGTGTTACAAAACACATGAACACGGTTTGGTATTCTGATTATATCAATACCAATATTCAGAGTATTGGCTTCCGCAGAGATGGGCATATAGGTTGGTCGGTAGTGTTTTATATGGATAAAGACCCTATGCTGACGCATAAAATAACTCCGTATATATTGGCTGGCCAGTGTTTCGACTATACCAATGTATACTCCGATTACTTTAACAATAGTGTTGAAAGATGGAGTGCAGCGGCGGCACAGGGCGGTGTTGGTGCTACCTACAAGCTAACCGATCACTTCGATTTTTCACTCATTGCACTTTATATGATGCACCTTGGCAAGCATGTTGAAACCGAAATTAACTACACTGAACAGGGAGAGAAATACCTTACAATAACTACACCACAGGGTGCTTCACTCGATGGACACTTGCTTATTACGTTCAGCTTAAACTACCTGTTAGGTAAACTATAATGAAGAGGACACTTTTAGCATTAGCGCTTTTTATTACTACCTGCTCCATTGCGCAGTACGATTCAGGCTATGTGCATAAGGGAATACTGGCGGGTGTAGGAACTGTTGGTGTGGGTGAAATGCCTACACACAACATCAGTAACCTATATGTAACCGGCAACCTTGAATATTATACCGAGAAGAATGTTTCTGTCCGTGGTGATGGCTACTTTTTTGTTAATTCAACCGAACAGAACAGCCCTTTGAAGCAGAACAGCTCCGTTTACTTTGGTGGCTTTTACCACTTCCGCACGCATTCCGGTTTCGACCCACTGATTGGCTTACAACCCGGTGCAGCCTTCGCCCGCACAAATGATTCTGCCTATGGTAAAACTGATGCCGGTGCTATTTCTCCTTTGTTCTCGATAGTTGGGGGCTTCAACTTCTTTGGTGAAAAGTGGTTTCACATACAGGCTAATATCCGCTACACTGTAGGGCAGGAGTCAACACAGCAATCGCAATTCAACCTGACTGAGTGGAGCTTTAATTTCGGACTAGGATTTAATATTGATGCATTACTAAGAAGAGGCGCATTTATCGGGAGAGACAGGTTTTAATTTACTTCGTTTAAAAGGTCATTGCAATGCTAAGCGTAAGCAGTTTCAGCAGGCTCTTCAGTTAAAACCTTATCAACAGTCTTATCGTAATCGGGGTGCATAGTACCCATAAGCATATCCCAAATACGTGTGTAGAAACTGTAATTGCCATTGAAATATTTGTGATGCATATTATGTGCTATCGATGTATTAAGGTACTTGCCAATCCTGCTCCTGATAAGCCACTTAGGATATATCTCGTACCCCAGATGGCCGTAGACATTATACGCAGTACTGAAAATAAAGAAAGTTAAAAATGCATATCGCTGAATAGGAATAAGGAACACAATAGCAACTGCGATGCCGCCCTCTACAATCGACTCAGTAGGCTGAAATGAGAAGGCAGCCCAGGGTGAAGGGTTTGTAGATTTATGATGCAACAGGTGAAAAGCCTTGAACAGTTTTGGGTGGTGCATAAGTCTGTGAGTCCAGTAAAAATAAGTATCGTGAATAACCAAACATAAAAATATGCTGAAAAAGAAATAAGGCCAGCCCATTTGCGAAACATGATCATATATACGTGTGTACTGCCTTACAGGGGTTTTAAACAGAAGAATAACATAACCTGCAAAAAAGAAAAATGATAAAAATGAATATCCGATCTCCCTCCAGTAGTCCTTGTTTTTAGGAAATGCCTGTTGAATATGCAGCCTGCTGAATCGCTTTGGTTTTATAATGTAGAAGATCAAAAAGGCTATTCCTGCAATGATAATATACCTGAGTGAGAGTATAAGATACGCTATAGAAAAGGATTTCGTCATGACGACAGAAAATTTAGAAAGTCATTGCAACACTGATCGAAGGCAATATCGGCAACTGGTTAACACGCTGACTTGTAATACGGTTGTAGTAGAAAATATTTGCTCTGTCAAGCGCATTGATCACACTTGCATTAACGTGCAGACCAATATCCTGCGACAACTGGAAAGACTTATCAATACTGGCATCCATACGAGCATAATCAGGTAAGCGATAGCTATCGAAGCCACCATACAATGTACCTAGTGAAGCATTGGAGCCGGTATAATTGGTACCTATGTTGTTAAAAGGAACATTAGGATAGTAGCCTTGTGTAGGAGTGAAAGGAAAACCTGAACCATAATTGAAACGCACGTCAGCCATCCAGCTAAGGTCCTTGCCAAACTTATATGAAACAACCAGGTTAACATTGTGCCTTCTGTCGAATGGAGGAGGGAATTGGTAAGAGCCATCCCAGTAGTATACATATCCTAATGAATACACACCATATATAGAAAGGTTTTTACGGTCGTAACGAATGCTTATATCAGCTCCATACGCTTTTCCACTCTGAACAAGGAAGTTCTTTTTAAGGGTATCTGGAATTAGATAGTTGTCTGCATTGTCATCGTACACCTTATCGTAGTTAAGGGTAGTGGTTTGAAGAAAATTTTTGTAATAACCCTCTATGTCAACATGTATACGGCTTGTAGGATCATATTCAACACCACCTGTTATATGGTAAGCCCTTTGCATTGGGTTAGTAACATCTGCAGTTGCTCCATTCTGTTGAGTAAACTGAGACGGAATGTCAGCAGTGTGCGGGCTTGTGCTTATTCCATAAAAAAGATCAACTACATCGCGTTCATCCACAATACTGATAAGGTCCTGTGAATACAAACCAGTTGCAAATTTAAGACGTACCTTATCACTTATGTTATACTTGGCATCAAGGCGCGGCTCAGGAGATAGCTGACTATACGTAGCATAGTATTGCACACGGAAACCAGGTTCAATAATCAGTTTTTTATTGTTTGAAATGATCTTAAGTTTTATATACCCGCTAAGTTCATCTGATGTAAGTGAATCATTTATCTGACGACCTGCACTATTATAAAAGTTGTATGATGTACCTGTACCCTCTATGTCAAACCCGTCATATATGGTAATATTACCCAGGAAACTTGTAAATTTCAGCCCGAGATCGAAAGTATTAATACCACTCTGGTTCAATTGTCCGCCTTGTGTTTTCTCGCTCAGGGAATAGTTTGAAAAGTCGATATTACCTTCAAGTAATGAACTGGATCCACCCGGAACAAGTACAAAATTTGTACCTACTCCATATTCCTTCCAGCCTACTGAATCGATATGAGGGTAATTCACATTATCGTTATAATCAAAGCCAAATATGCTGATACGACTACCGTTTGCGGTATTAAGTGAAACCTTTCCATAGTAATCAGCAAAGTCGAATGGTATCCCATGGCCTGAATCAACGTAAGGATATATGGTTTTAGAAGTTTGCCCAAGGTATGAATTCTTTACAGAAAGAATAAATGTAGAACTTGCTTTTTCCGGGTCGTCATTCGCATTTTTAATAAGTGGACCTTCTACCAAAGCATGCGCGCCAAATGGGCTAACATCTATTTTACCTGTAACCTTCTTCTTATTACCATCACGTGTTCTTATATCCATAATTGATGAAACACGATCGCCATACTCTGCATTAAACCCACCTGCATATACTGTTGCATCACTAATAACATCTCCATCAAAAACTGAGAACAAACCACTTGAATGGAATGGGTTAAATATGGTCATTCCATCCAGAATCACCTTATTTTGTATAGGTTGTCCGCCCTCAATATATAACTGCCCACCTTGGTCACCTGTAGATACTACACCAGGTATAACCTGTAAATACTGCGCAATATCAGCCTGGCCACCAATACTTGGTATCTGTTTCATCATTTCAGGTGTAATAACTGTAACACCCACATCCACATTGGTCTTGTGTCTCTGCGATTCGCCCGATACCTCGACTGTACCCATTGTTACGCCAGCTTCCTGCAAGTATAATTTCTTGGTAATTATTTGCTCTTTTGCAAGTGCAATAGCTTCAGTAACTGTATCATAACCTATGCTTGTGGCAACAAGTGTATAATTTCCTCCTGCTATACCAGATAATGAGAAATAGCCATTTACATCGGTTGTAGTACCAGTTGTAGTGCCTTTTAAATACACACTTGCATATAGTACAGGTTCACCTGTCTTCTTTTCATAGACAAACCCCCGTATAGCTCCCTTTTGGGCATTCGATTGTGTTGCGATACATGCAAAACACAAAACTAATAAGAGTGAAAAAAATGAATACCTGTTTAATTTCATAAGCACTGTTTAGCCAGGATAAAAAAGGTCTGCAAAGGTAGTATTTACCGTGTCATTTGCAAATACTACTTTGCCATTCGCATAATAATTTCATGCTCTTCTTTAGTAATAGGCATAACCGAAAGGCGGCCAATTCGTATAAGCGGTATGGTGGCAAGTTTCTTCTCTTTTTTAATATCTACAAGGCTTACGGGCTTTTTAAGTGCCTCAACGGGGGCCAAGTCAACAACGGTCCATTCTTCATCCTTCGGGTCTGGGTAGCCCGCTTTCACCACCTTCGCTATACCGACAATACACATGCCCTCATTACTATGGTAAAAGAACACCTGATCATCTTTCTGCATGGCACGCAAATGAAGCCTTGCAGCGTAATTCCGTACACCATCCCAAACCGTTTTCTTATCCTTTACGAACTTCTCCCAGGAATATACCGAGGGTTCTGATTTTACAAGCCAATAGTTCATTTTCTTTATGTTTATGTTAATGCAGGTACATGATCAATATGTGCCAATTCTTTATTCAGTATTGCTTTTTCGTAGGCGCCTACTTTATCAAAATCTAATATAGTTGCCCCATCATCATCTACATGGAATGATGGAAGGAATTTAGCACCCCATACTACTTCATCGATCATATATGAGTTACGAGAATGAACATGTTCCCCAAAGCCTTCGTCAAAGCCCTTTAGTTTTACCATTATTTCTATTTGCATATCCTTGAGTTCTTCCTTGGTTTTCCCAAACAAAGGGCTCTTATCTGTTATAGGGTGAACCATTGTCCAGGTAAGCGGAAGGTATAAAACTGTATTTCGTTCCAAAGGCAACAAATAATACTTACGTATATACTCATCACCTACCTGTACCACATATGTAAATGTTATATCCGCTTGTACTTCCATCATTAGGCTATCGCGAAAGTTAGCCACACGAAGCATTAGCGCATTATGATCCTTATATGGAGCAATTATAGCATGTTTACTATAGATCATTTTGGCAGTCGGGCGTGAAAACCGTCCATACACCAAACCGGTAGCAACAGCAAAACCAAGCAAGCCTATCATAGCCTCAACTCCCGACAATGCATTACTTGCATAACCTGATGGGTAGAAATTCCCATAGCCAACTGTAGTCAATGTATGAAGACTGAAGAAAAATGCCCGCCAGAAAGGTGCTATCGGGTCCATTTCGCCTGATACTTTCAAGGCACTCTCACCCAGCATTAAATATATACCTGCAAAAAGCAAGTTAATAAATGCAAAACCAATGAGCAAAACCAAAAAGAAATTTGCCCATGACATGCGAATAAGAAACTGAAACAGATGAAGACGCCTGAAATCAAAGCCAGCCTGACGTACATTAAAGCTGCCATCTTTATTCATTACGCGTCCTGAACGCGCATTGAACTTTTCACCTATTCCTGGGTCTTTAATTTGTTCTGCCATACGGCTAAGGTAGGGGTTTTTTCTTTTTACACTTCTTAATGCTGCTATCTTGGGACGTACATTCCTCCTCTGCAAGGAGAAGGAAGCCTGAAAGGGGGTTTACACTTTTTGCATTTTGTAAACCCTCAACGTACTGGTTCTCAAAAAATTGACCTGAAAAAACACATTGAATTCTGTAAACCCCCCCCCTCAAATTATTGCCCTCTCCTCACAAGAAAGAGCCAGGGTGAGGTCGTGTATTTGATTTTTTCAAAGAACAAATAACTTGCACCAACTCTGCAAAATTAATTCAGGCATTTGGAAGTTAAAAGAGCGCATGCTTGGAGTTTTCAACTACCTCTTAGATTTCATTGATAATAACAATAAAATACAATAGAATATTTACGAGAAGCAACTTTGAATTATAAGTATTACAACCCTATTCTAACACCCGCCTGGCACCCTATAAAATAGTTAGTGGAGTTTGCACTGCCTGAAAAATGAAGCATATTTAACCGTGCATTCGGTTCCAGGTAAATGTCGAAACGGTCGGTTAAAATATATTCTAAGCCTGCACCTGCGCTTGGGCCAAAATTAAACCTGGTAATATCCAGACTGTTATATGTAAAATGCTTATCGATGATCTGGCTTGATGAATAAAACCGTATTACTTCCAGCGAGGCATTCTCACTTAACACATATTGCAGATTTAAACCCGCAGTAATATATGGTCTTAATTTTCCATTCCCAAAAGTGTATTTTGCATTTATAGGCATATTAATAAACGACACTGTTTCGGTGTACTTGTACGATACACCGAATGTACTCCTCGGTTGAAAGAATATGATACCAGTTGGAATCATAGTTGAATCGGGTATAGACATGTTACCTAAGGAAGTGGCAAAAACATATGGAAGAGTATCATCTTTTAGTAACCACGCACTATCCGATTTGTTCGATTGCTTATATTGTGAATATGATAGACCAATATTTAACTCGAAGTGATCACTGAGTTTAATATTTAGTTTTGCTCCTGCCGAGATACGAACGGTTGATTTAGCATCTTGTATATTAAACTGAGCATTCGTGGAAGTAACATTGTTTTCGCCTATTTCAGGTGATCCATATACAGATACACTGAACCTGCGCAATTTGTTATTCTGCTTTATTGCGCTATCTTTTTTTGCAACTGCATAAGCATTCTGTATAGCAGAATCTTTCTTAGCTGTTTCAGTGGTATTATTTTTCTCTACTTGGTTCTTGACCTGTTTTAAATCAGAACTTGCCTCTACTGCTTTATTTCCAGCTGTAATAATCGTTGATGTTGCAGTATCCTTAACTGTGGGTAAAGTAACGGTGGATTCTGTATTCTGATGATCAGCCATATTCATGTCTGTTTCATTTGCATCAGAAACTCCTATAGGGTTATTTGTAACTGTCGGTTGCTTCGTATCTTTTTTCGTTTCGCTTGCAGTAATCTCTGATTTAACTGCAACATTTTGGTTAACAGCAGTTGATTTTTCAGAGACAACCTTATTCTTTTTGTGAGAAACAATTGCAGTTGTATTGCCATTATTTATTGCAATCGATTTAGGTGCAGAAACAAAATTGCTTTTGTTCTTTTTCTTAGTTGATGTAACAAGACTATTACTTACCGCTGAATTTTTACTAGTATTAGTCACGTTACTGATCGTTTTAGCTGAAGGTGCATTAACCTGATGTTCCGCAGATAGATTATTACCAGTAATAGACTGAACCCGTGTATTTGTATTAGCAATAGGCTGCTTATTATTCTCTTTTATCGGGGTCGCTGAATTTGAATTTACAGCAGTAGTTATATTACTGCTCAATTGTTTTGCTGAGTTAGTATTTGAAGGACCGGTAACAAGGTGCTCTTTGTTTAATTTACTATCTGGCCAGAAATACCAGAAACTCACAACACCTATTAAAAGAATAGCACTTATTAAAATACCAACACGCTTCTTCCTTCTCCTGTTAAGCCTTGCTTCCATTTTATCCCATGCAGCAGGCTCAGGCTTAGGTTCCCATTGTGCAAATGCACCCTGGAAAAGCTTATCCATTTCTTCGTTATGTTTATCCTCGTCCTTCACTTGATCTTTTTCAAATTTAGCTCAGTTTCATTTAACTTCAACTGTAATAAATTCCTTGCCCTGGCCAACTGCGATTTTGATGTTCCTTCAGATATGCTGAGCATTTCTGCAATTTCACTATGTTGGTACCCTTCAATAACATACAAATTAAAAACTGTTTTATACCCGTCCGGTAGCTCCTGAATAATAGCAAGCAATTCCTTTGTATTTAATGTACTGATCGTATTGAATGTATGTTCGTGGGGGTCCTGAACATATTTTATATCTATACTACTGAAGTCAATTTTTCGTTTCCGAATTACTTCCAGTGCCGAATTCACTACTATACGCCTTATCCAACCTTCAAAAGAACCTGTACCTGCAAATTGCCCAATCTTATCAAAAACCTTTATAAATCCCTCTTGCAAAATATCTTCCGCTTCGTATTTACTTTTAGCATATCTAAGGCAAATGTTATACATCTTGCCAGAATAACGTTCATATAACGCCTTCTGCAACTCACGTTTTCCAGCCCTGCAGCCTTCAATTATCTCCGCTTCTGTAACACTCAACTAATCCAATCTATACTTGTCTTAATTTACTCCGAGATGCACATACAGGCAAAATAGTTGCATGTACTGATACGTTGTAAATTAAATATGTTTATAATAATTTGATAATCAATTATTTATATAAAATGGAGGAATTACAGTTTTTCCAATATTCTTTCCATGGCCATGCCCCTGGAACCCTTTAATAATATAGTTTTAGTCTTCAGCGGATGGTTTTGCAACCATTCCATAAAAGATTCCATATTTTCAAAATGCTGGGCATGGGTTTTAGTTTGTGCAAACTCTTTACCCACCAAATAAACAGCATCCCACACCTTCTTGTTATCAATAAATTCAGCCAGTGTTTGATGCTCACTGTGGCTATCTGCACCCAATTCAAACATATCACCTAATATCAATACTTTCCCCATTGCAGGTATTTCAGCAAAATTTTCAATAGCGCTTTTCATGCTACTGGGGTTGGCATTATAGGCATCTACCCAAATAGTGTTATCACCTTTCGTAACAATCTGCGAGCGGTTATTGTTGGGTACATATCCTTCAATTGCCTGTTTTATTTGAGTAAGCGATAATCCGAAATGGAATCCGATACATGTTGCAGCCATCATATTATAGAAATTATAACGCCCTGCTAAGTGGCTCTGTATCTCTACTTCAATACCATCATCAATAAATATTCCTTTAGCCAAAAAACTTTCTTTGTCATCGATTCCTTCACAGTCAACTCCCGGTTTACTACCGTACGTTATTCTTTCAATATCTTTCGAAAGGTCTATTAACAGATCATCATCTGCATTGACAAAAAGCTTACCACCGTGTTTTTTTATATGATGATATAATTCGCTCTTTGCTTTAATAACGCCTAATGGGCCACCAAAACCTTCTAAGTGTGCCTTACCGATATTGGTAATAATACCAAAGCTAGGTTCGGCAATATTGCATAGTTCAGCAATTTCGCCCTGATGGTTAGCGCCCATTTCAATAATAGCTATTTCATGTTCTTTCCTTAACCCTAATAATGTAAGTGGTACACCAATATGGTTATTAAGATTGCCCTGGGTAAATAATGTGTTGAACTTTTTACCAAGTACTGTTGCAGTAAGTTCCTTGGTTGTTGTTTTTCCGTTCGAGCCGGTAATGCCAATAACCGGTATGTGCATTTGCCTGCGGTGGTGATTAGCCAATTGCTGTAGGGTGCTTAATACATTAGGCACCAGAATGCAACCTTCTACAAAGTATGCTTCTTCATCAATTATTGCATGAGCCGCACCTTTATTCAAGGCCTCTTTTGCAAATGTATTGGCATTAAAATTTCCACCCTTCAGTGCGAAAAATAAGCTGCCGGGTTTTATATTGCGGGTATCAGTTCCTACAACCGGATGTTGTAAGTAAATATTGTAAAGTTTATCTATCGGTGGGTGTTTCATAATTTATTCTCCTGCTTCTTCAAAAAGTTCATCATCTTCCATTTCTTTAAAATACGCTACCAGGGCACGTTTCATCAATAATTTTTGTTCGCCGGGCTTTAGTGCAGGTATGCTTGTAACAGGCTCCCAATGTGGCCAGCCGTCTTCATCAGTATTAACGTATGTGTAGTAACCCATGGGCTCCAGCAGGGTACATGTAGCTACATGCAATACATCCAACTTTTCGTCTTTACTGAATTTTTTATACCCCATTCCTAACTCCTGCACCCCTACCAGCATCAAAATTCCTTCTATTTCAATTCCTTCTCCAAATTGAATTTCCAGCCTTTTCATCAGCTTATCCCATTGTGCGTTTAATTCCAGATCTATTTCCATCATAGTGTAAAAGTAGGTATTTTCTCTTGAGATTTGAATGAAGTTCGCGTTATGGATAGTAGCGTAAAGCCCACCGCGCAGCGAGGACTTGCAATGTATAGCCCGACCCGCAGGGTAACGCCCAAATGTATTTTCTAGTTCTCAGTTGGCTTTTCAGGAGTATCTAACACAAGCTCCATAAATGTGAGATCGAGCCAACGTCCAAACTTATACCCCACCTGTTTAATGTGTCCCACCTCCACAAAGTTGAACTGCTTGTGTAGCTCAATGCTGATCTTGTTGTCGGCATCAATACCCGCAACTATGGCATGGAAATTATTTTCGCGGGCCACATCAATAATTTTCTTCAGCAATATTTTCGCCAGGCCTTTTTTCCTGAAATCGGGGTGCACGTATACTGAATGCTCAATGGAATATTTATATGCTGGCCTCACCCGGAATGGTCCGTATGATACAAAGCCCGCAACCCTGTTATCGATATCAGCAACAAATACTGGTTGCCCTGATTTCTTTTTATCAGCAAACCATTGTTGTATATCTGCAGTGGTATACCTATCGTAATTATATATAGCGGTGGTATTTACAATGGCATCGTTGTAAATTTCTAAAATACCTGCCAGGTCTTTTTCTGTTGCTGCACGAATGATCGGGTTTTCCATTTTCTTTTATTTAACGGTAATAAGCGGTTCACCGGTTTTATGGTTGTGTAACATACCAATTGGTTCAATATGTTCAGCAAGCCCTTCTTTCTTTAACAGGTTTTCCACTTCTTCTTTTGCATCGGGTGTAACCGCAATCAGCAATCCACCACTCGTTTGCGGATCGCAAAGTATGGCACGTTGTTTGTCAGTCAGTTTACCAATGAATGCTCCGTAGCTATCCCAGTTCCTGTTTGTACCGCCCGGTATTGCATTCTGTGCAATATATTCATCAAAATCGGCGAGCAGTTTTACCTTATCGAAATTTACTTCTGCACTCAGCTTACTGCCTTCACACATTTCTTTCAGGTGGCCCAGTAATCCAAAACCGGTTACATCAGTCATGGCGGTTACACCTTTTATTTTCGATAGGTGGGCACCAATGGTATTGAGCTTCATCATATTGTTTGCTGCCAATCCAATATGTTCTTTCTTCAATATTTTTTTCTTTTCAGCAGTGGTTAATATGCCCACGCCAACCGGTTTTGTTAAGTATAAATAACAGCCTTCGGTAGCAGTATCATTACGTTTAAGGTATTGCAGGTCAACCATACCGCTAACCGCCAAACCAAAAACAGGCTCAGGGCAATCAATACTATGGCCACCAGCCAGGGGAATGCCAATTTCAGCGCAAATGGCCCTGGCGCCTTCCATAACCTGGTGGGCCGCTTCTATGGGTACGGTATTTATAGGCCAACCCAATATAGCAATGGCCATCAGTGGGTTACCACCCATGGCATACACATCGCTAATTGCATTTGCCGAAGCTATCTTACCAAAGTTAAAGGCATCATCTACAATGGGCATAAAAAAGTCGGTAGTGCTTATCAGTCCCTTTCCTCCGCCAATATCATATACCGCAGCATCATCCTTGCTTTCGTTTCCTACAATTAGGTTTTTGTTAGGTGCAGCGGGCCTGGCAGAATGCAAAATAGTATCGAGTATCTTAGGCGATATTTTGCAGCCGCAGCCTGCTCCATGGCTATATTGAGTAAGTAAAATAGGTTCCATTAATTCTGATTTGGGGCAAATTTACTGAATTGAACTAGGTTAAGAAATAACAAAAACTTATCTTAAATTGTATAAAGTGACCCTAATCACTATGCAGACTACGGAAATTTTCGATATTTGTAAAGGTATTGAGGTTGTAATTCCCTGTATAATTGCTTTTTTCAATATACAACCCAACCGTTTTTATTATTAATTCATCTGTAATTAAGAGACATGTCTCAAAAGATATCGGAAGAGGAACTGATCAAAGGTTGTTTAGCAGGTACCTGGGCTTTCCAGCAAATGTTGTACAAACAATACGCGGCTAAAATGTTGACGGTTTGTATGCGTTATACAGGCAAAAGAGAAGAAGCAGAGGATATATTGCAGGAGGGTTTTGTACTCGTCTTTGAAAAAATGGCGCAATTTAAAAAGAAAGGCTCTTTTGAAGGATGGATCAGAAAGATAATGGTGAACAAAGCTATTGAGCATTACAGGAAATCGATACATGTATACCCTGTAGTGAGTATAGAAGATAAAGAGAATGAGGCAATAAGCACAGAAGACATTTTGAGTAATATAAATGCAACTGAACTTTTAAAAATGATACAAGAGTTGCCACCGATGTATAAAATGGTGTTTAACTTATATGTTTTTGAAGAGATGACACATAAAGAAATAGCCGAGCAATTAGGAATAGCCGAGGGAACATCGAAATCGAACCTGAGCGACGCCAGGGGAATATTAAAAAGAAAGATAACAAGCAATATGTTGCGCGCTGAGCGATACGAATTTAATGAGCAAAAGGCCTACTAATAGTATTGATGATGTTTTTAAGTCTTCCATTGAAAATATGGAGACGCAACCTTCTGACCAGTTTTGGTTGAAGGCTTCGGAAGATGCTTTGTTCAGAAACAGCCAGACCAACAGAAAAATTATTGGTAAATGGAAAATGGTTGCTGCTGCCATTGCAATTGCTTTAGTTTCTCTTTCGGCATACGTTGTTTATATGCAAAGTGAGATAGGTGCTCTGAATAATAAATTGAGCCTGAAAGAAAAGCAAAATAATACAACAATTGCTGCTGAGAATAAAATTAGCCAATCAGGTACTGTTATTCAACCACCTGTTAAGGTAGTAGAGGAAAATGTACAAGCTAAAACGGCGGCTTCTGTTGCAACTATTCATAAACATGCTACGAGGAATAAAGTTCAGAATGTAATGTTAACTGATGGTGGCACAATGACTCAAGAGGAAGTAGCTAAAGATCTGAAAGAACATTCTACTTCAGTTACCTACTCACAAACAGTTCCTAAAGGGAGTTCTACTGTTTCAAACAATAATGCCGAGCAAGAAACTAATTCAAATCAAGATAAAAGCCTTGCACTCATAAATGCAAGCAATGTAACAATCCCGCAGAATGATATCTCAAATCCTGCCATAGATTATGCAAATGACAAGGATGTTGTAACTAAAAATACCCATTCGAAGTTCTCTGTTGCGCTTTTCTATGAACCGTATATCTCTGACGAACAATTTGAAAATGAATCTTCAGATATAGCTGTAGTAAATAATGTTGTTTCAAGCGAAGAGGAAGTTAAACCTTATCAAATAGGTGCTAGGGTTGAATACCATATATCATCGCATTTGTCATTCATAACTGGTTGTGCATTCTATAATTTTAAAGTGTCAGTTGATCCTACCACAATTTTTGCACAAAAACTACAGGATGGAAAAGTTGGCTATGCTTTTCAAACAAGTGTAGGAACAGTTAATTGCCCGTACAATGAAGCGAATACTTATGTTGGAGATGCCCTAATTGTAAAAGGAGAATATACTGCCGATTATATGAGTATTCCTCTATACGCAAAATATAGTTTTATCAATAAAACCAATTGGTCATTATATATTGCCGGCGGTGCAATAATTAATATTGTTGCATACCGTAAAATGAATATGCATTGGCAAGATTTGAAATGGGATGAGGGCAATGCTGTAGAAGGAATTTCAGGTTCTTCGAATGTATATGGCTCATACTCCCTTTCTCCAGGAATCAGTTACAGGATAATAAGAGGATTGTCAATATACGCCGAACCTTCAATACAAGGTGCTCCGAATATATTTAACGGAAAAACCTTTGTAAAAAACAGCGCTGCTTTTACAGGCCTGGGAACAGGAATAATATACCAGTTCTAGATTCTGGAATAAAATACCCAACCTTTTAGTTCCGCACTACATCTATAAGGTATAGAAGAGAACTACGTAATCAAAAATGTGAATTATGGATCGCAGAGATTTTGTAAAAAAGTCAGTTATTCTTGCATGCGGTGTGGCAGGAGCTTCGGCTTTTCTTGAGGCTTGTTCCAAGCAAAGTCCATCAACGCCATCGGCACCTAATGTAAATTTTACTATCGATATAAGCTCCTCACAATATAACGCTCTTCAAACAAATGGTGGATTTGTATATTCCAACAGCCTTATAATTGCCAGGGATAGCAAAGGAAGTTTTATTGCTTTATATGATGTTTGTCCGCATGCCGGGTGTACAATAGAGTTTAATAGTAAGAACCAATTCCCATGTCCCTGCCACGGTTCTTTATTCGATGAAGGAGGCAATGTGATAACCGGGCCTGCTACATCAGGAGTAAAAAAGTATAATACCTCTTTGAACGGCAACATATTAACTATATCAGGCTGATAATCAATTTATTATGTAAGAAATAATAAAACAACCCAACCATATCGCATTTTATATCATCTAATAGATGTAGTGTCCGAAAAAATGATTTTCTGCATATAATTTGGATTTAATAACAGTTACACATAGTTTAGCGACCCCATAAATTGAATTTAATACAACCCTGGTAAAAAATTAAAATTAAAAATTTATGAAAAAATTAAACGTAATTAAATTTTCTGTACTTGGTATAGCCGGGTATTTGCTAGTTTGCGGATACCATGCAGGAGCAGGACTAAATGGATACAGTTGCACAGGTGCAGAAACAGGATTAGGAAATATAGCCGGGTGTACAACCGGAAGTGGTTGCCATGCTAACACTGCTACCCCTGCAATTACTGTTGCACTAGAGTTAGATTCAGCAGGTGGTAAAAAAACAAATTATTATGTTGGTGGCGGAAAATATACAGTAAAAATAACCGGAACAAATACCGGTTCTACCTCACAACCAGATTTTGGATATCAGGTTACATGTATAAAAGGAACAACTGCTCAAACTACCCCAGTAAATGAAGGAACATTTACTGCTCCTTCAGGTTCGCATGTTGCACCTGCATCCCAGTATAATGTATGCGTTTTGGTTGAACAGAGCAATAATCTTAAAGCTACTTCAGGTAGTGGTGGAAATGGTACAACCTATGTTGAATCAATATCATGGACTGCACCTCCAAAAGGTACTGGCCCCATATCTTTCTGGGGTGTAATAAATGCGGTAAACAATAATGGAACTAATGATAAGGGCGATTTGTGGAATACAAACAGTATTCCAATTGCTGAAATTACACCTACAGGTATTGCATCAGTTGCTGATAATAATGCGACTAATGTATATCCTAATCCGTTTTCCACCCGTACAACATTCTCTCTTGCAAATGAAGTTAATAATGCTTCAATTTCAATTTATGATATAACCGGAAAGGAAGTAAAACAAATAAATTTCTCTGGCAAGGAAGTGACTTTGGATAGAGGTACGCTTACAAGCGGAATATATTTCTATAATATTGTGAACGAAAATCAAAGCATCAAGACCGGAAAACTCATTGTTCAGTAATTCCGTATATTCGATACAGATTTTAATTGAGGCCTTATGAAGAATAGAGTAATTGCAGGGGTTATACTCATTATAACCATTATTTGCATCAATGCCTGCGAAGATAAAGTGGCTGTTTTACCGGTGCCGGTTCCATTAGCTGCAAATTGCGATACAACACATGCTACGTATAACAGTAGTTCTGATAGCGTAAGTGGTATTATAAATACCCAATGCGCTGTTCCAAGTTGCCATGTATACGGCAGTGCTTCCGCAAACGATTTAAGTTCGTATAGTGCTATTCAAGCAAGTGGGTATACTACAAGTAAAAAAGGACCTACGGGTACTTTAATGTATACTTGTTTATATAATGGTACACCTTATGTAATGCCTAATGTTCAGCAACCAGGCTGGAACAATCCATGTAATCAGGCCAAGTTAAAACAATGGATACTAAATGGTTTCCCTCAATAATAATTTAATTCCCAAAAACGTGAAAAAAATAATAGCAACAATAGTTTGTGTCACAGGTTTATACTTGACAAATGTTAATGCCCAAATTTATATTGCAGATTCGGCTACTGTTTCCTTCTTCTCTAAAACAAGTGCAGAGAATATCGATGCAAAGAATACTATTTGCAAACCTTTGATGAATACATCAAAGGAACAATTTTTTGTGGAATTGAATAACATAGATTTTGATTTTCCATCGAAACTGATGAAGGATCACTTCAATGAAGATTACATGGAATCTGCTAAATTCCCTAAAACAAAGTTCGATGCGAAAATTACTGGTACTGTTGATTATCTTGAAGATGGCACCTATAATGTTACAGTTACCGGTACAATGGATATGCATGGTGTGCAAAAACAAATAACCGTACCGGGTACAATAACTGTAAAAGGGGGAAAATTGTTCATTTATGCTAAATTCAATATAAAAATAGCAGACTATAATATTAAATTACCATCATTTGCTACCATGAATATAGCTGATAACGTTGATGTAACAGTTAAAGCTACCATGAAACCATTTAGCACTAAGAAGTAGATCATTTATGGGTATGAGGAAAAATAGGATTGTATTATTAACAGCGGTTTTATTTTGCTGTAGTTCAGTTATCGTAAAAAGCCAGGACCTTATGCATTTAGCCGATTCGTTGGCGAATATAAATGCAACTCCTCCTCCTATAGGTACTACCTGGAAGGATACTAAAATTATTAATGCCCAAACCACTAAAACAGTGCCACAGGGTACAATGGTTTTCAGAATACAGCACCGCTTTGGTAATGCTGGGGTAGAAAGCGGAGGTGGAATTCATACATTATATGGTTTTGATCAGGTAACGGATATTTATTTGTCATTTGAGTTCGGAATACTTAAAAACCTTCAGGTTGGCGTTGCCCGTAGCAAATCAAGAGAACTGCTTGATGCCCAGCTAAAATACAGGCCACTTACGCAAAAATCGGTAGGTATGCCCATTTCCCTTGCATTGTATGGTGATGCTGCTTTAACGCCTGAAGCCGATGCCACTTTTTATAATGGGTATGATCCCAACAATCCATATGATTTTAGCGGAACCCGCGACAGAATGATGTACGACGGTGAGGTTATAGTTGACAGGAAATTCGGAGACATTGCTTCTGTAGAAGTATTTGCCGGATTAAACCATCGCAACTGGGTAC
>JABCZY010000021.1 GCA_013289395.1 Bacteroidota bacterium
ACGTGTATGAAATAGCTGAAGAAAGTGGCAAGCTATACGACAAATTTGTTGGTTTAATTGAAGATCTGATAAACGTTGGCAAACGAATGGAAATGGCCAAACAGAGCTACGATGAAGCCATGAAAAAGGTATCTACAGGGCCGGGTAATATAGTGCGCAGGGTAAGTAAAATTAAAGAACTGGGCGCCAAAACCAGCAAAGCCCTACCTGAAAGTTTAATAAATCGTTCTATCGAAGAATAACACTACTTCTTTACTAATATTTTATATTTGTATATCATGAAAAGAAGCAGGATATTTATTGTCATTCTTTCATACGCAATAACAACTGCGTTGTGTGGCTGCTACTCTACCAATAAAGTCAGTGTTCAAAATCTTTCCAATCAGTACCGAAGTGACGAACATTACCTGCGGCCTGAGTTTAAGCTATATCATGTAAACGATTCTATTTCATTATTATACTTTAAAATTGACGAAAGTAACCTGCTCTATGTCCGCCGGAACCAGGCTGATAGCTTTAATGCAGCAGTTAAAATCTATTGCCGTGTAAGTGCCAATTACGATGCAACCAACTTTGAAGATACCAATGCAACCACAATAAAGTTTGCAAGCATTACAAATACAAAAAGAGAAGAAACAGTTGGAACCATTCCCTTGAAAATAAAGTCGGGTAATACACATTTAATTACCGTCACTACCATGGACCTGATGAGCAGAAGAACAGAGCTCAGCTACATAAATGCAGATAAGCTAAGCCCGGGCAACGATCAAAACTTTATGCTAAGAGATCCGTTAACAGGCTACCTTGTGTTTTCGCCTTACATCGACTCAGCAGTAACGTATGCCATAATGTATAACCACCCTGCAGACAAGTTCTATGTAAACTATTACAAACGAGATTTCCCTACTGCCGCCCCACCCTTCTCGGTGATTGAGAATAAGCAGTTTTTGTATAAACCGGATAGCACATTTGTATTGAAAACAGGAACAAGCGGTGTTGCACTTATCAATTTAAAGGCAGAAGGTTTTTACCATATTATGGCTGATACCAATAGCCGATATGGACTTACCGTATACCGTTTTCAAAAACACTATCCTACTGTAGGCGAGGTGTATCAAATGGCCGGGCCATTAAGGTATATAACCACCAACGATGAGTATGACAGAATAATGAAAGCCCGCGATATGAAGCAAGCTGTTGATGAATTCTGGATAAATACCTCGGGCAATACCAAAGACAGAGCAAGAGCACTTATACGTAACTATTACAACCGCGTACAGGATGCCAATAACTATTTCACATCGTATGAAGAAGGATGGAAAACCGACAGAGGAATGGTTTACATTGTTTACGGGGCTCCTAATATAATATTCAGAAATTCAACTTCTGAAACATGGACATATGGTGAGGATAAAAACTATATGACACTCAGCTTTACATTCGTAAAGACCAATAACCCATTTACGGACAATGACTATACATTGCAACGCATGCCTCAGTTCCGTAATTTGTGGTATAACGCGGTAGATATTTGGCGTGAAGGAAGGATATATTAAGTATGGTCATTTTTTGACTATTCACAATTTTGGCCCACTTATTTCGTTAATCATATATACCTGATAATCAAATGTTATTAACCCTCACTAAATAAAACCACAAGAATCCTGTATCTTTTAGTCAAGGTATGCATTATAGCTTTAAAAGAGGCTGATTCTTTAAAGAATATACAATGTTAAACGAATCGAAATATCACATAGGACCCGAAGAAATGCTCAGTGAGCAGAGGGAGATAGAAGCAGCAAAGGCCGATCCGGCTAGGTTTGAAGTATTGTATAACAGGTATTACGAACCTATTCTGCAATTTGTGTACAAACGTGTAGAAGGTAAAGAAGCTGCTTTTGACATTACTTCGCAGGTATTCTTAAATGCTATGTTAAAACTCTCTCAGTTCAAGTTTGTCGGTTCACCATTCTCTTCATGGTTATACCGCATAGCCCTGAATGAAATAAACACCATGTACCGAAAGGATAAAGTGCAGCGAAGCATTAAAGTGGAAGAGCATGAGCTGAAAAGTGTAATTCAGGAAATAAACCCTGATGATGATATTGACGAACAATACAAGAAAGTTGAAGAGGCATTGAACGATTTTGAAGAAGAAGATGTGCAACTGATAGAGCTTCGCTTTTTTGAGAAAAGGGCATTTAAAGAGATAGGAGATATACTGAACATGACAGAGAACAATGCAAAAGTGAAGCTCTATCGTTTACTTGATAAGCTAAAACTAAATTTAACCTTAAGCAAAAAAACAGCATAACGCTACCATAAATCATGAAAAACTCGAAGATTAAAATAGAGACAGATTCAGAAAAGCTAAGCAAGGAGGAGATAAGCAAGCACAAGGACTTTAATAAGGTTTATAAAACATTTACCACCACTAAAACCATTAAAGTGCCTTCTAAGTTTGGTGGCTTGCGTACCATGGTAATTGTAAGTACTACAGTGGTTGTAACTACTGTTGGAGCATATACCTACTGGAAAAGTCATAAAACGGTAGTGCAACCTCCGGTTGCAACATCAACTTCAAGCAATACAAGAACGGCATCTGCTAATACTTCAACCACCACTACTAAAAAACCATATGTAAACCCGCCAATAAAAGGTGTTGATGTGCCTTATAAGAACTATTCGGTTGATGCCACAAAGGGTGGTACGCTTGTATATAATAAAAGCAAACTAATAATTCCTGCTGCTGCATTTGTTGATGCCAATGGAAATGACATAACAGGTAAAGTAGATATTAAGTACAGGGAATTCCATAATGCCATTGATTTTTTTGCAAGCGGAATACCCATGACCTACGATTCTGCAGGACAGCAATATACGTTTGAATCGGCCGGTATGTTAGATGTAAGAGGGTACCAGAATGGCAAACAAGTGTTTATAAAGACAGGTAAAGACATAAAGATTGCAATGTCATCAACCCAAACACAAACACACTACAATGTGTATTACCTCGATACAGCGAAACAGAATTGGGATTACAAAACAAAGAGTAATTATGTAGCAGCTCCATTGCAGCCAAAGATGAACGGCGAACTTAAAGATACTTCAGGTATAGCAGCACAAGATAAGTTGCAACAAATACAAACATCAATAACATCTGTTCAAAAAGAAGAAGTTCAACTGGAGAAGAAGAAACCCTTTGAGCCTAAAAAACTTGATAATACCAAGAATGTGTTTAATATAGCTTTTGATTCCACTGAGTTTCCTGAGTTGAGAGTATATAAGAACATGCTTTTTGAAGTAGACGCTGCAGAACGGAACTACAAACCATCGTATGCAGGTATTACATGGGATGAAGGCGGCCTGAACAGAAATGCAGATGGTGCAACCTATATGTTTACCGTAAAGAAGGGGACCGAATCACATAGCTTCAAAGTAAGGCCCGTATTTGAAGGAAAGGATTACGATGCAGCCATGAAAGAATACAATAAAAAATACGATGACTATAAAGTGGCGTATGATAAAAGAAAGGCCGATGAAAAGAAACAGCAGGACGCCTACGATGCATTATTAGCCAGAATAAAGCAGCAACAAATAGAGGAAGAGAACAGGATGGTTTCCGCAAATACAGCATGGGCAGTTACCAATTACTTTACCATTAACAACTTTGGCGTGTGGAACAGCGATAACCCGGTTATGCTACCCAAAGGAGCTGAACTGGCTGCCAGCTATACCGATAATAAGAGCGACAACCTGAATGACCTTGATTTTTACCTGGTACAGAAAAATGTAAATGCATTATATATTTACCATCCGGGCCACAACTGCAGGTTTAACCCTGAGAAACCAAATTATGCATGGATAGTTACACCTGAAAATAAAATTGCCATATACACTATTGACGATTTTAAGGGCGTTGGTAAAACAACGGGGGACTTTACATTTAACATGAAAGTGGTAGAGAAAAAAGTAACCTGCATGGATGATATTAAGGAGATATTCAAGCCTTATATGTAGGCTTTGTTTTATGAGAAAAAGAATATTGGTATTTATTTTCTGTCTTCCCTTGCCGACCGTGTTAATTGCCCAGCAGAACCTTGACACTGTGCAAATAAAAACCATTAAGGTTCATCGTTCCACACAGCCATTAGGCGTACTTACAGTAACTATTTACAAAACATTGCCCAGTGGTAAACAAATTATTGTTGCAGCCCAGGATTTTGATGTGAAGCCATTACCGCAAGGATCGTTAACAATAGGCGGCAGCATTATAGACTCAACAGTTTCGGCCAACGACTTGGCATTATATAAAGAATTGAACGTTGCCTTCGGAGATTTCTTTCCTATGGACAATATGTGTCATGTAGATACATTCGACCTTAGAATTAATAACCGGCAATACCAATCATTTTCAAACCAGCTAACCGACGATATGCTGGACGCGCTAAAAAATTCTGATGGTGCTTTCCGGTTCATTAATGTAAAAGTGTCCCTCAATTCACAACAGGATGTTACACGCGAAGTAGATGCAAAAACTAAAAAAGTAACGCTTAAATACGAAGAATATATATTGGAAGATACGAGTAAGTATATTCATTTGATACGATAGAAATGAGAAGACTCACCCTCCTATTTATCTTTATACCTAGTCTGCTATTTGCCCAGCTTGCTGTAACCTCAAGTTCTTTCGACACTATACGCAGCCAAGCTTTACCAGCTAAAAAAGGTGTGCGAATGGTTCCATACCATGCTGATAGCGTTATCCGTAAAGATAGTGTTACAAGAAGCACATTTAAAATAGGGAAATGCAAAGTAACCGTTGCCGGATTAAGAGGAGGGAAAATAAACAAGCGCAAATTATTGGGAGCAAAAAAGCTTGATATTGAACACTGCGAAGACTCAACTAAAATAACATCATTTGACCTGTCGGTTACATATAGCACAAAGGAAAGCTATGCCCTGGTTGATGGGGCTGTTGCACATACTGCCAAGCCATCAACCAATGAGTTATTTACTGAAGAAATGATCTCTTATATCAGAAAAGCGCCTAAAGGTTCTTCTGTAATTATAACCCATATTCATTACCAGGATGGAAAGGGAGAACAGAAAACATTTGAAAGGGATATTTCATTTATCCTGGAATAAAAAAATTTCAGTCCTGTTCATACAATTTCTCAATTAGAGCTACCGTTTTATAAAAAGACACGATATTCTGTATCTTTTTACCACCAACTGCATTATAGTATTAAATAAGCAGCTCAACCAATCAAATCACACATGCATGGAATAAGCCTACAGTTCTCTAATAAGGCCAATTAACCCTTTAATCCGTGTAACCATGAAAAACACAGACGAGAAGTTTCCGGGTACGTTTGTAAAGGTAACTTCAACAGTAGTAGTAGCGGTATTAATTTGCGCAACCGTAGGAATTTTAAAAAAGCGTAACCAGGCAGGCACCGTTCCGTTGAATAAAACTGATATAGCTGTCAAAACAAAAACCACGTTAATCCGATCAAACACCAGAGGCTTTATGAACAAAGGGGCTTTTGTAAATCCACCTTTAAAAGGCAAGGATGTTGCCTTCAAAAAACATACTATCAATGTAGACAATGGCGGCTCATTTACTTACAATGGCAGTAAGGTAATTATTCCGGCAGGTATTTTTTGTGATGAAAAAGGTGTTACTATTAAAGGTAAGGTAGATATTAAATACAGGGAGTTTCATAACCCCATCGATATATTCCTTAGTGGTATACCCATGACCTATGATTCTGCAGGAACAAAATTCACATTTGAATCTGCGGGCATGCTCGACATAAGAGGTGAACAAAACGGAAAGCCTGTTCTTATTAAGCAAGGAAAGAATATGGAAGTAGAAATGGCTTCAACCACTACAAACGAAAATTATAATATTTATGTGCTTGACACCGTAAAAAAGAACTGGGTATTTCAGGAGGTAAGCAAGCCTGATCTTGTAACAGAGCAGGTACCAAACAAAATTGAAAACACAAAGACTGACATGGAGGCTCCTGATGCCAGGAAACCTATTGCACCACGAAGATCGAACCCCGAAAACATGAGCTTCAGGCTCAGTTGCAATAGCAAAGACTTCCCTGAAATTGCATCGTGTGGCAATACTTTGTTTGAAGTTGATAGCAAATTCAAAAGCTTTGACCCAAAGCTTGCAAGTATGACATGGAACGACTTCTCCCTGAACAGAATAGGCTTTACCGATACATACAGGCTAAAACTGACGAAGGACTCTACTTCATACACATTTGTAGTTTATCCGGTCTTCGACCCGAAGGATTTCAAAAAGGCCCAGCAGGATTTTATTGAAAAATCGCGCGATTATACTAAGCTCCTTGCACAGGAAAAAGAAGAAGAGAAAACAGCACAGATATCAACTATAGCAAGCACATTTGTTATAAGGAGATTAAATGTACCTGAGTTTGGTGTTTGGAACTGCGACCGTGTTATTACTGCACCTGCAGTAACAAATATTCACGCAACATTTATTGATAGTGATAATGATACATTGAACGGAACCGATGTATATATGGTAGACCATAAACTCAACACAGTTTTCCGCCTGTATTCTTTCGAACCTGTCCGGTATGATACATCTTCATCGCAGGTAATGTGGTGTGTTACTAAAAACGATAAAATTGCTATCTTCACTCCTGAAGATTTCAAAAAAGTGAATGTGACTAAAGGCGATTACACTTTTAAAATGAAGGTAATTGACAAAGAAATAAATTCAGATGCTGATGTAATGAACCTATTAGGCAAATACCTATGAGAACCTTATTCATTAACATACTAATACTAAGCTGCATGGTAAGTACCCATGCAGCTTTTAGTCAAATGGCCGATACAATAGGTCACAGGTTTATTATTCACGTACAAAAGCCAAAGCACCACAAAACCATATATGCCAATGTTGCAGGTACGGTTACTGGTTCAATAAAAAAAGATTCCCTTTTAAAAGTGAACAAGATAAATATGGTAGACCTGCAACGCAAATACCATAACTTAAGAGTTGTGGCGTTTGATTTGGTATTGGAAAGGAATAACGGCGCAGGCAAATGGATGAGTATTAAAAAGGCCACCGTGTTCTCTCTATACCAGGGGAATGAGTTTACAGAAGATATGAAGCGAATAATAAAAATGGCTCAACCCGGCGACAGGGTTGAAATATTGGTAAATGGCATATTCTTTAATGAAATGAGGGCCAACACCTTGAATGGAATTGGATATGGTGGAAGAGTATGCCTGACCATGCTTTAATACCTATGAAAAAGATACTTCTAATATTACTGTTATTGCCCACTTTGTTGTTTGCGCAAGATAAGGCAAAACCGACGCTCATTGCAAAACTTGAGAATTGTAATGTAACTGTAAATGGAAAATATCGGGACCGAGATACGATACCAGTTGCTGAGATAGGCCAATTAGTGGTTGATTGTGGTACTGTAGTTTCATTTAACTTAAGCTTTCCTGTATCTGGGACATATATCACAGATCACGCTAATGGCAATCGCTTTTCTCCTAGTATTGGAACATTAATAGTAAAATCAAATTCACAATACACTTATCTAGTAATTACAGATATTGAATACAAGACTATTGATGGTCAAATAAAACACGCAAGGGGTATAACGATAGTGGCCAAGAAATAAGGCGGTTTTCATAGATCTTTTCCTACCCTAAATCACTTAGAAAGGGCTTTTGTCAGTTGTTACCACATTTTTCATAAGTTTGTTGGTAATAACATGTAATTACTTTATGGCACAAGACATAATATTTGACCTGATAGGTGAAGAGCGCGAACGACAAATGCGCGGATTGGAACTGATAGCATCTGAAAACTTTGTAAGTGAAAATGTAATAAAAGCGGTAGGCTCAGTGCTTACCAACAAGTATGCTGAGGGGCTTCCGGGCAAGCGCTATTATGGTGGTTGCGAGGTGGTTGACAAGGTTGAGCAGATAGCAATTGACCGCGCTAAGCAACTCTTTGGCGCCGAATGGGTAAACGTTCAGCCTCACTCAGGTGCGCAGGCAAATGCAGCTGTTATGCTTGGGGTATTAAAACCCGGCGATAAAATATTAGGCTTTAATCTTTCTCATGGCGGCCACTTAACTCACGGTTCGCCGGTTAACTTTTCAGGTAAGCTTTATGTTCCAAGTTTCTATGGGGTTGAACAGGCTACCGGAAGAGTTAATTATGATGTGGTTGCTGAAACTGCGGCAAAAGAAAAGCCAAAACTTATTATTTGCGGTGCATCGGCTTATTCGCGCGATTGGGATTACAAACGCCTCCGCATTATAGCCGATTCAGTTGGGGCATTATTAATGGCCGATATGGCTCACCCTGCCGGCTTGATTGCTAAAAAATTATTGAACGATCCATTACCTCATTGCCATATTGTAACTACTACTACACATAAAACATTACGTGGCACACGTGGCGGAATGATATTGATGGGTAAGGATTTTCCTAACCCATTTGGTATAACTACACCTAAGGGAGAAATACGCATGATGTCGTCTTTACTCGACTCAGCTGTGTTCCCGGGTACACAAGGCGGACCATTAGAACATGTTATTGCTGGTAAAGCCATTGCATTTGGCGAGGCTTTGGATGCCAAGTTTGAAACCTATGGCAAGCAGGTGATAAAAAATGCACAGGTAATGGCTAAGTGTTTTATTGATAAGGGATACAAAATTGTATCAGACGGAACAGATAACCATTGCATGCTGATAGACCTTCGTTCAAAGAACCTGAATGGAAAAATTGCTGAGAATGCTTTGGTACAGGCTGATATTACTGTGAATAAGAACATGGTACCGTTCGATGATAAATCGCCAATGGTTACATCGGGCATACGTATTGGCACACCGGCTATTACTACGCGTGGTATTACCGATAAAGAAATTCCATTGGTAGTAGAACTGATAGATGAAGTATTAATGCATGCCGAGGATAGCAAAACAATAAGTACTGTGAGGGGAAAAGTGAACAGTATGATGAAGAAATACGAGCTATTTGGTTGGTAATTAGTGAAAGAATACATTAAACATCCATACATGAAAATTAAATTACTTGTTTCAATTTCTCTGTTAACTGCCGGAGGGTTGTTTGCGCAAAATGCAACCCCTACTCCTCCGCCAGCAGGCGCCGATACAGTGAAGACAAATATTGCGAGCACACCTGAGCAAAAGGCACAGTTGAGTTACAATAAGGGAATCGAAGACTTTACGAAAGGCGATTTTAAAGCGGCAGTAACCGACTTTGATACAGCTATCGCCATTAAGCCAACCTTCGAGGAAGCTTTTTTAAATCGTGGTAATACCAAGTTGAAACTAAAAGATTACAACAATGCTATTGCCGATTACACAAAAGCAACTGAGCTTAAGCCTAGTGATGATAAAGCATTTTACGGTATTGGGCAATGCCAGAGTGCATTAGGCGCAAGCGACAAAGCGAGCGATGCTTACACAAAAGCAATTGCAGCTAATCCTAAAAATGCCGATGCCTACTATTACCGTGGCGAAATACGTTTTTTAGCCAAGAACTATCCTGATGCGAAAGAAGATTTTACACAAGCCATTGCAAGCAAGCCTAATTATGCTGAGGCATATAATGACAGAGGTAGCTGTAAAATGGAATTGAAAGATTACAAAGGAGCCATTGACGATTACCAGGCTTCCGTTAAAGCAAACAAACTTGCAACTACACTCGATAACTTAGGTAGTGCACAACGTAAAGCAGGCCAGCTTGATGCAGCTATTGATTCATACTCACAGGCTGTGGCTGTAAAACCTGATTTTGCCTTAGCATATAACAATCGTGGTACAGCAAAATTCGACAAGGCAGATTATTCAGGTGCCATTTACGATTTCAATAAAGCTATTGAAGCAAATGCATCATATGCATATGCATACAACAACAGAGCATCGGCAGAGTTTAAAATGAAAGACTATGACAAAGCAATTGCTGATTGTAACAAGGCAATTCAACTTAACCCGAATTATGGTTATGCCTATTTAAACCGTGGCATTGCCGAAGAAATGATACGCAAGCAGGATGATGCCTGCAACGATTGGAAAAAAGCGGCATCGTTAGGAGTAGCAGTAGGAAAAGATTATTCACAAGATTGCCAGTAAAACCCCCACGAACATGAAAAAAGTTTTACTCTTTATCACCCTCTTTACTGCGCAATTAGTTTGGGCGCAGAATGTTGAGTTCGAAAAAAAGAATTTCAAGGACAATGTAAAGGGCTTCAAAAAGGCTATGGATTCTATAAACGCGGGCGACGATTTTTTCAGCCGCCCGTCAGAATGGCATTACCATGCTTTACCTTTTTATTTGAGTGCAAATGCGTTCAACCCAAATAACGCAACATTGAATTACAAGATAGGTGAATGTTATCTTACGCCATTCTCGCCTTTTAAAACAATGGCCATACCTTATCTTGAAAAAGCGTATAAACTGAACCCTAATGTGTCACCCGATATTCATTACCTGTTAGGCCGTGCATACCATTTAAATATGGAATGGTTAAAAGCTATTCAGGAATACGACCAATACGGACCTACACTTGATCCTAAAAAACAGGCCGATAAAGTAGCTGACACAAAAAAGAAGATACAGGAATGTAAATATGGAATGGAGCTTGTAAAAAACCCTGTTCGCGTGTTTATCGATAACGTGGGCCCAAGCATTAATACAGAATATCGTGAATACGGACCAATTATTTCTGCTGATGAATCGGAAATGATATTTACATCGCGCAGGCCTAATACAACCGGTGGCAAACAGGCTGATGATGGTTTGTATTTTGAAGACTTATACATTTCATTATTCAGGAATGGAAAATGGCTACCTGCGACTAATATGGGTGAACCGGTAAATACTGCCGATCATGATGCAACAGCAGGTCTATCACCGGACGGACAGATATTATATATCTACCGTGATGAAAACGGCGGAGATATTTATCAATCATTCCTTGAAGGTGAAGAATGGTCGAAACCAAAAGAGCTTGGTGGAAAAATCAATTCTAAATACCATGAATCATCAGTGAGTCTTGCACCTGATAACAAAACACTTTACCTGGTTACCGACAGGCCGGGTGGTTATGGCGACAGGGATATATATAAAGTTGTATTAAGTGATAAAGCAAAATGGGGAGAGCCAGTTAACCTTGGCCCAACCATTAATACACAGTACGGCGAAGAAGGTGTAGATATTCAAGCCGATGGTAAAACACTTTATTTCAGTTCACAGGGCCACAACTCTATGGGTGGCTTTGACGTATTTAAATCATCAATGGATAGCAACGGTAAGTGGTCAGAACCTGAGAACCTAGGCTACCCTGTAAATACGCCTGGTGATGATGTATTCTTCAGTATTTCTGCCAGTGGAAAGCACGGGTATTATGCATCGGTTAGAAAAGAAGGGTATGGAGAAACCGATATTTACAAAGTTACTTTCTTAGGCCCTGAAAAACCGGTTGCACTTAGCAATGAGGATGACCTGCTTGCCGGAAACGCTGGTGGTGTGAGTGATGTTATGATGACATCGGCAGTTGCTGTGAACAAAACCCGTATGACACTTTTAAAAGGTGTAATTACCGATTCAGTAACTCATTTGCCGTTGGAAGCATCTATTGAATTAGTGGACAACAAAAAGAATACCGTTATAGCTGACTTTACATCGAACAGTAAAACAGGTAAATACTTAATATCATTACCATCGGGTACTAACTATGGTATTGCAGTAAAAGCGAAAGATTATCTGTTCTATTCTGAGAACTTTAATATTCCTGATACTGCTACTTACCAGGTCGTAGAAAAGAATGTTGCATTGCAGCCGTTGAATATTGGTAGCCGGATAGTGCTTAAGAATATTTTCTTCGACTTCGACAAGGCTACACTGCGCCCTGAATCAACAACAGAGCTGGATAGGCTTATTAACCTATTGACTACATATGCTAATTTGAAGATCGAGATATCAGGCTATACTGACAACAAAGGCTCACAGGCATATAACCAAAAACTATCTGAATCAAGGTCTAAATCAGTTGTTGATTACCTGATAGCACATGGTATTGCTACGGCCCGTTTAACCTATAAAGGTTATGGCATGGAGAACCCAATTGCCACTAACGAAACAGACGAAGGCCGCCAGTTGAACCGCCGTACTGAGTTTAAGATAACAGGTAAATAACAGTATTGAACGTGTCTTCACTTTCGGTAATAATACCTGCTTATAACGAAGAAAGATCGTTACAGAAATTTTTGCCGGAAACTATAGCGTACTGCAAACAAAAAGGGTTCAAGCTTATTGTAGTAAACGATGGTTCAAAGGACGGCACTAAAAAAGTGCTTGAAAGCTTTTCATCCGAAAGCACATTAGCAGCTTTACACAACAAAGTAAACACTGGTTATGGTGGTGCAATTAAAAAAGGAGTAAAAGCAGCCGATACCGATTTTGTTGTAACCATTGATGCCGATGGCCAGCATACCCTTGACGATATTGAAAAACTTTTCAAACACGCTCAGGAAACCGATGCAGATATGGTGGTTGGTAATCGCGGGCATAGTTCAGGAGTGTACAGAAGTATGGGCAAGTGGCTCATCCGTAAAATTGCCGGGATATTAATGCCGCTTACTATTCATGATATTAATTCAGGCATGAAATTGTACAATACAAATTTGGCTAAGAAGTATTTGGCTATTTGTCCGGATACAATGGCTTACAGTGATATCATATTACTGGCCTTTGTATTCAAGCGAAACCTGGTGAAAGAAATCCCTATCACTATAAAGCCACGTACAGAAGGTACAAGCACCATCAATACCCTTACCGCATTAGATACAATAAAGGAAATAATGAATATTGTAGTCCTCTTTAACCCTATTCGAATATTCTTCCCGGCCGGTGTTATGATAATACTCCTATCTATTCTGTGGGATGTTCATATCTTTTTGCGTGGCGGAGGGGTCAGTGTGGGCACGCTTTTAGGTGTTCTTACAGGTGTTATTTTCTTCATTTTCGGGCTTCTGGCGCATCAGTTAGGGGCATTTAGAAGAGAGTCATTAGAATAGTCAAAAACTCGTAACAATTTCGTAACTTTGCGCAGTCAAATCAGAGGAGTATGAGCGACGAGATACATGAAGAGTGTGGCATAGTGCTGATAAGGCTTTTAAAGCCATTCAGCTATTACCAGAAAAAGTACGGAAGTGCCTATTACGGCATACATAAGCTTTATCTGCTTATGGAAAAACAGCACAACCGCGGACAAGATGGTGCGGGTATTGCTGACGTAAAGCTCTCTTCTCCTCCCGGTGTTACTTATATGCACTTAGCGCGCTCTGCCGCACAAAATGCATTGGAAGATATTTTCGGAAAAGTGCAACACCGCATTGACACTACAATAAATGAACATAAAGATGTTTCTGCTGACCTTGAATGGCAGGCTAAATATGTTCCCTTTTTAAGCGAGCTTTTACTTGGCCACTTACGTTACGGAACATATGGCAAGAACAATATTGACTATTGCCACCCATTTGAACGTCATAACAACTGGCGTACTAAGAACCTGATGATAGCGGGCAATTTCAACCTGACCAATGTGGATGAAATGTTTGACAAGCTTATAGAGCTTGGCCAGCACCCGAAAGAAAAGACAGATACCATTACCATACTTGAAAAGATAGGCCACTTCCTTGATAAAGAAAATGAAAAGCTTTTCAGAAAGTTTAAGAGCGAAGGGCACGATAACGAGCAAATTTCTGGCTTGATTGCTGATAACCTCAACATAAAAGATGTGCTGTTCCATGCCAGCAAACGCTGGGATGGTGGCTATACAATAGCCGGTTTACTTGGCCATGGCGATGCATTTGTATTAAGGGATCCTAATGGTATTCGTCCTGCCTTCTATTATCACGATGATGAAATTGCTGTTGTTACTTCTGAACGCCCTGCCATACAAACTGCTTTCAATGTAAGTGCAGATAAGATACATGAATTGAAACCGGGCCATGCCCTTATTATTAAGAAAGACAAAACAATATCTGAGGTATCTGTAAACCCTGCGCAGGAAAAGCTTTCCTGTTCATTTGAAAGGATCTATTTCTCTCGCGGTAATGATACCGATATATATAAGGAAAGGAAAAACCTGGGTAAGCTTTTAGCCGCACCTGTTTTAAAAACTATTGACTACGACCTTGAAAATACCGTTTTTTCATTCATCCCGAATACCGCTGAGGTAGCCTTTTTGGGTATGATGGAAGAAGTAGAACATTATCTTGACGGAGTAAAACAGAAAGAACTGGAAAAAGGTGACCATGCTAAATTGAAAAAGATATTAGCCATCCACCCTCGGGTTGAAAAGATCGCACTGAAAGATACCAAGCTCCGCACTTTTATTACCAACGATATTAACCGTGCCGATAAAGCAGCACACGTTTACGACACCACTTACGGCGTTATCCGTGCAAAGAAAGATAACCTTGTAATACTTGACGATTCTATTGTTCGTGGTACTACGCTTAAGCAAAGTATCCTGAGGATCTTAGACAGACTCGGGCCAAAAAGAATAATAGTAGTTTCTTCTGCGCCACAAATCCGTTTCCCTGATTGCTATGGTATTGACATGGCTAAATTAGGCGACCTTATTGCTTTTGAAGCTGCTGTTACACTGCTGAAAGAATCCTTTAAGGACAACCTGTTGGAAGAACTTTATGAAAAAGCTAAAGCACAGGATGAATTGCCTTTAGAACAAATACAGAACCAGGTAAAGGAAATATACAAGCACTTTACAACCGAACAGATATCGGCTAAAATAACAGAGTTATTGCGCCCTAAGGATATTCACGCTGATACCGAGATAATATACCAGAGTATTGATGGCCTGCACCAGGCAATACCTGACCATAAAGGCGATTGGTATTTTACCGGTAACTACCCTACCCCCGGTGGCAATAAAGTTGCCAACCGCTCTTTCATAAACTATATGGAAGGGAAGAACGTAAGGGCTTACTAATAGCTTTCTTTAAACCGATTACGCGAAGTGATTCGCACTTCAGTAGCACCTGCTCCGTATTTTTGGTATGAGCCATCCGAGAATTCTATACCCTCGTATCTCTTCAAAATATCGCGGATAGATTGGCGTAATACCCCATTACCTACCCCGTGTATGAATACGATCTTGGTTATATGCCCATTAATGGCCCTTTCAAGGCTTTCCTGGAAATGATCGAGTTGCAGGCTTAGCTTTTGCTGATTACTCATAGAAAATGAGTGTTCGTTAAGCTTTTCAGCATGCAGGTCGATAACCAACACATCTTTGGCATGAGGCTTGGCTATGGCTTTATGTTTCGTTCTTTCGGCAGGTTCTTTGCGCCTTGCCGTCATTTCAGCCAGCGTAATATCCTTAACCTGAACCAGTTCCTTGGTGTTAACCTCTATTTCAATCCCCTCAAGCTCAATAAGCACTTTTAGGGCTGAAAGTACCTTCGTTACAGTACCTTGGCCTTTTTCATGTAAAAATGCTACCTTGTCGCCTGCTTTAAAGGGCATAATGTTGTAAATTAATGTCAAAATTAATGTATTCTTTTTGGCTAATTAAAATATAATGATTAATATTGCAGCCCTTTTGAAAAAAACATCGTCATGAACCTAGTAAAGTACGTAGAAGAGCAGTTAGTAGTAAAGAAGGCAATGCCTGACTTTAAAGCCGGTGATACAATTACCGTTAACTATAAAATTAAGGAAGGCGACAAGGAGCGTATTCAGCAATATCAAGGCGTTGTAATTCAACGTCGTGGTATGGGAGCTTCTTCAAGCTTTACCGTTCGTAAAGTATCTAATGGCGTTGGTGTAGAAAGGGTATTCCCTACCTACTCTCCTTTCATTGAAAGCGTTGAAGTGAATAAAGAGGGCGTTGTACGCAGAGCTCGTATTTACTACATACGTAATGCAAAGGGCAAAAAAGGCCGTATTGAAGAAAAACAACGTTTAAGCAGCGACGAAATCGCAGCAGCAGCAGCTAACAAAGCAGCAGCAGCTCCGGTAGTTGAAAAAGTATAAGTTTTATTACCTACTATAGAAAAGCCCCTTTTTAGGGGCTTTTTCGTTTTTAGCCCATTACGCATCATCTTTCTCAGCAAAACTCAATAGAGAGAATAAAACATGCAATAAAGGCTATTCTACCTCATTAACAGACATCCTCAAAAACGATTTGATAGAACATCTCTAAACTAAGTAGTTTTCTGTACCAGAAACGCCCTATTGACGCACCCGAAAATAAGCCCTGAAACATATCAACAAAAAGGCTGTTTTGTTGATAAATAAACCATGTTATTTTGCCCGTCATTTGTGCCAAAGAAGCGTCTTTTTTTCTTATATTTGTATGATATAGAAAACACCTAAAATAATACCTGGAATATGAGTGAAAAAACACAACAAATGGTTGATGCAGAATTAGAAAAAGCAGAAGCAAAACGTAAGTCAGGCGAATATTCAGCTGACAGCATTACCGTACTGGAAGGATTAGAGGCTGTAAGGTTACGCCCTGCCATGTATATTGGCGATACGGGCCTTAGAGGACTCCACCATTTGGTATATGAAGTTGTAGATAACTCTATTGACGAGGCACTCGCAGGATATTGCAAGAATATCAATGTCTTTATTCATACTGATAATTCCATTACTGTAACGGATGATGGACGTGGTATTCCGACCGGTATGATGGCTAAGGAAAAGAAATCGGCTCTTGAAATTGTTATGACAGTGCTCCACGCAGGTGGAAAATTTAATAAAGACACATACAAAGTATCCGGCGGATTGCATGGTGTAGGTGTATCTTGCGTAAATGCTCTCTCTATTCACTTAAAGACTGTTGTTCAACGGGAAGGTAAAATATTCACCCAGGAGTATAGTAAAGGCAAACCTTTATTCGATGTTAAAATAATAGGAGACTCAGATAAAACAGGTACTTCACAAACATTCCTGCCCGATAATACCATATTCAGCGAATCAGTTTACCATTATGATATCCTTTCAGCCCGCTTAAGGGAACTGGCCTATCTTAATAAAGGAGTAAGGCTTACCATCACTGATGAAAGAGAAAAAAATGAAAAGGGAGAATTCGTATCTGATTCATTCCTTTCAGAAGGTGGCTTAAAAGAGTTTGTTCTTTATTTAGATGAGAACCGGGAAAAGCTAATACCTGAGCCAATCTACATGGAATCGGAAAAGAACGGTTTTCCTGTGGAAGTAGCAATGCTTTACAATTCATCCTATACGGAAAATCTTCACTCATACGTAAATAACATTAATACCCACGAAGGTGGAACACACCTTGCCGGTTTCCGTAGGGCGCTTACACGCACCCTTAAATCGTATGCTGAAAAATCGGGCATGCTGGCCAAAATGAAATTCGAAATTGATGGTGATGATTTCCGTGAAGGGCTCACAGCTGTTATTTCAGTTAAGGTTGCCGAGCCGCAATTTGAAGGACAAACAAAAACTAAACTAGGTAACAAAGAAGTAGTTGGCGCGGTAGACACTGTTGTTGGCGAAATGCTTAACAATTTCTTAGAAGAGCACCCTAAGGAAGCCAAAATTATAGTTGACAAGGTTATATTGGCTGCACAGGCACGTCATGCAGCTCGTAAGGCACGTGAACTCGTGCAACGTAAAGGAGCGCTTACAGGAGGTGGTTTACCAGGTAAACTGGCTGACTGTTCAGAAAAAGACCCTTTCCAATGCGAACTATTCTTAGTTGAGGGAGACTCGGCAGGTGGAACAGCAAAACAAGGCCGTAATCGTGCCTTTCAGGCTGTATTGCCATTGCGTGGTAAAATATTGAACGTAGAAAAGGCAATGGAATATAAGATATACGAGAATGAGGAAATAAAGAACATTTATACTGCCCTTGGCGTGTTTAAAGGAACCGCAGAAGATCAAAAGGCATTGAACATTGAAAAGTTACGCTACCATAAGATTGTTATCATGTGCGATGCCGACGTTGACGGTAGCCACATTACAACTCTTATCCTCACATTCTTCTTCCGGTACATGAAGGAGCTTATTGAGTGTGGACATATTTACATTGCAACACCGCCCCTCTACCTGGTTAAGAAGGGTAAAGATCAGCGCTATTGCTGGACAGAAGACGAACGCGACCTTGCCGTAAAGGAAATTGGCAAAAACGGTAAGGACAACGTAGGCGTACAACGATACAAAGGTTTGGGTGAAATGAATGCCGAACAATTATGGGAAACTACAATTAACCCTGAATCGCGCAAACTGCGTAAGGTAAGTATTGAAAGCGCTGCTGAGGCAGACCGTATATTTTCAATGCTGATGGGAGATGATGTAGCTCCACGCCGTGATTTTATTGAGAAGAATGCCCGTTACGCAAATATCGACGCATAAACCCTTTTAATACCAATAAAAAAGCCCTGAGCAAATGCTACAGGGCTTTTTTATTACTGGTAAAATACTACTTATTCGTTGGAGTAGTAGTATTTGTTGGAACGGTTTTAGTAGAAGTAGCACTTGCAGGGACACCAGTACTCTTTACTGCCATATCATCCTTGCCCTTTGATTTCTTTACTTTAACCGTTTTTGAATCCTTACTTTTAGCGGCAGCCTCTTTAGCTTTCCCTAAAAGTCCACCCTGCGCAAAAGAATTTGTACTAAACCCTATTAAGGTTAGTATAACGAAAAATGTTTTTATTGTTTTCATGATGTTGAAATTTATAATACGAAGATACTCTTTGATTATGAAGTAAGTATGAATTTATTGCTTTAAAATACTCAAAGCCTGTTGCAGCGGTATTTGCTTGTCTTTAAAGTATGCAACAATAAATGCACCACTAATACCCTCTGCTATTACCTTTTCCTTCATTGCCTTGGCAGCAGTATACTCTGAATAAGGACCAACACTATATCGGGTATTACCTGAGCCCTCTTCATCGAAGGTAAGGTTAGAAAACTTCTTGAACTTGTTCTTCATTTCGCGTGGTGGCTCTCCCTTAAATACACCTAACTGAACGCTGAACTTTATCTGGCTCTTATCCATGGTATTCATTTCATGGGTAACCGAATCACTCAGGTTTTCTTTAACAGGTTTTACGTATGTAGCTCCTGCGCTTGATAGGGCAATTCTTTTTCCATGGAGATATGCCTTGATAAATGCGTCAGAGAATCCTGCTGTTACCAGTTCAGTTTTATATACAGTTGCATCTTTATAATTGGTAAATGAACCCGCAGAATAAGTGAAGTAGCCATTTTCTGTTCTTACTTCAACTAAATTCTTAACACTAGTAAATATGCGTGTACTTGATAATTTATGTCTGTAGGCCCCTAATTGTACACGGTAAACAATTTCACCGGTCTCAGTACTTGCTGCCTTATCGGTTGTAGTTCCTTTATCTGTAACTGCACCTTTATCACTAGTTGCTGTTTTATCAGTTGTAGCTCCTTTATCTGTAGTTGTGCCCTTGTCAGTTGTTATAGCTTTATCTGTTGTTGCGCCTTTATCGCTGGTTGCACCTTTATCAGTTGCTACACTTGTTGAATTGGTATGAATAACCGGCACTGTATGCGCACCATTTGCCGGGTTTGAAACCGCTTTATCTGTAGCCACAAAATCATCTCCCTTGCGGTAAACTATTTTTGTATCTGTAATTCCCTGTTTAGCCAGTTGCTCCTGACGTTTTTTAGCAGCATCGAAATCAACATACTCACCTGCGGTATAAACAGAGGTTGAATCCTTCAACATAGTTGATTTAACATCAGACACACTCAGTATTTTATCCATATCGGCTGCAGGAACGCCTTTAGAGTATCTACCTATCTCTATAGAATATTTCGGGCCAGGGTTATTGTATGCATTACGCGCACCGGGAATCATAGAGCTATCGTAAACCACTTTAGCAAATTGCCCCGTGCTATCCATATACATTAAATACTGTAAGTGCCTTAATGAATCACTTATGGTTGTAGTATCATTCATTGCATATTCATGTACAGTATCAATTATTAGAGAAGCGTCAAGCTTCACTGTATCGTACCTGCTGTCATCAATTTCACCCGGACCACGAGTTGCCCTCGCGCTTGTTAAATCATACCTCAGGCCAACAGCTGTCATTAAAAACATATCATTTCTGGTGGTTCCATGCAAAGGGCCTGAAACGCCCGGGGTAAGGCCATCAATATGGTCGGTGAACGTATAATGCAAGGTTGTTCCAATAGTAAAGTCTGCCTTTTTATTTACATGTATCATAAAGCCCACTCCAATAGGAATAGCAAAGGTTTGCTCTGAATACTTACCCGACCCATCCAAGTTAAGGGACCTGATATCGGTTTCATACGTAAAATCGGGATTCAATACCGTTGCTGTTGACGCATTTGAAGCAGTTTGTGGCAGGCTTCTTACACTTCCATCAGACCAGTAATAGTATTTATTACCATACTGATCGTGCAAGTCAGTAGTTGAAAGAAATTCATATGATTCAATACCTAAAATAAAATAGGGCGAAATGTCTTTATCAGGCAATATTTTATACATAATATGTATACCTCCGCCTTCAATCTGCGATTGAAAATTCCAGTTATATGTAGGAGACCTTTCATACTCCCCTAATGAACCAATAAGGGCATATAAATTAAATTCGAAATGTTTATTTATTTTTTGTGCAAATACAAGATCATATCCCAGCCTGCTTGTAGTTGGGTTTTGGGCATAGCTATTAACCATTTTTACATTGCCGAAATAAGATAACATTCCAATACCTACGCCAATAGTGGGCTTTAATTCAAAGCCAGGTTGTGCAGGCTTAACTTTATTGGTATCGGGTACAATTACAGTGTTCTGTTTGGGTTTGGCAGAGTCAGCTACATAGCCAAAAGCAGATACCTTTTCAGTAGCTAAAGAAAATATAATAACTAAGCTTAATATTACTGAGTAGGCTTTCGGCATATATGATTTACTTACTATTCTTGAGTCCAAATATACGAAATATGCCCTTAAATGTTACTGATACCACTGCTGACTTGTAATCATAAGTGCTTCCTGTACAGTAATTCTCTTACCGGTATTGTACGCCACTACAAATGCATCGGTTACCTTAGGCCTTACGGCATCACGTTTATCGTGGGCATCTTTATACACCTTGTATTTACTTGTAATAAGGTATTTATTCAAGCCATCTTCTGAACGAAGGTCTACCTGTTCAGCTAATTTAAAGAAGCCTTTTACAAAAGATGTGCTTCTCATAGCATGTAATGCCATTACCTGAACAAAGTATGATACACCCGGGCCAGTTGCTGAAGGAATGTGAGAGGTCATACTACCATTGTCAGAACCACCACTTGTTTGGCTTCCACCTGATGTATGATGAGTACCCGCAGTTGTTGTTGTTCCACCATTTGTTTGACTTCCGCCATTTGATTGAGAACCACCGTTCGTTTGCGAGCCACCATTGCTTTGGCTTCCACCGTTGGTTTGAGCACCGCCATTAGAACCGCCATTATTTACTACTACAGCCCCTGCACCACCTACTGTGAAAGTGGTAGCATTTATCTTATAACTGTTCGCGCCGCCATCAGCAACAAATGAGAAGGTACCTGTAACAGACTGAGAACCGCTTGCTGCACTAGGGCCTGCTACTAATTGATAGGTAACAGTAAATACTGAATCTGCCGGAAGGCTGAGCCATACCATTTTCATTTTATTATCTACTAAAGTGAAAGAAGCTGTCTTTTTCTCACCCTCGGTTGCTGTAAAGCCTGCAGGTAGTATTTCCTGCAATTTTGCAAAACCGCTTAAGTTACCCTTATGTACAGTAACACTTACTGTTATACTACCACCCGGTGCAACTGTACCTGTTGACATACTGCGTGTAGCGCTTACGCCTTTTAATGGGGGCTCAGAAGGAGCTGATACAGCAGTTGTAGATTGGCCAGCATCACCACCTGAAGGGGGTGTTGTACTGGTTGTTGTAGATTGTCCGCTATTTCCACCTGATGGAGGAGTGGTGCTGGTTGTTGTAGTAGACGAGCCATTATCTCCGCCTGTTGGTGGGGTTGTGCTGGTTGTAGTCGATTGTCCGCTATTTCCGCCTGATGGAGGAGTTGTGCTGGTAGTTGTTGTAGACGAGCCATTATCTCCGCCTGTTGGTGGGGTTGTACTGGTTGTAGTCGATTGTCCATTATTTCCTCCTGAAGGCGGGGTTGTGCTGGTTGTCGTAGTAGACGAGCCATTATCTCCACCTGATGGAGGAGTTGTGCTCGTGGTTGTAGTAGAAGATCCATTGTCTCCACCTGATGGAGGGGTTGTGCTGGTTGTATTTGTTGCAACGGCACCCGAGCCTATCATTATAGATTGAGGATTAGGGTCTGATTCTGCCTTAACATTATCCACTACATACAGGAATTTACCACCTATTGGTTGACTACCCGATACACTTGCGTCAACCGAAACGGTAAATGATATCTTCATTGTAGCATCGCCAGGCAAAGATGCCCAGATGAACTTTATCGCATTTCCAGAAGAAAGCACGGTAGCACCTTGTTTTTCAACTGCAGTAGCGGTAAAGCCCTGCGGCAGTTCGGCCTGATACTTAGCAAAGCCGGTGGTGCCTCCTTTATTGATTGTTACCTCGACTGTGAAGGTTGAACCTGGGTTAGCTTGTGGGGGAGCCGTTTGTGTTACAGTCACATTAGACTGCATAAATAGTTGGTAAACGAATAACCCTATCAGGTTGAACAGTAGTACGAGGTACTTTATCATATGTTGTGTTTATTGGTCAAAGAAGTAGTCTATTGCATAGTTAATATCTGCTATAGTCAATGTAGACGTTCCGTCAAAAAACTCGTCGATCGCCTCGGTGATCTCCTGCGATGTTATATAACCGTCGTGGTTCTTATCTACAGCACGTATTCTGGCAGGTACTGCGTTAGGATCGTGTTTACCTTTATCGCCATTATCAATACCGGCAACAATTGAGCCTCCGGCATTTGGATTAGCAAAGAAAGCTGCAGCTCTGTCAACTGCTGAAGTATCACGGTTTTGTTCTTTCTTCAATAATTCATCTTCCTGGTCTTTACTTATATCTTTGGTATTAACCTTAACAGTATCTACCTTAACGTCGATCGACTGCCATGGAACATTTGAATAACGGCTTTCATCAACCTTAGGGCTGTTGTCCTTAGGTGTAAAATGGTACTCAATTGTACATACAGAATATAAGTATTTCTCATTTTTCAGGGCAGAGCTTGCGCTACTTGTATTATCTGCTGCTTGGGCAGAGGCAAGGTTCTTATAACCTTCCAGATCATTAGAGAACGTAAAGTAATATGCAGCCTGTACATTCATTAAAATATTATCGGTCAAACGGAATTTCAATCCTACACCCACCGGTATACATAATGTGCCTATTGAGCCCAATGTTGAATCATATTTATAGCTCCTTTGAATTATTTTGGCAGTAGAAATATTCTGTGCTACTTGAGCTTCATTGCGTATACTTCCATCTGTCCAGTAGTAATATGGTTCACCCTTTGCATCACGTGTATCAGCATATGAAGTTCCTGAAAGGAAACTTACACCTGCAAATATGAAAGGAGAAAGAACTGCATCAGGCTTCATTATCAAGCCATCGAAGTGAAGGTTAAGCGTAAGCTCACCCTGAATTACCGTTGCCTGAAAGTTCAGGTTCTTGGCAGGTGTTTCAGATCTTTCGCTGGAAGCTATTTGGCCATACATTCCCTCTAATGCTACTCCAAGGAACATAACAGGCCTTTCTTCTATACCCAGTGAAAAGCCCGTACGCACGGTACTATATGGGGTAACACCACTGCTGTGGTTAATATTTCCGTCAAAATAGGTAACACCTATTCCACCCATGATGGATGGTAGCGCAGAGTGCTTAATGCTGTCTCCTGATGTGTTACTTGTTTGGCTCATTACGTTAACTGATGCTAATGTTAACATTGCGATGGATAAAATTCTTACGTTGCTCATGTGGCTCGTATTAGATGAATCTTTGTTTTCTGTCGACAAAACTGAACTTTCTGTCCATCGCAAATATAATCATTTTAAAACTTATTACAGCAAAAGTACTTGCGATAAATGCGTGAAATCCTTTAGTACAGTTGCACTTACTAACAGCATAATGTTAAGAAGCACATACATCTCGTACCCGAATATGGCTTGTATGGCTGTTTACATGGGGTAAACAGAATGTTACACATATTAGCACATTTAATTGTATTTTCGCGTTTATAATTATAGATAGTATGGAAAAATATAACGTTGTTGTCATCGGTTCAGGCCCAGGTGGATACATTGCCGCAATACGTTGCGCACAGCTGGGAATGAAAACCGCTATCATAGAAAAATACAGTTCACTGGGTGGTACATGCCTTAATGTGGGCTGCATTCCGTCGAAAGCATTATTAGATTCATCGGAGCATTATTACAACGCCGCACATAATTTTACCACGCATGGTATTGATATAAAAGATTTGAAAGTGAATATTGCGCAGATGATAAAACGCAAAAGCGAAGTGGTAAAACAAACCTGCGACGGCATTTCATTTTTGATGAAAAAAAACAAAATAACCGTGTACACCGGTGTAGGAAGTTTTGCGACGAAGAATATTATTTCTATAGATAACAACGGAAAGAAAACAGAAATAGAAACGGAGAAAACAATTATAGCAACAGGATCGAAACCGTCGAGCTTGCCAGGCATAACAATCGATAAGCAACGCATCATTACATCTACCGAAGCATTGAGCTTAACCGAAGTACCAAAGAACTTAATAATTATTGGCGGCGGAGTTATAGGATTGGAATTAGGATCGGTTTATGCACGCCTGGGTGCAAAAGTGAAAGTGGTAGAATTTACCGATGGCATTATAGGCACCATGGATCGTGGGCTTGGTAAAGAATTACAAAAGGTATTGCAGAAAGAAGGATTTGAGTTTTACCTGAAACATAAAGTAACAGCTGTAACCACAAAAGGAAAAGAAGTTACCATAACTGCCGACGACCCGGATGGCAAGAGCGTTTCATTTAAAGGAGATTATTGTTTAGTTGCTGTTGGCCGTCGCCCTTATACCGATGGATTAGCATTGGAGAAAGCGGGCCTTACCAAAAACCAACGCGGCTTTATTGATGTGAACGACCATCTCGAAACTACTGTGCCGGGCATTTATGCTATTGGTGACGTTGTGCGTGGTGCTATGTTAGCACATAAAGCTGAAGAAGAAGGCGTATATGTAGCAGAAAGTATTGCAGGCCAAGAGCCGCATGTAGATTATAATTTAATACCCGGTGTAGTTTATACATGGCCTGAAGTAGCCAGCGTAGGCCAAACCGAAGAGCAATTGAAAACTGCCGGTGTAACCTATAAGGCAGGTAACTTTCCATTCAAAGCGAGCGGACGTGCACGTGCCAGCGGTGACCTCGACGGATTTGTAAAAGTACTTACCAATGCAGCTACCGATGAAATTTTAGGCGTACACATTATTGGCCCGCGTGCGGCAGATATGATCGGCGAAGCAGTAGTAGCTATGGAATACCGCGCATCGGCCGAAGATATTGCACGTATATGCCATGCCCACCCTACCTTTTCAGAAGCTATAAAAGAAGCTTGCCTGGATGCAACAGGGAAGAGAGCGCTTAACATGTAATGAATCAGAGGTAAGGGATAAGTAGTAAGGAATAAGTATTTGAATTACATGACAAAAGGCAAAATAGGAATATTATTAGTCAATTTAGGAACACCCGACAGTCCAGAAACTGTAGATGTGCGCAAATACCTAATTGAGTTTTTGAATGACGGACGCGTTATAGATATACCTGCCTGGCGACGGAAATTGCTTGTTAATTTAATTATAGCACCTACTCGCGCATCAAAATCAGGGGCGCAATACAAACAAGTGTGGACCAAAGAAGGGTCGCCGTTAATGGTATATAGCCAACGGCTGGCCAATAAAATGCAAAAGCACCTTGGCCCCGACTATGTGGTTGAACTGGCCATGCGTTACCAAAACCCACCTATACAAAAAGCTATAGACAAACTGTTAGGCAACCAGGCAGTAGAAAAACTAATAGTTGTTCCCCTCTACCCTCATTATGCATCGTCGAGCACGGGCTCAACTATTGAAAAGGTAATGGACGTTATTAAAAGTAAAGAAGTGGTGCCGCATACAACTATAGTAGGGCCGTTTTTTAATAATCAGCACTTTATAAATGCATTTGCCAATATTGTAAAGCAGCAAAATAAACTTGAAGAGTACGATCACTTTTTATTCAGCTATCATGGCCTGCCCGAGCGACACATTTTAAAGAGTTCGGCACAATGCGGCATGAATTGCCAGTTGAACGATTGCTGTAGCACCTTTAGCCCTGCCAAATTTTATTGTTATCGTGCCGAGTGTTTCGAAACCACCCGATTGCTGGTATCTGCACTGGGCATAAAAGAAGGTACTTATACCACCACGTTTCAATCGCGCCTTGGGCGCGACCCATGGATAAAGCCATACACCGATAAGGTTATTGAGGAAAAGGCTAAGGCGGGTGTTAAACGCATATTGGCTTTTTCGCCTGCGTTTGTGGCCGATTGCCTCGAAACCCTTTTTGAGATACGCACTGAGTACAATCATCTTTTTCAGCAACATGGGGGTTCTCATTTACACCTGGTCGAGTCTCTTAATGATTCTGACATTTGGGTTGAGGCTTTGGGTAAAATCATACTTTCTAATTAATAATCAAGCAATTAGGAGTCGCGAATTCACTTTTTAGAGTTGTAAACTACAGGATTTATAACGTAAGAAGGTAAGATTGCTTCGTACCTTGCAATGACGGGAATAACACCCCTGCCAAAAAAGATAAAAAAAGAGGCTAAAGGGTATTGCGAAAGAGAAATAATATTATCTTTGCAATCCATTTTTAAAAAACATGAACAAAAGCAAGCAATACGAGACCATTTTTATTCTGACCCCTGTACTAAGTGAGGAGCAGACCAAGGAAGCGGTAGATTTTTACCGTAAAACCCTTAAGGACAGTGGTTGTAAGATAGTAACCGAAGAACATTGGGGACTAAAGAAACTGGCGTATCCGATCCAGAAAAAGAGCACAGGTTTTTACCATGTGTTTCAATTTGAAGGACCTGGAACTATTGTTAAGGACCTGGACGTTGCTTACTACCGTGACGAACGCGTATTGCGCTACTTAACCGTATCGCTTGACAAGCATGCTATTGCTTACCTTGAAAAGAGGAAGCTTAAGTTTGGTAAAGGCAAAGAAGGCGACCACAAGAAGAAAGCAGAATCTACATTAAATTAATATAAGCAGTCATGGCAGAAAACACATCAGCAGCAAGTAACGAAGTACGCTACCTTACTCCTCCTCCAATTGAGGTGAAGAAGAGCAAATATTGCCGCTTTAAGAAATATGGTATTAAATATATCGACTACAAGAATCCTGACTTTTTGAAGAACTTCATTAACGAACAAGGTAAATTATTACCTGTACGTATTACAGGTAATTCATCGAAATACCAACGTAAAGTAGCACAAGCTGTAAAAAGAGCTCGCCACATGGCATTGCTTCCTTTTGTAGGCGATCTTATTAAATAATATTAAAGCACAACATAAGTCATGGAAATTATCCTTACTAAAGACGTAGAAAACTTAGGCATACAGTATGACCTTGTAAAAGTGAAACCAGGCTATGCCAGGAACTTTTTGATACCAAGAGGCCTTGCACAAGTTGCAACAGAAAGCAACCGCAAACAATTGGCTGAAATTATTAAGCAAAGAGCACACAAGGAAGAAAAATCGAGGACCGATGCTACCAACATGGCTAAGAAACTTAAGGACTTAGTTGTTAAGGTTCCGGCTAAGGTTGGCGAAAACGGTAAAATATTTGGTTCAGTTAACTCTATTCAATTAGCTGAAGCTATTGCCAAGCTTGGTTATGTAGTTGACAGAAAGAACATAAGCCTGCCTACCGATTCTATTAAGACTGCAGGTAAGTATTCTGCTAACGTTAAGCTTTACAAAGAAATAGTTACTACAATGGAATTTGAAGTAGTTGCTGAGTAATTAGCTAACCAGTAAAATTGAAAAATCCCCTACTGAAAAGCAGGGGATTTTTTATTTAAGTAAATATATTTAACTAATTGATTATCAATGTAATTTTAGAATTCCATTGAAGTCTGACTTGGACCACGTTTTTTAGGCTTGTCTTCCTTTGTTTTTTGTGATGGTTCCGGTAGGCTTGACTTAGCGGCTCCTCCTCCGGTAGGTTTAGCTACAACTACCTTAGGCTTTACAGGTGCTGCCTCCAATTTCGATTTTAATTGCTCCATTGGCGACTCGCCACTATCCTCATCAAAATCCAATAATTCTTTAGGCGTGGCAGGAGTATTTGGTTTTGCTGGTGCCTCGTCCTTAGGTGCATTTGGGTCTCCAATAAACTCAACTTCCTTAATACGGGTATAGTTCAATGGCTTACCAAGCGCCTTCATACCCATAATAGGTATATGCTCGTCCATGTTCAATTTAAGGTCTGGCAACTCTTTGCCCTTCTCCTTACTGAACTTTATCTCTGCTATCGGGTGCTTAATATCAGTTACAGCTTCTAATTGTGAGGCATCAGTCTCAGATATAAATTTGATCTTCTTATCAGTCACCTCAGGCACAAAACGCTTGATATAATACTTCTTCTTCTCGCCTTCCCAATATGCTGCAGTAATTACCTGCTTATCATCGAACTTGGTAATAAGGACCATGTCTTCCTCAAAATGCGATGTCAGCTCGAAACTGCTTAACCTATAGTTCCCATCCTGGGTCATTACCAGTATCTTTTCTTCTCCTGAGAACTCACCTATAAAGGTTCCGCGTTCATCAGTATTCAGGCGGTGTACAGTATCATCGTACCATATCTTTTGTGCACTGAGTGTTGACACACCTTTCTCCTTCTGCTGAACTTTGCGCACAGGGTACTTGGTAACTATATTGCCCATTGCGTCGCGGCCTTTAATAGCCAGGTCAGCAAAATTCACATCGAATATTTTAACCCGTGCAGTTGTTGTAGCCTTCAGATTCACGGTTACCACTTCTGCTTCTCCATTCGGATTAGCAGTAAAGTAAAGCACTTCAGAACCTTCATTGCCGCGTGAAAGAGCATATTCTTTATCGCGTATGATTGAAGTAACAGCAAAGCGCTTCATAAATGTTGCGCCCTTTGTGCCATCGCGATATACTAAGTTATATATAGTACGCTCATCGTTACGCTTAAAGGTATTGATATAGATTATGTCCTTTCCTACAAAAGCTTTTTCAGCAACACGGGTGACTAACATAGTTCCATCTCTGCGGAAAACAATAATATCATCAATATCGGAACAATCGCATACAAACTCATCCTTACGCATGCTGTAACCGGCAAAACCTTCTTCGCGGTTTACATACAGCTTTTGGTTCGATGCTGCTACACTTGTAGCCACAATAGCATCAAATGATTTTATCTCAGTCTTACGCTCTCTTCCTGTTCCGTATTTCCTCTTAAGCTCTTTATAATATTCAATTGCATATTCGGTAAGGTTATCCAGATTATGCTGTACTGCTTTCAATTCATCAAGTATTTTCTTCATGAACTCCTCAGCAATAAAACTATCGAACTTCGATATCCTCTTGATCTTTATTTCAGTGAGCCTAATAATATCTTCTCTTGTAATTTCACGTGGGAATTTCTTCTTATGTGGTTTCAACCCTGCTTCAATGGCTTCTAATACTTCTTCCCATGTTTCGCAGTTCTCGATATCCCTATATATGCGCTTCTCAATAAATATTTTCTCTAGTGAAGCAAAGTGTAACTGTTCTGTTAAATCATGCTTTTTAACTTCCAGCTCCTTTTGCAATAAACCCAAGGTACGCTCAGTTGCAATCTTCAGCATTTCACTTACACCTATAAAGCGCGGCCGTTGGCCTTCAATTACACAGGCATTGGGTGAAATAGAAAGGGCGCAATCAGTAAATGCATATAGCGCATCAATAGTTTTATCAGGCGATACACCGGCAGGCAAGTGAATTAATATTTCAACATTCTCAGCAGTATTATCTTCTATGTTCCTTATCTTGATCTTACC
>JABCZY010000022.1 GCA_013289395.1 Bacteroidota bacterium
GAATGTTGCCTTAGCTGATTTTATTGCGCCTAAAGAAAGCGGCAAAGCTGACTATATTGGTGGCTTTGCAGTTACGGCCGGCATCGGTATTGAAAAGTGGATAGAGAAATTTGAGAAAGATCATGATGATTACAGCAGTATAATGATAAAGGCCCTGGCAGATAGATTAGCCGAAGCATTTGCCGAACTCATGCACCAGAAAGTACGAAAAGAAATATGGGCATATGTGCCGGATGAAAAATTGACCAACGAAGAACTGATAAAAGAAACGTACCAGGGTATACGGCCTGCACCAGGTTACCCAGCATCGCCAGATCATACAGAGAAGCTTTTGCACTTTGCATTATTTGAAGTGGAAAAGAATGCCGGAATAAAATTGACGGATAGCATGGCCATGTACCCGACTGCAGCTGTAAGTGGTTTATATTTCTCTCACCCTGAATCGCATTACTTTGCATTAGGCAAAATAAATAAAGAGCAGGTGGAAGACTATGCACACCGCAAAGGCATGAGCCTTGAGGAAGCCGAGAAATGGTTGAGGCCTAATCTGAATTATTTTTAGAAAAACACTTAGTGTGCTACGCTAAACTTGCCGCTTTTGAGCAGTTTATTTTGATCTTTTAGAATTATACTATACAGGTATTCTCCTGTTGGCCAGGTAGAAACGTCTACATTAAGTGTGTTTGTCTCTGACAATGCGTAAATATATAGTTGCTGTCCGCGTATGCTGTAAAGTTTAATGAGCGTAATAGCGTGTGGTGCATGCTGAAACTGGAATTTAACTTCGCCATTAGCAGGTTGAGGAAATATCTTCAGGCCATTTACCAAACCATCTCCATTTATTTCATTAACTCCGGTAACTAATAACTTCATGTGCGAAACAGGGTGCAATTCATTCCAGCAATGCACGGTGTCATAAACAAATGGCCCGGTAACCTGCACATATTCGCCAGTATTCGGCAAGTAAACAGTATCATTGAAATTTTTACATTTTGCATTTTCGGCTGCACCAACAGATCCACCATCTGTAATAGTTCCTTTGCAGATCTCCTCAACATTCAGGCAGGTGGTGCATATAGTATATCCGTTTGAGTCAATACCGGCACAATGTTTAACATAAGATGAATCACGGAACTTTACCATCCATTGGTAAGTTGAATCCGGTTGAATGTAAAGGTGGTAATCTCCATCACCGGTTAACGATGGTGCAAGCAATACTTTCAATGTCCCTTTTATTGTGTAACAGCTATCGTAAATTCTTAAGCGTTGATTATAATATGTATGATTCCAATATGCAGTGTCGCATAGCCCACTCTGACCATATGAATTGGATATAGCAACAAATAATAAACCCAATATGTATAAACTCTTTTTCATTTTCGAACGAAGTATCAATTAATTATTTAACAATAGAAAACTTACCGCAATCAAGTAAATTGCCTGATCTGTCAGTTACGTCATAGAAGTATATTCCACTAGAGAAAGAAGATGTATTTAAAGTAGCTATACCATTCTTCATATCTATTGAATTCAAACTTCTTCCTGTAATATCATACACAAAAATACTTTGTGCATTTTGTGCATTATAATGGAAACTAATTTGTGTAGTAGCAGGATTTGGATAAACAATTGTATTGTGTGTTTCGCTTACTTCATTAATTCCTGATGGTAATCCGTCATACCATGCAACAGATGTTGGCTTCGTTTTAGTGGCTGTATCCATAGTCATAGTTGCAACCAGGTCACCTAAACCATTTGTATACCACCTATACGTGTAACTTTTTGTAGTTTGATTAGCCAGGGCAAGATTGGTCCAGCTTCCACCGGTAGCATGAACAAACACACTGTCAATAGTTAATTGATAATGTTTCTGACGTAATGTACTATATGTTGTACCACCTAAAAGAGGTGTGGTTATTGAACCCCAAGCATCAATTGTATCGGCATAACTTATATGAATAATTCCCTTAGCTGAATCGTAGCTGGAACCTAATCCTGTAAAAACAACTGGAGGAACCTTTGACATCGTTTTCCCACCAGTTATCTCTCCGTATTGAGCAGGAAATTTTAGTTCTGTTATTGGAGGATTGAGTGCTGCTGCAATCATAACCCCTTTTACTAATTGTTCGCTACCAACAATATTAAAAGAATCGACTGTTGAACTAATATAGTTATACCCAACTGTGCCAACAACGCTATCCGCCAGGTTAGCATTTTTAAAAGAAGCGGCATAAGGAGTGTTTTTAGGGGCCACCAGAATATCGGTTGTTGTATATGAAGTAGTGAGTGAGCCAAAGTTCCATGTAACACTTGCTCCTGCGGAGCCCGGAGTTAATGTATTTAATACACTTGAAGTAGTGTCGTATGCAGTTACGAAAGTGGTGCCAATAGAAGGCATGTCGGCATCTGTAATTGTAATTTGAGCGTAAGATTTAGCTGCAAAGGGTAAATAACTAAGAATAGTTAAGGTAAGTAATGTGTAATATTTTTTCATGGGGGCTGATTATTAAGACGCAAAAGTCCGTTAACAGATTCAATTATAGATTACTGCATTCTTAATAGAATGTTATGATTGAGCCCTTACCAGACCTTGCGATACTTAATGTTCTCTTAACATTCAGGTGCGTTATTGAAAGTACTTTCGTTTTCTTTAAAACTCACATTAAAACCCTGAATAATGAGAACAAAATTACTTGTAGTAGCAATAGTATTAGGCTTAACCTTTGGTGCAAAAGCGTCTTATCCAAATGTTTCTTTATGGAACATTCAGTACAGTACAGTTGATTCTTGCGGAGCTTTACCAAATTCGCCATATGCAGGCCAATATGTTGTTACAGGGGGTATTGTAACCGCATTATATGGATACGGTTATTATGTGCAGACCAGCTATGCTAATAAATGGGCTGCTATAAATGTTTATGATAAGAACCATTCACCTGCTGTTGGAGATAGTATTGTTATTACAGCACAGGTAACAGAGTACTATAATGAAACTGAATTGGATTCAGTGAAAAGTTTAACGGTTGTAAGCACCGGAAACCAGGCAAGAACCCCAGCTACTGTGGTTGCTTTTGATTCTATTCAAAGAAGAGAATACCAGGGAATGCTGGTGAAAGTAAAGAACGCAACATGTGTTAGATATAACACGGCTGCAGCATGGTATGTGTTTAGCGATTCTACTATGACCAAAGGTGTGAATAGTGAAGATACCATTGATAATATTATAATGGTAACTCAATCATATACTCCGGGGAAGAAATATAACATTACCGGGGTTATTCACCTGGAATATGCTAATTGGATTGAGCCACGTAATGCGAATGATATAGTAGGTGTTACGAATATTCAGAACAATAATGTTGTGAATGTGAATATTTTCCCTAACCCGAATCAGGGAATATTTACGGCATCAATAGATATATTGACTGGTGGCAAGAATAGTGAAGTTACCGTAATGGATATGACAGGCAGAGTAATCATGAAGAACTTAGTTGACCTGCACACAGGAAATAATACCGTACCTATTAATATAAGTAACCTTGAAAAGGGAACTTATTTTGTGCAACTAACCAATGCAAATGGTACTGCTGTCAGAAAGGTAGTATTGCAGTAATTTTCTTCTAAGGCACCACAACTTTTAAAGTCATAGGAGCAATTTCAACGTGCATTTCGCTTGCTGTTCCTGCTGCTTCCCCATCATAATGAATGCAAAGCGGTTCATTTCCGTTCGCATTCTTAATTGAGATGCTTTTGCCTCTTATCACTTTCATATAAGGCGAGTTATCGAGTGTTTTATTAAACAAACGAACTGCCAATATTGGCGATATCAGTAATGAAAATGGTTTCAGGATGCATACGTCCAGTACACCATCTTTTGTTGATGCACCCGGCGCAATAGTAGCATTATTGCCATATTGGCTGCTATTAGCAATGCTTATAAGGAATGCTTCTTCGCGTACCGTTTTACCATCTACCGTTATATCATACTCTGCAGGTTTGTAAGAGAAGTAGTTTTTTACACTTAACGATAGATAAGTGAAGAAACCCCTTTTAGTACTTTCTGCAAATTTATTTGCTACAAGGGCATCATATCCTGTGCCACAGACTGCAAAAAAATCTTCATCGTTCATGGTAGCCGTATCAATTGTAACGATATGCATTTTATTTATGCATTCAATTGCGCCTTTATGTGTTAGTGGTATATGTAAATGCCGTGCCAATGCATTACCAGAGCCGGCAGGAACAATACCCAATGCCGCTTTGGTTCCCATTATACCGCGGGCAACCTCATTCATTAATCCATCTCCTCCAACTGCAACTACTACATCGCAGGTAGCTGCTGCATCATTGGCAAGCTCAATGGCATGACCTGCATATTCGGTATAGTATACTACAATTCTGAAGGAAGGATCAATGTAGGCCATTATATCCTGTTCTATCCCTTTCCAGCTACCGGTGCCTGAAACAGGGTTAATAATAAAGCAGACTTTCTTACTCATGGTCTGCTTCAGCAGGATTAGCAATTAGTGAGAGTACTATGTATAACAACATAATAATAGGTACTGCCGAAAACTGAAATACAAAAATTGCAAGGATAGAAAATAGCACAAGTATATATCTTGCTTTATTCACACCCCATGAAAGGTTTTCCGCCTTCATTGAAAGCAAACGAATAGGTGACACCATTAATGCAGAACATATAACAGAAAGGATTGAAAAGAACCAGCATACAAGAGTAATATTTGAAAGATACATGCCATTCCACATATCACTATGTGCAAGAATAAGCGGGAATGATGCAATCAATAATGCAATGGCCGGAGTAGGGACTCCTATAAAGGATGTTTTCTGCCTCGTATCAATATTAAAATTAGCTAAACGCAGTGCAGCGAATACAGGTATGCACAAACCAACCCATTCAAAATAGGTGTTATTTATTAATTGAAAAACCATCATACCCGGTACCACCCCGAATGAAACCATATCAGCCAATGAGTCAAGTTCTTTACCTATTGGTGAACTTACTTTCAATAAGCGGGCAGACATACCGTCGAATAGATCGGCTATGGCTGCAAATATCACCATCCATGAAGCAAGAACGAGTTCGTTATGGAAAGTGAATACCAGTGCAATACAACCACAGAGGAGGTTCAGCGAAGTAATAGCATTCGGTATGTTTCTTTTTATTGCGTTCAATTGATCTATACTTCAGAAGGTTTTTCTACCCAGTCACCATTATCCTTTATAAGTTTAATAAGTGCATCAACAGCTTGTTCCGATGCAATATTACGTTGTACAACTTCTTTTCCTTTATATAAAGTTATCTTTCCAACACCTGTCCCCACATAACCATAATCAGCATCAGCCATTTCGCCGGGGCCATTTACCACACAACCCATAATACCGATCTTAACGCCTTTTAGGTGAGAAGTACGTTCATGTATTTTGGCGGTTACCAATTGCAGATTGAATAATGTCCTTCCGCATGAAGGGCATGATATATATTCTGTTTTCGAAATGCGTGTACGTGTAGCTTGCAAAATTCCAAAACCAATGCTATTCAGGCTTCGTGTAGGTATATCAGCATCTATCCAAAGTCCATCGCCCATGCCTTCAATAAATAGTGCTCCGGCATCTGTAGCTGCATATAAGCGAATAATATCATCTAATGCGCTTTCGTATTGTCTTTTAATAATTACAGGTGCATCGTATTTTTTCGAAAGTAGTTCTATAAATATTCTGCGCTCTTCAGCCATTCCATGCAGGTTCTCAGTTTCAACAACCCACACAATTGCTTTATCGGAATTTGCTTTATCAAAAGAGTCAGTTGAAATGTCTCCGATCTTCAGACTCACAAAATTCAATGTTGGAGACTTTTCAGTGGTAGCTATATAGTCTTTTAAACTTCTAAAGAATGGGAATGTATTTACTTGTTTAACTTTTTTCCAGGTTTCAGCAGTATACATGACATGAATACCTTCAGGCAGATCAAATGGAATTATTTTATCTCCTGAATAAATATAATCAGCAGCCTGGTCAAAACTCTTCCAGGTACTTGTATTTACATTATAGGAATGGCCTGCACCAAATAAACTTGCGTGCGTAATTTCTTCTCTTCGTTTACTCAGGTCAGCAATAATTCTAGGGTGATTCTTTCCTCCGAAATTGCCAACATCTCTTGTTTCCCTTTTCGTATATGTTGTTGGAGTGTATGGTAGTTCTGTAACAGGCGGAATGGGAGAGTGCTTAGAACGGCCTTCATATCTGCTTACCAGCATTTTTGCAACAGGTATCTCAAACTCAGGATCTTCAGTTAATGAAACTCTCACCGTATCTCCAATGCCATCTTCCAATAAGGTTCCGATACCTGCAGCAGATTTAATACGCCCATCTTCTCCTTCACCGGCTTCGGTAACACCAAGGTGTAAAGGATAATTCATACACTCTCCATTCATTTTTTCTATCAGCAAACGATAGGCCTGAACCATCACCTGTGGGTTACTTGATTTCATAGAAAGCACTATCTCTTTATAATCATGCTCCTCACATATTCTCAAAAATTCCATTGCCGATTCAACCATTCCCAATGGAGTATCGCCATAGCGGCTCATAATTCTGTCGCTTAGTGAACCATGGTTTGCACCAATACGCATAGCTGTGCCATGCTCTTTACAAATTTTTACAAGGGGGATGAATCGTTGTTTGATCCTTTCCAGCTCAGTTATATATGTTTCATCGGTATATTCAATATGCTCGAACTTTTTCTTGTCGGCATAGTTACCAGGATTTACACGAACTTTTTCAACAATACGTGCAGCCACTTCGGCAGCATTGGGTGTAAAGTGAATGTCGGCAACCAAAGGTGTTTTATATCCTCTTTTGCGCAGTTCATTTTTAATATTCAATAAGTTCTCGGCTTCTTTCAGGCTGGGTGCGGTAATACGTACATATTCGCAACCTGCTTCTATCATTCGTATAGATTGTTCAACCGTACCTATGGTATCCAGCGTATCGGTAGTGGTCATTGATTGTACCCGTATAGGGTAGTTACCCCCCAATGGCACATCACCAATATTCACTACACGGCTTTTGCGGCGTACGTATGAGGTCAGGCTATTGCAATAATTTTTCACAAGTAAGCCTGTTTCGGTTGACATAGGCGAATTTTCTTTACACAAAGTTAGAAAATTCGCCCGTATCGCACCATTGTTAGTTTGCAGCTATTTCAGCAGGGGTAGCTATAATAGTTTCCGCCTTATTTCTTGTAAATAACTTCTTAAGTCCCTTTTTGGTATTGCTCGACATGTAATACATAATTGGCACCAAAATAAGTGTCAGAAACGTAGCAAAGCTTAACCCGAATATCATGGTCCATGAAAGCGGGCCCCAGAATGCTACGCTGTCACCACCAAAGTAAATATGCGGATTTAAGTCTGTGAATAAAGTAGCAAAGTCAATGTTCAAACCAACAGCCAACGGTATTAAACCAAGTATGGTTGCAATTGCTGTTAGCAATACCGGTGTCATACGAATACGTCCCGCTTCAATAATTGCTTCCCTTACAGGTGTACCTTGTTTTACGAGCATATCGGTAAACTCTACCAATAATATACCATTCCGGACGACGAGACCTGCCAGCGCAACGAACCCGATACCGGTCATAATAATTGACATGGTCATACCCGTAATAGCATAGCCCAACATAATTCCTATAATACTGAATATTACTTCAGAAAGAATAATGAATGGCTTACTTACCGAATTAAACTGTGTGATCAGAATTAAGAATATTAAACAGAGTGAGGTCAACATAGCACCGCCTAAGAAACTTGAAGTTTCTTTTTGGTCCTGTTGTTCACCTGTTAGCTCAATATCAACACCTTTAGGCGCATGGAAATTATGTATAGCCTGTGTAACTGTTGGTATAACATCACTTGGATAAAAACCATTCAATAGGTTTGATGAAATCGTAATTACAGGTTTTTCATTTAAACGTGTGATTGCACCATACGTTTTTCCGTAGTGAATATTGGTAAAGGTAGAAATAGGTACCTGCCTTATTTCTCCATGCATATTCATATCACGGAACGTAATGTCAAGGTTCCTCAACGCATTAATATCTGTCCTCTGATCTCTTTGATAACGTACCATGATCGGGTACTCATCATTCAGGTCGCGGAACTTTGAAGTTTCGTAACCATATACTGCGGTACGGACTTCAGAACCAATTTGCCCTGTGCTTACCCCCTGATAATTTGCACGCTGACGATCGATGTCAAATGCAAGCTCAGGTTTGTTTTTTTGCAAGTTCGATTTTAATTCTTCAACACCAGGTATATCTAATGAATCGAGATAGTGCAATAAGTTTTGTGAGGTGTTTACCAGCTCATTGTAATTGTCGCCACGCACTTCAATATTTACCGGTTTACCATTTGAAGGTCCACTTGATTCCTGGCTGACAGTAACCTCAGTACCCGGAATTCCTTTGGTGATCTTTTGTATGGAATCAAGGTATTTTACTGTCGATACTCCATGACGTTCAGAGAAGTCAACAAAATTAATTGTGATCTTACTCTTATTCGGATAGGTTCCCTGGTCCATATCGGCAGGATCAGTAGCACCAATAGCAACATTCGTTATTACTGAATTAACAACCGGATTGTTGTGGCCAATGACCTTGTATACTTTATCTTCCATCGTTCTTGTAATGGAATCGGTATAATGGATACTGGTACCCACAGGAAGGTTAAGGAACACCTGCACCATGTTTGGATCACCTTTAGGGAAGAATTCAACTTTTGGTGAACGGATACCGAACAATACAAAAGAAAGAATAAATAGTGCAAACGTACATGCTACCACAACACCTGGCCGTTTTAGGCAAGCTGTTAAAAATCTGGTATAAGCAGCTTGTACTGCAGGCCATGTTTTTTTCTGGAACCTATAAATAGCACCAACTAATACAAACCTATAGAGCATGTTTACCAAAAGCACCGTTATTGCAAAATTGCCTATGCCTCTAGCACCTGCAGCGTAGAATAACAATGCCAAGGCTACAAATATTACTACGGTAATACTTGCTCCTCTGGTCCATTTAGATTTTTGTTTTCCTTTATCATCATCATTAGCCTTCATAAATGTTACTGCAAACACCGGGTTTAAAATGTATGCTACAACCAATGAAGCAGTAAGGGTTATAATGATAGTTACAGGCATATAGTGCATGAACTTACCTATTAACCCGCCCCAGAATGCTAATGGAATAAAAGGAGAAAGTGTAGTAAGTGTACCTGCTAATACGGGTAAGAAAACTTCACCTGCTGCGCCTTTAGCGGCTGTAACAATATCTACTTTACCATGGTCGAATATACGGTGGGTGTTTTCAATAACCACAATAGCATCATCTACCACAATACCCAAACCGAGTAAGAATGCAAAGAGAACGATCATGTTCATACTAAAACCAATGGCAGGTAATATCATAAAGGCAACGCACATGGATAGTGGCACCGAAAGCCCAACAAACAATGCATTGGTAGCTCCCATAAAGAACATGAGGATAATAGTTACCAATATAAAACCAATGATAATTGTATTGATAAGATCATGTAATGTTTGACGGGTCTGGTCAGACTGATCACCCGTAATTTTAATGTTCAGATTTTGCGGAAGTGAATTATCCTGCATTTGTTTTACTGCAGTACGCACATGGTCAGATGCATCAATAAGGTTTGTACCACTTCGTTTAATAATGTTCAATGAAATTACATTCTTCCCTTCCAAGCGAGCAAAACTCTGCGCATCGGCAAATGTATCTTTTACAGCAGCAATATCTTTCAGGTAAACCGTTGCACCACCCATAGAGCGGATGATGAGGTTATTTATCTGATCCATATTTGTAAACTGGCCCGACACAGTAAGTGAACGGTCTTTGCTACCCATGGTAACAGTACCGCCCGAAATAACCATGTTCTCAGATGAAACTGCTCTTTCAATATCACCCATGGTAATTTGAGCAGACTGCATCTTGTACATATTCACATTTATCTGTATCTCTCTACCTAATGCACCAACCTCGTCTACACGGGTAATTTCAGGTAATGCTTCGATCTTGTCTTTTAATGCGTCAGCATACTTCTTTAAACGGGTCAGGTCAAAGTCACCTGAAAGATTCACGTTAAGAATAGGGACATCGGAAAGGTTAATGTCAATTACCTGTGGAGGATTTGGAAGATCACTTGGTAGTTCAGGTTTCGATTTGTCAACAGCATCCTTCACCTTTTGGCGTGCATCATCAATACTAACATCGGTATTGAACTCTACAATGATCGATGAATAATCCTGCACCGAGTGACTTGTAATTTTCTTTACACCTGAAATGGCTTTGATTTCCTTTTCCATGTGGCGGGTAACCAGGTTCTCCATATCGGCCGGAGAGGTACCGGGATAAATAGTCTGCACAAATATTTGTGGCAGTTGTATATCAGGAAATTTTTCCTTTGGAATGCTGTTATAAGCAAATATCCCCGCCAGTGTAATGATAATGGTAAGCACAAAAATGCTTGTCCTATTATCTATTGCCCAGCTACTTGGTTTAAACTCTTTGAAAATATCTTTCATAATTCAGGTATCTTGAAATAATAAGTTTCTTTTACAATGCTATTGCATCACCGTTATTAAGGTCATCGTATCCAACGGTAATTATCTTATCTCCTGCCTTAACACCAGATAAGATCTCAGCATTACCATTATAAACTTTTCCTAAGGTAACAAGTTGTTTGCGTGCTGTCATTACGCCGCCTGCATTGTCTACAACAAATACAAAGGAACCTGTGGGGTCGCTTTGCACAACGTTGATAGGTACTACAATAGCAGAACGGTTAGTGTAATCAATAATGTTCATAGTAGCTATCATGTTAGGATGATAGTCAGCATTTTGCGGAAGGCTTACTTCTACTGTAAAAGTACGATTCACATTATCAATAGCTCTTGATACATAGGTAGCTGTAGATAACACATCTTTATGAAGATCAGGGAAAGAAATTTTCAACGAGTCGCCTGTATGAATATCAGAAATAAATGACTCATCTACATTACCCTTAACTTTTAACTGTTCAATATTTACTACCTGTATGCAAGGCATGCCAGGTGCAACAGTTTCGCCAACTTTAAGATTCACAGCATCAACCGTTCCATCAATAGGAGATTTTATTTTGCTCATGTCATCCTGTTGTTGTAAAGCGGAAAGCCTTTTTTGAAGCGACTCATAATTGCTTTTCGCGCTCAGGTATTGTACTTCGGTACCGATCTTTTGATCCCAAAGGCTCTTTTGTTTTTCAAAAAGTGTTTTTGTTAACTCAAGTGAGGTTTGCAGCTCCTGTATGTTTTGTTGCAACACTGCATCATCAAGTATTGCAAGTACCTGGCCCTTGCTTACCTTATCACCTTCCGTTACAAGTATGTTTTTTACGTCGCCTGGCATTTCAGGGCTCACGTTAATGTTATCTTGCCCGTAAACCGATGCCTGTACCTGAACATAGTGACGAAATGTTTGTGCGGTTACATCCATAACGCTTACGTTTACTGTCTTCAGTTTCTTTACTCCCTGTTCCTTATCAATTCTTGTCTGCAATGCAGCAATAGAATCTTTCAGGTCACCGCTATCTTTTTTGAACTTCGCCATTTTTTCCTGGTCTTGTTCCAGTTGCGATTTGTGGTTGCATGCAGCAGTAAGGCTTAGCAATAAAATAAATGCAATTTGCTTTTTCATAGACGGTGTTTATTTTTTATTGTATAAATTTCCTTTTGCCTGTTCATAGTCAACTTTCGCTACAAGCGCGTTGAACAGGGCGTTATAATAATTAGATTCTGATTCGGTAAGTGATGCTTCAGCATCAATTACTTCTATGTTCGAGCCGGTGCCGGCTTCATATTTTATTTTGGCATCATGTTCTACATTTTGTGCCAGATCCATATTTTCCTGCTGGTTACGCAGATCGGATAGAGCGTTTTGCAAATTGGTAGAACTGTTTGCAAGGTCAAGGTAAATACTCTGTTTCACCGTATTCAGCATGTTCTGCGCTTCCAGCACACTTATTTTATCTTGCTGTACACGGTTACTTTTTTGCAAACCATCAAAAATAGGTACGCTCAATTTCAGACCTATAAGTGTTGTAGGGTACCATTTTTGACTTGCACTGAAAATTTCGAACTGATCGCCTAATGCCTGGCGACTAACAGAAGCGTACGCAGCAAGGCTCGGTAAATATGAATAATCGTCCTTACGTAACAACAGTTTCTGCCCTACAAGATTCGTTAGTGCTTGTGAATATTCAATACGGTTTTCAGGTCTGAATGTGGTATCCTTTTCCATATCAGGACTTAGCGGAATTGATTTGAGACTATCGCTTAATGTAAGGCTGTCGCTCAATGGCATACCCATTTGGAACTTCAGAAGCTGGTAACTTAGGCCAACTAACTTTCCAATTGTATTTTCCTGGGTTTTTAAATTGTTGTAACTTACTTTTATTCTTTCCCAATCAATCTTTTCTGCAAAGCCTTTTTCATACATAGCCTGCGATTGGTCCATAAGGGCCTTTAAACGCTGAACATCGGCGTCAACCATTTGCATTTTCCAGTGATTAACTAAAATGGTATAATACGCCTTTGTAACGGAAGCAACTGTTTGTATGGTTGTTTGAACAAGGCTTTTTTGCGAAAGCTCTTTGTATGTTTTTGTAGCTTCCAGTCCTACAATATATGAACCATCGAATATCAATTGCGATGCATCAAGCTCGCCGGTGGTATTGTATTGTGTACCAAATTTAACACCTTCAAAAGTGCCCGGAGGGCCACCAAAGAACGATGCCGGAATTAATGTTGTTGGTATTTGCAGGAAGTCCTGAATATTGCCCGAAGCACTTACCTGCGGTAATCCAATGCCAATAATTTCTCTCAGCTTAGCGCTGGCTTTGTCTACTTCGTACCTGGCATTTATTACATTGCCCTGGTGGTCGACGGCATACGCAATGCTTTGTTGAAGAGATAAGTGATGAATACTATCTTTCTTTTGCTGTGCAAAGCAGATGCTTGCAGGCAACAGAAATGCTAATAGTAGATGCGTCCTTTTATATATCATAGTGGGACATTTAAGTTTTTTGATTTTTTGTATTTTTCTATCATTTCGTGGCCTTTCAAATTGGCAATACCGTATAAGAAGTGTTCAAGGAATACTAAATGAACAGCAGGAATATCATACTTTGATGGTGGATACATCTCCGGATTCCATGCAAGCTCAATTTGTTCTACGCGCAAGCGCGATAACATGTCTATATTGATTTCTTTACGATAAATGCCTTGTTTAATTCCACGCTTCATATTATCAGCTATACACTGCATCATTACCTTTTGCTTAAAATCCTGAAACTCGCCCCAAACTTTCGGGTGGAATTTCTTCAACTCAAATAACAGGCGGGGATTCATCATCTCTGACATACTTTCCAAATGGAGCATGGTTAGAATGATCTCTTCGATCGCATTCTTTGAATCTTTACGGATCGTTTCAATATTGGTAACACTATGTTCACGATGTTGGCCAAGCAGTGCACTTACTATACTGTCTTTAGTAGGAAAGTTTTCGTAGATGGTACGTTTCGACATACCCAGGTGCTTGGCTATATCGTCCATTGTTATGGCCTTTAATCCATAACGGAAGAAAAGTTCTTCAGCACCTTTTAATATTTGTTTTTCTACTTTCATTTTTTGTAAGGGGGCGCAAAACTAATAAAACTTTTAATGTACCGAAAGTTTTCTCACTATTTTTTTACTTCATTTCTGAGTTTAACACTCAATTATGGACAAAAACCGATTAATTTTACCCCTCGGTTTAAGGAAGAACGAACAAACTTCCTGATTACTCTAAAATAAATAATATGATAAAGGATTCTGTAAAAGCATTATTAAGTTCTACTGATTATAACAGGCCGGTAGAGGTAAAGGGATGGGTACGCACCAAGCGCGGTAGTAAAGAAGTAGCTTTTATCGCTATTAATGATGGCTCCACTATACATAATATACAGGCAGTGGTTTCTATTGCATCGTTTCCTGAAGAGGTATTGAAGAATGTGAACACAGGGGCCTGTGTTTGCATTAAGGGTACATTGGTACAATCGCAAGGCAAAGGGCAAACTGTTGAAATTCAGGCAGAAAGCATGGAGATATATGGTACTGCAGATGAAACCTTTCCTTTGCAGAAGAAAGGGCATACACTTGAATTTTTAAGAGAAATAGCTCACTTAAGGCCACGTACCAATACATTCGGCGCAGTATTTCGTGTTCGCCATGCTATGGCCTATGCTATACACAAGTATTTTAACGATAATGGCTTCTTTTATATACATACACCTATTATTACCGGGTCTGATGCTGAAGGAGCAGGGCAAATGTTCAGGGTAACCACTTTGGATATGAAGAATCCGCCTAAGGGCGCAGATGGCGCAATAGATTATACCGAAGATTTTTTCGGTAAAGAAACTAACCTGACCGTATCGGGCCAGTTAGAGGGCGAGTTATTTGCTATGGCCCTTTCTAAAATATACACATTCGGGCCAACATTCCGTGCAGAAAACTCAAACACACCTCGCCATTTGGCGGAGTTTTGGATGATAGAACCCGAAATGGCGTTTTATGATGTGAATGATAACATGGATCTGGCTGAAGATTTTCTCAAGTACCTGGTGAAATATGCACTGGATAACTGTAAGGATGATATTGATTTCCTCTGCAATATGTACGATAAGGAATTACTGAACAAGCTGAACATGGTAGTTAGTAAGGCCTTTAAACGTATAACCTATACCCAGGCCATTGAAGATTTAAAGAACTCGGGTAAAAAGTTTGAGTTTGCAGCTGAGTGGGGCGCTGACCTGCAAAAAGAACATGAGAACTATTTAGTGGAAATGTTTGGTGCACCCGTAATGGTGACCGGTTACCCTAAAGAGATAAAGGCTTTTTATATGAAGCTTAACGAAGATGGCAAGACGGTAAGAGGTATGGACGTATTATTCCCTTATGTAGGTGAAATGATAGGCGGATCGCAACGTGAGGAAAACTACGATACACTGGTTGTGCGTATGAAAGAGATGCACATACCTGAAAAGGATATGCAGTGGTATTTAGATACCAGAAGGTTCGGTACGGCACCGCATTCTGGCTTTGGGCTTGGTTTTGAAAGGCTTATACTTTTCGTTACGGGTATGACTAATATACGCGATGTAGTGCCTTTCCCTCGTACTCCAAAGAATGCGGAGTTTTAAGTAAATTTGTCAGAAGAACGTTTGTTCTAATAACAATTACTTATGCTAAGGCAAAGCCTGCAACAGAAACAACAATTAAAGCTTACTCCCCAACAAATGTTGGTGCAGAAGCTTGTGCAGTTACCTGTAACATCTATTGAGCAACGCATTAAAGAGGAAATCGAGAACAACCCTGCATTGGAAGAAGCAGTAGAAGCTGAATGGGATGCCAAGGATGAGCAGGAAATAAATGCTGAGGGAGATACAGAAACGACCAGCGAAAGCAGAGATGAGTATGACGATGCCGCAGAATTTATGGAAGAGAGCGACGAGTATGTTCCTGCCTATAAGCTGAGTGTAAATAATACTTCACCCGATGATGAGAACAGGGAAATGCCTGTGGCAGCAACTAATTCTTTTCAGGATTCACTAAGCACCCAATTAGGATTGCGCAATTTGAACGAAAGGCAAATTATGCTTGCTGATTATATTATTGGCAATATTGATGACGATGGTTATCTGCGTCGTGATCTTTATTCCATTGCGAACGATATTACCTTCCTGCAAAATATCCTGACCGATGAAAATGAATTGATACCTATACTGGAGGCTATACAGGAACTTGACCCGGTTGGAGTAGGAGCAAGAGACCTGCAGGAATGTTTGCTGTTACAACTTAAACGAAAAGCGAAAAAAAATACTGCCATACATGTAGCCATTGAAATACTTGAAAAAGGTTTTGATGAGTTCTCAAAGAAGAACTACGAGAAACTGAAAGAGTTAATTCATATAAATGATGCGGAGTTAAAGAATGCCATTGCGGAAATTGTAAAATTAGATCCTAAACCAGGGCTAGCATATTCAGATGGTACTGCCAGTGCAGAACAAATAACACCCGATTTTGTTGTAAATAACTGGAACGGAAAACTTGATGTGCAGTTGATAAGCAGGAATTCATCGAAGCTGAGGTTGAGCCCTGTATATGAAGAAATGATTGAGAGGAAAGCCGGAAAAGATAAATTGCAAAAGGAAGCAGCTTCATTTGCTCGCCAACGTATTGATGATGCAAAAGGTTTTATAAGTGCACTTGAACAAAGAGAACAAACATTGCAAAATGTAATGGAAACCATTCTGAAATACCAGCAGGATTATTTTCAAGATGGAGATGAGAGTAAGCTTAAACCCATGTTGCTGAAAAATATTGCTGAAGCAACAGGGCTCGATATATCTACCATTTCCAGGGTTGTGAATAGTAAATATGTTCAAACACAATTCGGTACTTTTCTATTAAAAAAACTTTTTTCAGAAGCTTTCCAGAAAGAGAGCGGAGAAGAAGTCTCGGTAAAAGAAGTGAAGAATATTTTGAAGGAATTAATAGAGAATGAAGATAAAAAGAGCCCATTGAATGATGAGGCGCTTGTAGAATTGTTGGAAGGAAAAGGATACAAACTGGCAAGGCGCACAGTTGCTAAATATCGTGAACAGCTTGGTTTACCTGTTGCCAGGATGCGAAAGGAAATATAAGTATGGACAAATTCTGGAAAGTAACCTCTTACATTTTTCATCCTGCATTAATGCCTACACTTGGTATAATCATTATTATTTCCAATGATCCTTTTATATATTCTTCATTGGAACCTGATCAGTTTTGGATCTTCTTGGCATCGGCGGCGGCAGTTACATTGGCATTAACAATGGCCTTTCCGCTTGTGTTAAGTTATTTATTATTAAAAACAGGTTACGTAAGTAGTCTTACTACACCTACTGATAAAGACAGACTGATGCTAATTGCATTTACTGAGTTGTGCTTTATTCTTGCTTATTACTCTATTCATAATATTCCTATCATGGGAAGATCATTAAGTTTTTTTATGCTGGGCGTAAATATTGCCATGATAGTAACACTCATTACAAGCCTAGTAACCAAAGTAAGTTTGCATGCAGTAGGTATTGGTGGTATATTAGGTACAGTAATCGGGCTGATGTATTATACTCGTATTGCAAATTACCCTGCAGTTGCTGCGGCAATATTACTTGTAAGCATAGTAGGTTTAGCCCGTTACAGACTTAAAGCACATGCTGCGGCTGACATATATATCGGCAATATAATAGGTATTGCATGCCAGGCGCTGGTATTTATAATAATGGGGAAATAAAGTTCTGCCTAAACTCTTTCTGCCAATGCGTCTAATTCCCTGTGTTGAACAGGTGCAAACATTTCTGAAAATACCACTTTAGGTTCAAGCATTCTTTTTATTTGTGCCAGCACCGGTTTCCAGCCTTCCCCGTTTTGATGAGCTTCTTTGTAACGATTTTCTCCATCAGCTACGGTTGAATAGTCACCTACTACTACAGTCAATGTGGTTCTATTGTTTTTTTCTACCAAAGAGTACACAACAGTTAAATAATTCTCAGGAACATCTTTAACCGCAGGATTATTAGGATCAATTTCAGTATAAACCAAAAGTTCACCAACTTGAATATCAACAATATTACCTTTCAAAATTACTTCCTCTTTCTCCCAGTTAACAGGCCCTTTCCATATAAGCGGGCTACCAACCTTCCAATCAGAGATTACTTTGCAGCCGAACATATACTTCTCTGTTTGTGCAGGATTTGTCAAAGCATCCCAAACCATTAGTGCAGGGGCGTTAATGGTAATTTCATTTTTAATTACAAGCTCTGTGTTCATAGGTTATGTTTTATAATATTCTCTATAATTATTTCACGGTACAAACGTATGGGTATAATATCACAAGGAGATTAAACCAGCATTATGAATTCATTAAGGCTTAATCGTTAAAGTAAGAGGTAGAGAGTAAATTATGATTATTTAACAGTTCGATAGAAATAAGGGGTTCATAATTTTATAAATTCGCAATGAAAGAAAATGTATACTTCATAGCTACTCGAACTTGAAAAGACACCACTTATTAATATTTGTTTTTGCATTGATTACAGGCTGTTCTCTTAATGAGAATATTAGCCCTTCCTTTAGTAAGCGCAGATATACTAGTGGAATTTTTAGCGACATACCGGGAAAGAAGCTGAGTATTGAAGCGAACCAGGAACTTCTTCATGCGAATAAAAATATTTTAACCAGAGGTTATAATGATATTGGTAGGGTTGAATATGAGCCTGTTAAGGAGCAAAAACAAATACTTGTTGAAGCTAAAGCAACTAAGCTTTCTGTCGAGAAAAATATAAGGCAGTTTCATAAAATAATACTCACCATTGAAAGATTAAAAGAATCGAAGAGTATTAAAACTGTGGTTAAATTGAACGAAGGGGCAAAAAACGTACCAGAGAATAAACTCTTACTAATTATAGGGGAAGTTCTATACGTTCTGGGAATAATATTGGGATGTGTATGGCTACTTACAGGTATTAGTCAAGGTGTATTTTTGGCATTGGCGGTTATCTTATATGTATTGGGAATAATATTTCTGTTTATATCACATCCACAGCCAGGTCACTTTTTGTTTAATTATGGTTTAACGGGGTTTATAATGGCTATTATATGTGTTTCCTGGCTTTTTGCGATTCCTCACCTTAATAATCCTAATGACCTAAATGGATCAAATGAACCTTTTCAGTTGAAGGTAGTTTCGGCTTTAGTTCCGTGGATATTGCTTTCTGTTTTTTATTCAATTGAAGCATTTATAAAATCAGGCAAACAATACAAAGGCCTTGCAATAGCTGCAATTATAATAGCGGTAGGTGTATTAGCAATTAGCTTTCTCTTGCATTTTCTTTAAACTGCCGTTACGATTAGCAAAATAATTATGCAGGGTTCTGCATATTCACATTGTATACCGGTGGATACGGAATCACAATTCCTTCCTGCTTGAATCTTTTATACAAGGCTTTCATCAGGTTGTGCTTCATTACATACTGCTGTGTAAAATGATGCACAGTTATAGAAATACTACAGTTAATGGCGGCTGTGCCAAATTCTTTGAAACGGAAAGTCGGCTCTTCTCCCAGTATTCCCATCTCGGTCATTATAGTTTTTGCAACTTCCAACGTTATCTTTTCAACTTTATCGAGGTCACTATTGTAGCTTACTCCGAAAGGAAGTGAAACATCTAGATTTTTTGCAGGCAAGGAATAATTGGTAACAATGGTCGATGCCATTTTGGAATTCGGGATAACCACCAGGTTATTCGTCTGGGTAATTAGTGTAGTATATCTCCAGTTAATGTCATTTACAGTTCCTTCTTCACCGGAACTCAGTATAATGTATTCGCCAGGTTTAATAACATGCGTAGCGGTTAGCTGTACGCCTGCAAAAAGATTTGATAATGTATCTTGCAAAGCAAGTGCCACTGCCAAGCCACCAACACCTAATGCAGTTATAATAGGTGTAATGGAAATATTAAGGGCTTGCAGAATGATAAGGCCTCCAATGCAATAAACAATTATTTTGATGATGCTGTTAAAAAGCGAAATAGAGCGCTTTATGCCTTCTTCACGCAAAGTGTATGCCTTGAGCAAACCGGTTAGTAACCTTGCAGTAATAAATGTAATTATAAATATTTCAAAAACCTTATGTAGCTTTTGAACGGTATCTAATACATTTGGTGGCAAAGGTGAAACACTAAGGCCAAGATATATACCTGCCAGAACAGATATAAGAATGATCATACCGCGCAACGAACTTATAATAACAAGTCCCCCTGTCCACTTATCCTTTTTAGAAAGACGCTTGAGGTAAACAATTACCAGCCTTTGCACTATAATACCCGTAAGTATTATGCTCGAGGTTATTATCAGTGGCCAGAACCACACTTTCAGTTGAGTAAGGTCGTTATTCATGGAATAAGAAATACTCATCAAAAATAAATTAAAAATCGGGAATACCTTAGCGGGCTATAACAACTTTACAAACCGCAGACTGTGAACCATTTGTTATCCTCAGGAAATAAACCCCCGGAGAAATATCGGTTGTACTGAATGTATATGGTGACTTGAACTGATCGTTAGTCCAAATGCTTCTACCCGTAAGATCTAGTAATTCAGCAATGCCATTTGCAGATGAAACTATTGTCATAACTGAACTCGATGGATTAGGATATGCAAGTAAACGAGTTTCTTGATTAATAACAGATCTGATACCGGTAACTCCCGGAGGGTAAATTACTCGTATAACATTATTGCCATTATCCCCCACATAAAAATTTCCATGATTATCTAATGCAATTCCAATAGGTTGAGAAAACTCTGCACTTGAATCCGGTCCATTTACAAGGCCGATTTGGCTATTCCCTGCAAATGTTGTAACAAAGCCTTTGCTTATTTTACGTATCACATTATTATACTCATCACATACATAAACGCTTCCGCTTTTATCTACCACAAGCCCTGTTGGGTTATCAAACAATGATGTATCAGCAGCTCCGTTCCTATACCCCGGTGAGACGGTATAAATAGTGGTATCCATTCCAATTGTATCGGTACCACCTATATTGAACACAACTCCTTTGCGTATTTCTCTTACTGAGTTATTGTGAAGTTCTGTTACATATACATTACCTGAATCATCAACAGCTATTCCTGCTAAAGCAGAAAATTCGGCTATCGAATCAGCATTGCCATTTACATAGCCAATGGTATCATTACCTGCAAATGTGCTGACAATACCTAGCGTAGATATTTTGCGAACCACGTCGTTGCCATTATCGGCTACATAAATGTTACCTGATTTATCAACTGCCACGCCAACCGGGTTATAGAACAATGCATTAGCGGCGGTTCCGTTTCTGTATCCGATTGAATCACTTCCTTTACCACTTATGGTGGTTACCATGCCTGCTGGCGTAATTTTACGAATGGCATTGTTATATGTATCGGCTACGTATACATTGCCTGAATCATCGGTACAAACTCCTATAGGCCTATTAAAAAGAGCCACCGTACCAGCACCATCTCTGAATCCAAGAGTGTCACCTGCAAATGTTGTTGTAACGCCGGTGCCTGCAATTATTTTACGTATCAAATTGTTGTTATAGTCTGCTACATAAACGTTACTACCGGCCGTATCAACTGCTACGCCAGCCGGGGCATTGAACAAAGCATTGGTACCTGTGCCATTCTGCAAACCGGCTGTGTCTCCTGCAAGGGTATGCACTGTATAGGTTTGAGCAAAAACTGATGAAACAGAAAGTGCGAATATGAAAGGTAGTATAAGTTTACGCATGTATAGGGTTACTGGCTTTTATTAAACTCCGAATTGTTTTAAATGATGGTCAGCGTGCAGATAGTTAATGCGGCCCCATTCTTGTGCTGTCATAGTCCCGAAAAAAGGGTGTTTAGGCGCAGTTGCTACTTTTTCACTTAAATTCTTTATGGCTGCTATAAAATTTGCTTTTTCTTTTTCAAAATCCCTTGGGTCCGTAATTTTTATTTCAGGAGAAGTGGGGGAATTCTTTCTGAATTCAGGTGAGCTCAGTATTTTGTTCTTCAATAGTGAACCAAGTATATTTATCGGAAATCCGGCCCGCTTGGCAGCAACCTCTCCGGTTGGCAGCTTTGCAGCATGCGCACCATGTGCCAGCATTTGGGCTACATTCATTTTACCCCATAACGGCTTACTTTCAGCAGTCAATTTCTCAACCCGTTGAAGTATTTCGTTCTTATCAGCTTCTTTAAATATATTTTTCATATACCGGCTCTTTTAAAAGACTGCCAAAGGTAAGATTTTTTGGCTAAGAGGTATTTAGTAATTTTTGCGTCTATCATTGAGTTAGTGTCTATCCATTATACATATCTTCGCAGTCTGTGAACAGAATAACGCAACTTTTTCAGATAAAGTATCCAATAGTTCAGGCAGGCATGCTCTGGACAAGTGGCTGGCGCCTGGCCTCTGCGGCTTCTAATAATGGTTGCCTTGGCTTAATTGGGGCTGCATCTATGTACCCTGATGTATTGCGTGAACATATTCAAAAATGTAAAAAAGCCACTGATAAACCTTTTGGGGTAAATGTGCCTTTACTATACCCTGATTTAGAGGAAGTAATGAAAATAATAGTGGAAGAAGGCGTTAAAATTGTCTTTGTTTCGGCCGGTAATCCTAAAGCATGGACACCTTTTTTTAAGGAACACGGTATTAAAGTTGTGCATGTCGTAGGAAGTGTAAAATTTGCTCAAAAAGCGCAAGATGCCGGTGTTGATGCAATTGTAGCTGAAGGTTTTGAAGCCGGTGGACACAACAGCCGTGAAGAAACTACCACCATGTGCCTTATACCTTTAGTAAAAGAAGTAGTGAATATTCCGCTTATAGCTGCGGGTGGTATTGCAAGTGGTCACTCTATGCTTGCTGCTATGACATTGGGTGCCGATGCTGTACAAATTGGTACACGCTTTGTAGCTTCTGAAGAAGCTTCGGTACATCCTAATTTCAAGAAGAAGATCGTGGAATCGGTAGAAGGTGACACAATGCTTATACTGAAAAAACTTGTCCCTGTAAGAATAATAAAGAATGCTTTTTATAAGAAAGTACAGGAAGCTGAGGACAGAGGAGCATCGAATGAAGAGCTGGCTAAAATACTGGGCCGTGCACGTGCCAAATTAGGTATGTTTGAAGGTGATATGGAAGAAGGTGAATTGGAGATCGGACAAATAGCTGCAGCAGTTAAAAAAATAATGCCCGTAAAAGATATAGTGAATGAAATAATTACTGAATTTCATACCGCAATAAAAGAAGCAAATAGTTTTGATATACCTGAATAATAAAAGATAGATGATACAATTTGAAAGATTTACATTACCGAACGGATTAAAGGTAATTGTGCACCGCGATACATCAACGCCTATGGCATGTGTGAATATAATTTACAATGTTGGTGCGCGCGACGAGGACCCTGAAAAGACCGGATTTGCCCACCTTTTTGAACATTTAATGTTCGGTGGCTCTATAAATATCCCTGACTACGATAATGCATTACAACAGGCAGGTGGAGAGAACAATGCTTTCACCAATAACGATGTAACCAATTATTACCTCACGCTTCCAGCATCAAACCTGGAGGTCGCTTTCTGGCTTGAATCAGACAGAATGCTGAGCCTTGCTTTTTCAGACAAGAGCCTGGAAGTACAACGCAGTGTAGTAATTGAAGAATATAAGCAGAGCTATTTGAATCAGCCATATGGCGATGTTTGGCTGGAATTACCTAAGCTGGCATACAAGGTACACCCTTATACATGGCCAACAATCGGTAAAGAAATAGACCATATTAAACATGCTGTAATGCCCGATGTAAAGGCATTCTTCCAGAAATTTTATTGCCCGAATAACGCGGTACTTGCTGTGAGTGGCAATGTTACAGTTGAACAAGTAAGGGCATTATGCGATAAATGGTTTGCACCAATACCTGCCGGTAACCCGCCTTTGCGCAAGTTGCCTGTAGAGCCTAAACAAACCCAGGCACGTAAGCTTGAGCTTGAAAGAGATGTGCCTGTTGATGCTATTTACAAAGCATACCACATGGGCTCGCGCATGGACCAGAGCTTTTATGCAATGGAATTACTTGCAGATATTTTAACCGATGGTAATGCATCACGCATGTACCTTGAACTGGTGAAGAATAAAAAACTGTTCAGTGAAATTAATGCTTTCACCATGGAGTCATTTGACCCTGGACTATTTATTATTTCAGGTAAACTTTCTGAAGGCGTTACACTTGAAGCAGCGGATGAAGCCATACAGGAAGAATTGAAGAAGGTTTCGCTGGCACAAGTGAAGAAAGAAGAAATGGAAAAGGCAAAGAATAAAACAGAATCACAATTGGTTTTCGGCGAAATGAGCATTTTGAATAAAGCCATGAACCTTGCGATATTTGAATTGCTTGGAGGTGCGGAAGAAGTAAACAATGAAACAGAACGTTTTGCTAAAATTAGTGAAGTAGACCTGTTAGTGGAAGCATCTAGGGTTATTAACGAAAACAATTGCTCCACATTATATTATCGTTCAAAATCAAAAGCTAATGGAAACTGAAGTTAGATTAGACAGGCATACCATGCCTGCACTTGGTAAGCCAAGTAAGATAGATATTTTACATGCAGCAGAAAGTAAACTGCCTAACGGCATACCATTATATTCTGTTAATACAGGCACGCAGGATGTAGTAAAGATAGAACTGATATTTCCTGCAGGTACCTTGCAACAGAATTTGCCACTGGTGGCAGATACAACAAATGCATTGCTGGAAGAAGGAACCGCAAAACATAGTTCTGAAGAGATCGCTTCAATGCTGGATTATTACGGCTCTTTCCTTGAGACATCTTCACATCACGACTATGCTTCCGTTGCATTATATTCATTAGGTAAACATGTAAATAAGGTATTGCCAATACTGGAAGAAATAGTGAAAGAGGCGTCTTTTCCTAAGGAAGAAATTGATGTATATCTCACTAACAAGAAACAACGTTATCTGGTAGAAGAAAAGAAAGTAAGGGTGGTTGCAGCGCGTAATTTCCCTGCTTTGCTTTTTGGTAATAACCATCCCTATGGGCATGTGGTTACCCTTGATGAATATGAGGCTATAAACAGAGATCAGTTACTTAATTTCCATAGATCTCATTATGCGTCGAACGGTTGTGCAATAATTGTTGCGGGCAAAATAAAAGACCAGTTCTTGAATACCCTAAGCGATAGCTTTGGTGGAAGTAACTGGAAAGCAGATGACCTGAAAAAAACAGGCGAATTTGCAATAAGCCCGAATGCAGAAAAGAAACATTATATGCCGAAGGATAAGGCATTGCAATCTGCTATACGCATGGGCAGAATGTTGTTCCATAAAAATCATCCTGACGCAATTCCATTCCAGATATTGAATGTGATATTAGGCGGATATTTCGGATCACGCTTAATGAGCAATATCAGGGAGGATAAAGGATATACGTACGGAATATCATCAGGTGTTGTGTTCCTGCAACAAGCCGGGTATTTTCAAATAGCCAGTGAAGTAGGTAGCGATGTATGTGATAAAGCTCTGGTGGAAATTTATAAGGAAATGGATCGTTTATGCAACGAGCCTATCCCACAAGATGAATTGCAACTGGTAAAGAACTATTTACGAGGTAATGTATTACGTAGCATGGATGGCCCTTTTGCCTTAGCAGAACGCTTTAAACAAGTATGGCTGCATGGCTTGGATTACTCGTACTACGAAAAGTATATAAGTACGCTTGCTGAAATTACTTCAAAACAATTGCAGGACATAGCCGGCAAGTATTTGCAGAAGGATAGTATTTACGAAATGGTTGTAGGTTCTAAGAAAGCCTAAATACTATAGTAGTAAGGCATTACTTTTTCTTTCTTACTATATCGCAGAGCATTTCGGAATGAATGTTAAGGCCGATGTTGGTTATGTTGTAAATATGTTCACTTGCAACAAGCCATACAATCTCACATATCTGTTGGTCGGAATAATGTTCGGCCATCCTTTTAAAAGTATCTGGGTTAACCTTTTTATCTTTAGTTAAATCAGTAACATAATCTAATACAGCGCGTTCCCCATCTGTAAAAAGTGGGCTTGTGGCATACTCTTCCAGTGCGTCAAACTTTGTTTCGTTCATAGAAGCCTTTATAGCGGCCCATCGACCCATATCAATACAAAAGAGGCAAATGTTAATGCGTGCCACCTGTTCGCGGATAAGCATAGCAGTTTCCTTAGGCAGTGTTAGTTTTTTATCGAGTTGCGATACTTTGCCGTAAAACATACCAAATGCATTCGGTAGCCTGGCAGAAAATACGCTCAGTGGCATAAGCACCTTGCCAAATTGCTTACGCGTAAAGTAATATACGAGCTTCATTATTAGCCCTTTGGGCTTTTCTATCGGAGTAAGGAATGTGTCCATGTGTTTTTGTGTTAGTTGTTGAATATCTTTTGATCTCTTTCAACAATAACGAATGAGCTTTCTCAAATCGGACAGAAAATGAAAAATAGTTTGGTTCAGTTTCGTAAACCCAAATTCGCAACCAATGATTACAACTGGGTGAAGTAAGTAAATTACCTTCGGAATTAAGATCAGGCTCCTACATCTTTACCAATATCCTTACGATAATACATTTTATCGAAGCTTATTTTCTTAATACTTTCATACGAGGTAGCAACAGCTTCTTTTAACGTATTTTTTATTGAAGTAACTGCCAACACACGGCCTCCATTACTTAATACTTTGCCATTGCTTAGTTTGGTTCCCGCATGGAACACCATGCTTTCGGTAACCTTGTCAAGCCCGGAGATCTCTTTTCCTTTTTCATACTCTTCCGGATAACCGCCTGATACCATCATTACGGTTGCAGCCTGTCGTTCATCAATTTCCAACTTTATTTTGTGCAAGGTTTGATTAGCCACTGCCTGCATAAGTACTAACAGGTCTGTTTTGATACGAGGTATAACTACTTCTGTTTCCGGGTCACCCATACGTGCATTGTATTCAATTACATACGGGTCACCCTGGCAATTAATAATGCCGAAGAAAATAAAGCCTTTATAATCAAGTTTTTCTTTTTTTAGTCCTTCTACTGTTGGTATAATTACTCTTTCTTTCAGCTTTTCCATGAATTTTTCATTGGCAAAAGGAACGGGAGAAATAGCGCCCATACCACCTGTGTTCAGCCCTGAATCATTCTCCCCTATGCGCTTGTAGTCTTTAGCTTCAGGCAGAATATGGTAACTGTTACCATCGGTCAGTACAAAAACCGATAATTCAACCCCTATCAGAAATTCTTCAATTACCACCTTTTTACTCGCCTGCCCGAATTTCTCACTAAGCAACATTTCTCTCAGTTCGTGTTCTGCGGCTGTTGTTGTTAAAGGTATAATCACACCTTTACCTGCGGCAAGTCCGTCTGCTTTAAGCACGTGTGGCGGCCTAAGTGTTCGCAAAAAGGCAACGCCTTCTTCAACGGTTTCTTTTGTAAATGTGCTGTAACGGGCAGTCGGAATGTTGTATTTCGCCATAAATTTCTTGGCAAAATCTTTACTGCCTTCAAGGGCCGCTGCTTTTGCAGACGGCCCTATTACCGGTATACGCGATAACTCCTTATCGGACAGGAAATAATCGTAAATGCCTTTAACCAATGGCTCCTCGGGCCCAACAATAACGAGACTTATGTTTTTTTCGAGCACATGTTTCTTCACCAGCTCAAAATTCAGAATATCTATATCGAGGTTTGTGCCACAGTCTGCTGTTCCTGCATTACCGGGAGCAATGTAAAAGTCCTTTAATAATGGGCTTTGTGCTATTTTCCAAGCAATGGCATTTTCCCTTCCGCCCGATCCAAGCAATAAAACGTTCATAGGATAGTTTAATTTTGTACAAAGCAAAGTAAAACTTTTTATATGTTCGTACACACGAATATTCTTTAATGTCAATATTATCACAAGAAGCTTTAGGTGAAAATGCCGGTTTAAGGCAAACGATACACAGGATGCTGTTTATCGCTGCACTTTCTTTCCTGTGTATTGGAATGTCGGTTTCAAAGGTATTTATAAGCATTGCAGAGCTTACCCTTGGTCTTAACTGGATCGCGGAAGGTAACCTGGGTGCAAAATGGAAGCGATTTATAACAAATAAACCGGCGCTGGTACTGTGTTCACTTTACATAATGCATCTGCTGGGCCTTATATATACTACCGATTTTAAATATGGTATGGATGATATACGGATAAAGGTTCCATTACTTATTCTACCTTTTCTGTTCTGCACAAGTGAGCCACTGAATAACAAAGAAAGGAACATTGTATTGGGCCTGTTTATGGGCGGTATTACGGTGGAATCGTTAATTGGTGTTTACAGGCTTTTGCATAAGGGGCTGATTGATATTCACGAAATAACTCCTCATGTTTCAACAATCAGGCTGGCACTGATGATCGTTTTATCCATATTTCTTTTACTTGGGTATATATTCTCGAAAAAGTGGTCGATGGTATCGCTTGCATTAATCCTATGGATAGCATGGTTTCTAGTCTTCCTGGTTATTATGGAGTCTTTGACAGGTATAGTTATTGCAATAGTTCTTGCATCTGTATTGCTCATATACTATGCATATAAACGAGTAAGGCAGCGAAGGGTTGGATATGGCTTTATGTTATTGTCATCTATTGGTGTTATGTTCATTGGTATTGTTGCCTACCTGATTCAATTCGATCACCGTTATTTCCCTACTCCAGATAAAGTGAACTTTGATACCATCCGGAAGCATTCTTTAAAAGGCTCACTCTATTATTCAGGTGATACTTATGGAGGAACGGAAAGCGGGCATTATATATATACGTATCTCAGTCACGATGAGTTGAGAGAAGCCTGGAGAAAGCGGAGTAACATGTCGGTAGCGGGGCCTGATAAGAAAGGAAATTTGGTGGAGTATACACTTATACGATACCTGACCTCAAAGAATCTCACCAAAGATTCTGTAGGAGTAAGCAAACTTTCAGATGATGATATAAAGGCGGTTGAGAATGGCATGTCGAACTATAATTTCAGCCAAAGTGGTAATGTGCAGTACAGGCTTTACCAGGCATTCTGGGAAATAGAAGATTACAGAAATGGAGACCCTGATATAAGCGGGCATTCAATCACCCAGCGCCTTGAATTCTGGAGAGCTGCTATGGGTATTATTAAGAAACATTGGCTTATTGGGGTAGGAACAGGTGATGTAAGGATTGCATTTGCCAAAGAGTATGATGAAATGCATTCGAACTTAAAACCTGAATTCAGGCTTCGTTCGCATGATCAATATCTTGAAATTGGAGTAGGTTTTGGCTTGATAGGACTTGTTTGGTTCCTGTTCTCACTTATCTATCCGGGAATAAAAACAAAGAAAATCTACTCGTATGTTTACTTTGTATTCCTGATGATCTTTATGCTTTCAATGCTTAGTGAAGATACCTTGGAAACTCAGGCTGGTGTAACCTTTTATGCTTTCTTTAATTCCTTCTTTCTGTTCCTGGCTTAGTCTTTATCAGACTCATCTTCAAACTTCTCTTCCTCAATATCCAGCAATGGTTTTTGTCCCATGTTTTTTCTTCCTATGAACTTTTCCATTGAAAGCATGAATGATGGCAGCAGAACCAGGTTTGAACAGTAGGCCATTAATAAGGTCATAGAAACCAAAATACCCATAGCCCTTGTTCCGCCGAAGCCGGAGAATACAAATATGAGGAAGCCGAATGAAAGTATGATAGCCGTGTAAACCATGCTTACACCTGTTTCCCTAATTACTAATGAAATAACCTGCGATGTACTGAGATGTAAATTCTTTATCTCCTGCCTGTATTTGGTAAGGAAGTACATGGTTCCGTCGGACGAGATACCGAAGGCAATACTGAAAATTAGTATGGTACTTGGCTTTAAATGAATTTCGAAGAAGCCCATAAGCCCCAGTGTTACAAGAAGCGGAATAATGCTTGGGAGTGTTGCAATAAGCACCATGCGTGGCGACATGAACATTAAGAACATAATTATGGAAATAAGTATAACCGCAAGCAATACACTCTCTATAAGATTAGTCACCAGGAAATCGTTGCCACGCAGGAATATAAGACTGCTACCTGTGTAGGTTATTTTGTAACGCTGGTCTTCCGGTACCCACGATTTATCGGCCGCAGAGTAATTAAATATACTATCTGCGCGTGGTTCAATAGTAGCAAGCACCTCTTTCATTTTTACAGAACCTACATCGGCAA
>JABCZY010000023.1 GCA_013289395.1 Bacteroidota bacterium
AAAAACGTATAAGGGTTAAATTAGAAGGTATATGGCTAATAAGTTAAAAAAGAAAAAGAAACTTTGCAAGCGAAAAACGTATTCTATACATCAGTTCAGGCATGATTATCCTGATGATGATGCCTGCTTGGAGAAGTTATTTCAAATAAAATATGGCAAGTTAAAAGCCTGCCCTCGTTGTGGCGTAGCTGGTGCAAAGTTTAAAAGAATTGCAACCCGGCCATGTTACCAGTGTGTCGAATGCGAATACCAATTACACCCAATGGCTGGGACTGTATTTGAAAAAACTACAACACCTCTTGTTTGTTGGTTTTATGCGATTTATTTGTTCTCGGTCACACGAAATGGTGTTGCTGCAAAAGAGCTGGAACGTCAATTGCGAGTAACGTATAAAACTGCATGGAGAATGGCGGATCAAATTCGTAAACTTATGGTTTCGCCAACTACTGAAATATTATCTGGTATTGTTATGGCCGACGAAACTTTTATCGGCGGATTGGAAAAGAACAAACACAAGAACAAGAGAATACCTAAACAACCAGGTGTTATCAGCAATCAGGGAAAAACAGTTGTGTTCGGAATGATAGATGAAAAGGGCAAAATGTTTACGCAAGTACTGAATGGTGAGGCAAACGCAGAAACGTTATTACCTCTTATTAAGCAGAATGTAGATAAAGCTGCTATGTTTGTTACAGATGGGCATAAGGCTTATTTTGGTCTAAGCAAACAATTTAAAGCACATCATGTAGTAAATCATGAAATTGGAGAATACGTCAACGAACAAGGTTATTCAACAAATAAAATGGAAAATCACTGGTCTGGATTGAAGAGAATGTTAAAAGGAACGCATATCCATGTTGACAAAAAACACTTGCACAAATATGTCGCAGAGAACTTATTCAGGTTTACAAACCGAGACCGGGCAGATAAAATGTTTGAACTTATTTTGAAGAACGCTGCTTAACCACTTTGGTAAGTAGTTTATCAAAACCGGCTTTTGTACCGTGTTTCTTCTTATGCTTCTTGATGAAGCCCTCAAAATCTTTCGAAACCTCTTTCATGGTCTTTTCAATTTTGGGCTTATGTACAGCATGTTTTGACATATATCAAAGATAGGCAAAATAAACCAAATTACTTCTGTCATTATGGCAGACATGCAATAAATCATTTTATAAAATAATAAAATTTTGAAAATAATTCACCTGTTAACCAATTGATTATGTTTTAGTTCACTGGGCTGACGGTATAAGCGCCCAAATTTACATTATAGGGTACTGGCACGCTAATTGATATATGTAGGATAGAAAACAACAATTGACAACAATAAAAATCAAATAGTTATGAGCAAAATCATCGGAATCGACTTAGGAACCACGAACTCTTGCGTGGCGGTTATGGAGGGCAGCGAGCCTACCGTAATTGCAAACAGCGAGGGCAGGCGTACAACACCTTCTATAGTAGCGTTTGTAGAAAACGGCGAAAGAAAGGTGGGTGACCCGGCTAAGCGCCAGGCTATCACCAACGCCAAAAAGACCATTTACTCTATCAAGCGTTTTATGGGCCATACTTTTAATGAAGTAAGCGACGAAATGAAACGTGTTACCTATAATGTGGTAAATGACAATAATATGCCACGTGTACAGATCGACGACCGTAAATATTCAGCACAGGAAATTTCGGCTATGATACTTCAGAAAATGAAGAAAACAGCTGAAGATTACCTTGGCCACGAAGTAACCGAAGCGGTTATTACCGTGCCTGCATACTTTAACGACGCACAACGCCAGGCAACCAAAGAAGCAGGCGAAATTGCAGGCTTGAAAGTACGCCGTATTATTAACGAACCTACAGCAGCTGCATTAGCTTATGGCCTCGATAAGAAGCATAAGAATATGAAGATAGCTGTGTTCGACTTAGGTGGTGGAACATTCGATATATCTATACTTGAATTAGGTGACGGAGTATTTGAAGTAAAATCGACCAACGGTAACACCCACTTAGGTGGCGACGACTTTGACCAGGTTATTGTAGACTGGTTAGCTGATGAATTTAAGAAAGATGAAGGCCTTGACCTGCGTAAGGACCCAATGGCGCTGCAACGCTTAAAAGAAGCTGCGGAAAAAGCCAAGATAGAGCTTTCAAGTTCAGCATCTACCGAAATTAACCTGCCTTATATTATGCCGGTTGATGGTATACCTAAGCACTTAGTAAAAACACTTAGCCGTGCCAAGTTTGAACAACTTTGCGATAAGCTGATACAATCGTGCCTTGCGCCTTGCGAAAAAGCAATGGCAGACTCAGGCCTTAAAGTATCGGACATTGATGAAGTGATTTTAGTAGGTGGTTCAACCCGTATACCTGCCATACAAGCTATAGTAGAAAAATACTTCGGCAAAGTTCCTTCAAAAGGAGTGAACCCTGACGAAGCAGTAGCAGTAGGTGCAGCCGTACAAGGCGCTGTATTAACAGGCGAAATAAAAGATGTATTGTTACTCGACGTAACACCTCTTTCACTGGGTATTGAAACATTAGGCGGTGTATCTACCAAGCTTATTGAAAGCAACACTACCATACCTACACGTAAATCAGAAACCTTTTCGACTGCGGCCGATAACCAGCCAAGTGTAGAGATACATATTGTGCAAGGTGAACGCCCTATGGCAAAAGATAACCGCACACTGGGCCGCTTTATACTTGACAGTATTCCACCTTCACCAAGGGGCATACCACAAATTGAAGTAACCTTTGATATTGATGCGAACGGTATACTGAATGTATCGGCAAAGGATAAGGCAACCGGCAAAACCCAACACATACGCATTGAAGCAAGCTCAGGCTTGAGTGACGCGGAAATTAAACGTATGAAGGAAGAAGCTACTGCCAACGCTGAAGCGGATAAGAAAGCAAAAGAAGAAATTGACAAGTACAATGCTGCTGATGCCCTTATTTTCCAAAGCGAAAAGCAAATGAAGGACTATGGCGACAAAATTCCTAAAGAAAAGAAGGAAGCCATTTTGAAAGACCTTAGCGCCCTGAAAGATGCACATAAAGCAAAGGACATGGCTGCTATTGAAACGGCAACCGCTGCGCTTAACACATCGTGGACCGCTGCTTCGGAAGAAATGTACAAAGCCGCACAAGATGCCAACACTGGCAGTGCACAAAACCCGGGCGCAAATGCTAACCCAGGCCAGGATGCCGGTGCTAAAAAAGAAGATGAAGTGAAAGATGTGGACTTTGAAGAAGTGAAAGACGATAAGAAATAAAAAGTTCAAATAAACAAATAAAGACCCTCGCAGAAATGCGGGGGTTTTTAATATTTAATACAACTACATTAATATGACTACTACTAGCGAATACGGATTCCCAATATTTATAAGTTCAACTGATTATAATTTAATAGACTTAAGAGCAGAATTAGCGAATTATTTATCAGAGTTAGGTTATCGTCCCATACTGAGCTCTGTTGAAGGGTTTCATGATAATTTCCCTGATTTTGAACCATGGGAATCCTGCTTGCAAGTTCTGCAATCAGCTTATGTAATGCTTTTAGTAATTGACTCAAAATACGGTTCGAAATTTGAATGGAAAAATTTTAAAGAAGTCATTGAGGGTAGAGACGTTTCGCCCACTCACGCAGAGTATTTATTGGCACATAAAACCAAGAAAAGAATGCTCGTATTTATTCGAGAAGAAGTGTTACAACATTATCAATCATACAGAGCTGCCATGAAAAATGCAGGAAAAAATAAAACTGTAGCGAAAGAAAACCTATCAAAAGTCTTGCCTCCGAACATTAGTTTTGAATCTTTAGAGTTTATTGAGGAAATTAAAACAACGAAACCTATTCCATGGATAAAACCATTTAAGGATATCACAGACATAAAACGTGAAGTACAAAAAAAATTACTTAATGAACTAGCAGAGATCTTCTTATTCAAAAATAAGCATCTCGAAGCTGTGATAAAGACTTTTTCATCAGTACTCTCTGATTTGTCTGAAGAAAAAAGGACAGAAATACTTAGAAAAATTGGCGCAACAAATGATCTAATTCTTCAAATGGAGGCACAGACAAAAAATATCATAGCGCTAGAAAAAGAAAAAGAAAGACTTTCTAAAGAGTTGGAAATTTCTAAAAAGCAGAATGTTGTAACAGAAAAATCATTAAATGGTAAAATAGATTCACTTACGTCTTCACTTGATTCTGTGAATCGCCAAATAAATTCATATCAATTGAGTAATTTCAACACCCTCATTGGTTATCCAACAACTTCAAATATCCTAACCGACACTTTATTTTATAACAATCAACCATCTTATTTATCTCATAGTAATATTCAATATGGTAATTTGTTGAATAATTATAACCCAAACAACTATCAAGTTATAACACCAGGGATTACTGCCGATAATTACACGAGTGTAATAGGTAACGCAACACCCGCCGCTCCACAGCCAAATTCTTCAGATAGTGGAACAAAAAAGTAAGATATTCCCTACACTCCCGCAAGTCTATTACTTGTGGGCATAGGGTAAAGCCAAGCAATTTCTATTTCTTCGGAAAAACCTTAGCAATACGCTCTTGCATTATCTCTGCAATTGCCTTACCATCGCCACCCTGCTCAGTCAGTTTTTTAATAATGTTGTGGTAACTGGCTTCATCCCTGTCCTGGCTAAGCTTAAAAACATGGTCAATGCTTTCAACTTCCACTTCAAAAGCTACAATGGCTTTCATAAGGGGTTGCTTATATTGTTCGGTCAGGTTATCGTAAAAAGTTGATGAGCTTTTATTATCCTTTTCAAAATGCAGGCTTAGTTTTTTCAACACATCTATCAGCCCTGCCTCATCCAAAAATTTCAGTTTGCCTTTTGCATGCACACTCATGTAGTTCCATGTAGATGCCTGCATAGGGTTGCTGTACCAGGTGGCGCTTACGTACGTACTGGGGCCGGTAAATATGGCCAGCACTTGCGGGTTCTTAGCAAATGCTTTATGATGGTCGGTGTTGCGCATTATGTGCCCTGTCAGGTAATGAACGCCTCCCCTCTCTTCTATAAACACAGGTAATTGGGTAGCTACAGGTTTGTTATCCTCACTACACCCGCTTAAAAAAGCAAATGGGTGCTTATGAATGAAATCAATAACAACCTGCTTATCTGCTTCCTTGTAATATGGTAAGTCGTACATAAAGCAAAGCTAGTAATTAAGTTTAAATTATGTTGGAGGTGAAAAGCTTGAATAAATCAGCTTCTCTATATTTGTAAATAAAAACCAATGACCATCCATTCTCAACTAGCCAAGCATTTTAAAGAAGTCCATTACGGTGGTAACTGGACGGGCTCAAACCTGAAAGATATGCTGGCAGATGTAACATGGCAACAAGCTACCATTGTACCCCACAACCTTACTAACTCCATTGCAGTGCTTGTCTTCCACATGAACTATTATATAGATGCAGTTATCAACGTATTGGAGGGCGGCCCACTCGAAGCACATGATAAGTTCAGTTTCAATTGCCCTCCTATACAATCGCAACAAGATTGGGACAAGCTATTGACCAAATATTGGGCTGATGCCGATAAATTCATTGCCCTTGTTGAAGCCTTCCCTGAAAACAAGCTTTCTGAAAACATGCTCGATGGAAAGTATGGTAATTACTACCGCAACCTGGCTGGCGTTATAGAACATTGCCATTACCACCTGGGGCAAATTGCATTGGTTAAAAAGTCGGTTTAAAGTATAATCAGTTTTCTTTCGTATTATTGAATAGAATAATCATCGAACATTAATATCATTTTATGAAATACAACCTTTTAGGAAATACAGGATTAAAAGTATCGGAACTGTGCCTTGGCACTATGACCTTTGGCAGCAAGGATGGCTACTGGGCCAGCATTGGCGGCATTGACCAGAATATGGTCGATGCACTGGTAGGCAAAGCTGTTGAAGGCGGCATTAATTTTATTGATACCGCTAACGTGTATTACGAAGGTATGTCGGAAGAGATGACAGGCAAAGCTATCCGCAATTTGAAATTAAAAAGAGACGACCTTGTAATTGCTACCAAAGTGCGTGGCAGAATGAGCCCCGGCCAGAATGGCAACGGCCTCAGCCGTAAACATATTCTGCAGGAAGTAGAGGCCAGCCTCAAGCGCCTGAATATGGATTACATTGACCTGTACCAGATACATGGCTTTGATGAGCTAACCCCTATTGAAGAAACCATTGATGCACTTGACTCGCTGGTAAAAAGCGGTAAAGTGCGCTACATAGGTTGTAGCAACCTATCAGCATGGTATATTATGAAAGCCCTTGCCTATTCACAACAACATCACCTGGCAAAGTTTATTTCGTTGCAGGCCTATTACACTATTGCCGGCCGCGACCTTGAACGTGAAGTGGTGCCTATGCTTAAGGACCAGCAAATGGGACTGATGGTTTGGAGCCCATTGGCAGGTGGTTTGCTTAGTGGTAAATACAACCGCAAAATGGAAGCTGCAGCCGGTTCAAGGCGCATAACGTTCGATTTCCCTCCTGTAAATAAAGAAAAGGCATTCGATATCATTGATGTACTCGAACCCATAGCTAAGGAAAAGAAAGTATCAGTAGCACAATTGGCACTATCGTGGTTATTGCACCAACGAGTTGTTACAACCGTTATTATAGGTGCAAAAAATACCGAACAACTAAACGACAACCTGAAATCGGTTGATGTTACTTTTTCACCAGACGAATTGAAAAAGCTTGACGAAGTAAGCAAGCTAGCTTCTGAATATCCAGCATGGATGATGGAGCGCCAGGGCGGTGACCGTAAAAGGTAATATTTAATTAAAAATTAGGAATTAAATATGCAAAAAGCAGTTCTATTATTTTCCATACTCTTGATTTTTACCTGTAAGAGCCATGCCCAAATACGAATTGGCTTTGGCCCTCCCCTGATAAGCACTGCACAGGAGAACGAGGAGAACATGGCTAAACTTTTAAAGAAGAGCTATAAGTTGCCCATATTTTATACCGGCGACAGCATACCCGATACCATATTATTACATGAGGTTTCAGTTGCAGGTCTGGAGTATGAATTTTACTGCGTGCGCTATAAAAGCGATACCAACAGAATTGCATTTGCCATTCAAAAGCTCGATAAGGACAAAGGCTATAAATTGGCTTTCTATGCTAACGACAGGGTGCTGAAACGCTCATCTGACTACGACAAACATTTTATTCGTTCAGGCGATTGGAAAGAGTATTACCCGAAGGGATATCTTAAGGTTGATGGCAATTACACCAATGATAAAAAAGATGGCTCCTGGAAATACTATGATAAAGAAGGGAACAAACTCTTTTCAGAGACCTATAAGAATGGCGCACTGATGAGCGCTAAAATGCGCTCGAACAGGTAAAATAAAAAAGGGGAAGCAATGCTTCCCCTTTCCTTTTAAATTTCTATCCTGTTTATTTTGCTATCGTAAACTTCGCAACCTTTTCTCCGTTGCCACTCAACTTAATAAAGTAAGTGCCTTCGGTCAGTTTCGAAACATCAATAGTGTACAAGCTCTTGTTTGTTTCTGCTTTCTCCGAAACAAGCAACCTGCCGGTAACATCATATACCCCAATATATTCAGGTGTAAAGCTGTTTCCTATAATGTTAATATTAATTTGGTCTTTTGTTGGTATAGGGTAAACCTTAATATCCTGTGGGTTACTGTAAACCTGAATACCTACTGTGCTTACAATATTCACTGTATCATATTCAACACAACCATTCGTATCGGTTATGGTTGCAATATACGCACCTGCGCAAAGGTTTGAAATAGTATCATGTGCACCTCCTGATGGAGACCAGCTGATAATATATTTCGACAAGGTACCTATTACTTGTACAGATGCAGCACTGGTGCAAGGGTTTGCAGCAGAACTATCCATACCTGTAATGGTTGTACTTGTAATAAACGAAGCCGGTTGGGTAACAATAATGGTATCTCTCAAACGGCATCTGTTCGAATCGCGGATGGTTAGCGTATATGTGCCGGCAGTTAATGTGGCTGTGTTAGTTGTATTGGTACTTCCACCTGACCATGCGTAGGTGTATGGCTTAGTACCACCGTATGCAAATCCGGTTGCTGTGGCTGAACCACCGTAACATTTAATAGCTGCAATATGGTTACTGTCAGCCACTGCGGTTGCAGGCTGTGTAAGTGTAATATTTGTAGAATCTTTACATCCGTTAGCATCGGTTACAACCACACTGTATGAACCGGCTACAACATTGTTTAAGTTTGATGTAGTAGCGCCATTTGACCAGGTGTATGCATATGGGGTTGTTCCACCCACCACACCTGCAGTTGTTCTGCCGGTAGCAGCACCAAAGCACAATACCTGGCGCACATTAGCCATACTATCGCGTAACGCATTGGGCTGGGTAATATTAACAGTCGAAACAGCCTCGCAGCCTACAGAATCGGTAACAGTAAATGTATATGTACCTGCTGTTAAACCTGAAGCTGCTGTACCGGTACCTCCAGAAGGCCCCCAGCTATATGTATCGGTTTTGCCTGAACCACCGCTTACTGAAAATGAAGCTAAACCAATAGCATCACCAAAACACTTTTCATTAGCCTCATTCGTTAACGCGGCTTTAAGTGTACTGCTGTCACTTACAATTGCGGTGGCCGCTACATGGCAACCATTCGCATCGGTTACGGTACAAGTATAACTTGCCGGACCCAGGTTAGTAGCAGTATCTTTTGTTTGTCCGCTTGGCGACCAACTATATGTATACGGCACTACACCTGCAGAAGCAGCTACGCTTGCCATACCGTTCGTTGCTTTACATGATGATAACACAACTGCCGTAGTAGTTGCAATAGGGACAGGTTGAGTGATCTTTACAGTATCTCTTGTTGTACATTTCAATGAGTCGGTTACCGTTACAACATAATTACCTGCAGCCAGGCCGCTCGCTGAAGTTGTGGTACTTACAGCAGGCTTCCATGCATAGGTATATGAAGGAGTTCCGCCACCGGCAGTTACCTTAGCACTTCCTGTAGCAGCACCATTACAAATATCGTTGGTCGTGGTAGTTGTTGCTAATGTAAGTTGAGGAGGCGAGGTAATGGTTACAGTAAGGTCATAGGTGCATGAGTTGGCATCAGTTACCGTTACAGTATACGATCCTGCTGCCATACCGCCTGCCAGGTCAATAGTATCTAGAGATAATGTGCTACCCACCGCAGGTGACCAGCTGTATGTATACGGCTTGGTACCACCTAAGGAATATACTACTACGTTTCCGTTCTTCTGGCCATAGCAGGTATTATTTGTTTGCCTTAAAACTGTTGCAAATACAGAGCAGAAGCCCGAACCTGCCACAGCAGCGTTTTCAGAGCCTTGTTTGGTTGCCCCATCATTTCCCTTTGCAAATGTGTTTACCGAGGCAAGCATTATGCCTGCTGTAAGTAACGCTGAAAAGATCCTGGTAATTTTTTTCATAGTTTGAATGTTAATTTAATTCGGCCGAGGCCTTACCCTATTATTTTGGTTATGCGAATATAGTTATTGGACTCAATAATCCAATAAAACACAGGCCCTTTTTCATGTACAGCTATTTCTAAACGTTTAGCCTGTTTCAACAATTGCCTGTCAGTAACCTACACTAAACATATGTTTAATAGCATGAATACTTTACAGGTAAAGGCATTGAAGGTAGATTACTTAACATTTTATTAATTCCGGAACAATACGCAGATAATATGGGAGGCTGAACTTTGTATCATCAAAAAAAAACTATGGATACGAACTACAAGCGCCTCCGGGTTTTAACCACAATCTTAATACTAAGCTTAGCACCCCTACTCGCTTTCAGTCAATGCGACGACCAGGGCAAAGGCGGCAACATTAAGATACTTACGTGGAACATATATATGCTACCCCGCATATTTATACATACCGGTCAAGTGAAAAGGGCCGAGCAGATTGCCCAGATACTAAGGGCACAGGATGCTGATGTGATTGTGTTTGAAGAAGCATTTGACAATAAAGCACGCGGAATTATAAGGGAAGGCCTTAAAGACCTATATCCTTATGAATCAGGCGACCCGAGAAAAAATAAGTTTTGGAAAACGAGCAGCGGGGTTTGGATACTTAGTAAGGTACAGGTAAATGTGGTTAAGCAGATATTCTTCCGGAATGCGAAAGGTTCTGATAAACTGGCTTGTAAAGGCGCTATTTTACTGGAAGGGCAGAATAATGGCTTCTGCTTTCAGCTGGTAGGTACCCACCTGCAATCGGACCTTAATAGTGGTAAAGATGTTCAGGGTATTAGAAAGATACAATATGAGCAGATCCGTAAAGAGCTGTTGGAACCCTATGCCGAAGAAAATGTACCGCAGTTCGTTGCCGGAGATTTTAATACTGTAATGGCCGATTCCAATAATCACACTCAGCTGGTCGATTCATTGAAGCTAACCCAATGTGCCCTGGTAGGAGAAAAATGCTACTCGTACGACTATGGCAATAACGACCTCATACTTCCTCCTATAAGTGCCCCGCAAATGATCGACTATGTGTTCTATTCCAAACCCGGGTACCCAAGTTTACAGGGCAATATGCACATTGTCACTTTCCGCAAACAGTGGGACACTAACCATGTTGACCTTTCTGACCATTTTGCAGTAGCTGCCGAGTTCAATTTCTAACTCGCAGATATTAAAAGGAGGTTATTAATATCTCTTTGTTTTTGGTGGTATAAACTATGCATTATCGAAATATATTTGTATAGTTAAAATTATCCATGGACGTTCACGAAGCTGCACAAAAGGTACTTACTGCTATTCATTATGATATTAATGGAAGGCTTGTATGGTCGAAATACCTTGCCCAGCAAACAGTAGGATTTAATGATGATGCGGCCTATGAAATAAAGGGGCTTTTTAATCGCGCGCTTATTATACTTATTGATGAGGACCTTTGCCGCCGCACAGCCGACAACGATATTATTGAGCTTACGCAAAAGGGTATTGATGCCAATGGCGATTACAATAAACATTACAAGAAAAAGAGCACCCGTGTATTTTTAGAAAAAGCCCGCCGTGTAGCCCCTATACTATCGTTTATAATCGTGCTCATTAGCTTTATCATAGGCTTGCTGAAGAAGAACCACGATAACCATGTGGCGCAAAAAGCCAAAACGGCACAGACCACTAAAGGCAAGACAGGAAGTAAGTAGATACTTCGCTTTTTTTCTTAACTTGCATAAAATTCCTAATCATTACAAGCTATGATAACACGCCCGTTCAATTTCAAAAAATGGATAGATGAGAATCGCCATTTACTTAAGCCACCTATTGGCAACAAGGTTGTGTACCAGGACACTGAGTTTATTGTAATGGTTGTAGGCGGGCCTAATGCCCGTAAGGATTATCACTTTAACCGCAGTGAGGAATTCTTTTACCAGCTGGAAGGTGATATTAATGTACGTATACAGGAAAATATGAAAGCGGTAGATATACCCATTAAAGAAGGTGATATTTTCCTGCTTCCGCCTAATGTGCCGCACTCACCCATGCGCCCTGCCAATACCATTGGCCTGGTTATGGAGCGCAGGCGTAAACCCGATGAGAACGATGGCTTACTCTGGTTCTGTGATAAGTGCAACGAAAAACTGTACCAGGAATATTTTTACCTGACAAGTATTGAGAACGACTTCCTTCCTGTATTTAAACGATTCTATAGTTCTGAAGAACTACGGACGTGCAAGAAATGCGGACATGTTATGGAAGTGGATAAGCGTTTTGTGTAAGTACTTTGTATGCTGACAATTGACATTCACACTCATATTATTCCGGAGCATGTGCCGGACTTTACAAAGAAATTCGGTTACGGCGATTTTATAAGGCTTGAACATCATAAGCCTTGCTGCGCCCGCATGATGAAGGGCGATAAGTTCTTCCGCGAAATTGAAGATAACTGCTGGAGCCCCAAAAAACGTATTGACGAATGTGCGCACCACCATGTAAATGTGCAGGTGCTTTCCACTATACCGGTTATGTTCAGCTACTGGGCTAAACCAAAAGATTGCCTAGAGGTATCGCAATTTCTGAACGATCATATTGCAGGCATTGTGGCTAAGTATCCCAAACAATTTGTCGGGCTTGGCACTATTCCATTGCAAGACCCTGTAATGGCTATTAAGGAATTGGAACGTTGTAAAAAAATAGGCCTGGCAGGTATACAAATAGGTTCGCATGTGAATGACTGGAACCTGAATGCAACCGAATTATTTGCTGTGTTCGAAGCCTGCGTAAAACTTGACATGGCTGTGTTTGTGCACCCATGGGAAATGATGGGCGAACAAAAAATGACAAAATACTGGCTGCCATGGTTAGTGGGTATGCCGGCTGAAACATCACTTGCTATTTGTTCTATGATATTTGGGGGCGTATTCGAACGCCTGCCAAAACTGCGTGTTGCATTTGCACATGGCGGTGGTTCATTTCCATCTACCATTGGCAGAATAGAACATGGTTTTAATTGCCGCCCTGATCTTGTTGCAATAGATAACAAAGTAAACCCAAGAGAATATATTGGCAAATTCTGGCTCGATTCGTTGGTGCACGATAAACCTATGCTCGATTATATAGTAAATATGTTCGGTGCCGATAACATTGCATTGGGTACCGATTATCCCTTTCCATTAGGTGAGGACAGGCCCGGAGAACTTATCCGCAGTATGGCATACGATGAGGCCACTACCGAAAAACTGCTTTCTGGTGCAGCGCTTAGTTGGTTGAATAAAAAGAAAGAGTTGTTTATTTAATTCCCTCTCCTGAAGGAGAGGGCCAGGGTGAGGTCGATTTGATTTTTGCCCCAAACCCCTAAAGGGGCTTTGAAAAATTTATATTAAATTAAAAAAAGTGATCAAACTTCTTATAAAAGTAAAGCCCGGTTCAGGTAAGGATGAGCTTTTAATAGATACTGAAAACAATATTTCAGTTAAAATAAAAGCCAAGCCCATTGATGGCGAGGCGAACGATTATCTGGTTAAATACTTATCGGAGAAATTTCAACTAAGCAAAGCGCTTATTCAGATTGATAAAGGAGCTGCGAGCCGCTTGAAGCGCATCAGCATAAATATTGATCAGGTTCAGTTTGATGAGATATTGCAGAAATTGAAAAACAGTAAATAGCTTGTTTATTTACCACCACCAGTCATGTCTGTCTATCGGTATGTTCTTATAAATGGCTTTCATGGACTTATCATTCTTCTTCCCATCAAGGCTTAGGGTCTTGCCATCATCAGTTACCATATAACGTCCATTAAAAGTTTCCAGAGCAATCGGGTCGCCATTTTTATCAAATTCTTTATAGGTAATTATGGTAATAGAATCCTTGTCAGCATGAAAACTGCATACTATATTTATTATCGAATCATTTTTATCTTTCAGTCGTGTATCGCGGCTATCGAGCCTTTCAAAATATAAGCGTTTCCAGTAATTAGGTAAACTATCCAACTTACACGCTTTATTGTTATAGGCAATACTTTCCAGGTTATAAATGCCAAAACACTTACTTACTGTAGCTCGTAGGTCCGATTTGCGCTTAGTGTTCTTGTATATTCCGCTGCCATACCTCCATACTACCAGGACTATAAAAATTATTTTAGCTACTCTTAACGCAATCCGCACAGGCTTTCCGGTAAAAGCATTTTGCAGCTTTTGCTTTGATGTGCTAAAAAACTCCGCTATTTCGCGCCTGTAAAAAAGCAGAATGCCGATGTCGAAAAGAAAGAACAAGATAGAAAATATATTAAGATGCGTATCGATATAATTAAAGTTATCGACCAGCATTACATTAGCCAAAACAGGCAGTAATATAAAAGCACCCAGCGGGGTTGTACGCCTTGAGAGTAAAAGCAGGCCAGGTATAAACTCAAACAGGCCAAGCATTAATGTTTCAATATTGCTTTTTCCATAGTAATACCAGGTAAGGTCAAAATCGCTGACATTGCGCAATGGCATATCCATGGCAGAGTACCGCACCTCAAACTGCTTGTACATGATCTTACAATAACCATAGGTAATAACCATTACAAACACAAGACTGTAACGCAACACACTTATTGCCAGGTATTCAAGCTTGTCGGTTTGGTTTTTTCGGTTGAAGAAATAAATAAATGTAATTGCCAGGACAGTAATGGAACCATAAACAGCCCATGTGTTTAGTATGCTATCGGGGGGAGTAAGTAAGTCAATATCTAGCAGGCCATATATCTGTATGGCATAATCTGTCATTACCGGGAATATGGCAAACAGTGCTAAAAATGTAATGTAGAACAGGTATGTTTTTTTGAGGTAGTTTGCCATAAGCAGTTCTTATACCTGAGCTTGTTGAAAGCCTAAAGTAAATTAAATATGGAATTAAATTTAAAACAGTACTCTAAGCTTACTGCCCCTTCTTCTGCTTCTCCTTAGCCTCTTTAAAGTGCTTCAGAACCTTATCCAGATCTTCCACGTTTATTTTCTTGGCAATTATTTTCTTGTTCTCATCAAGTAAGTACATCATAGGTGTTGTAAGCACATCGTAATCGTGCCTGAAGTTACTGGTATGGTATATATCCATCACATTCATCCAATCGAGCTTATGAGCCTTAATGTAGTCCTTCCATTTTGCAGTGCTACCCTCGTTTGTTTGCACCGCATATACCTGCACACTTTCAACTGTCTTAATTGAATCGTACCATTTAATAAGTATAGGAGTTTCTTTTTGGCAGTGGCCGCAATCATAATCCCAGAAATAAAGTAATACGTAGTCGGTCTTTATAGAATCGAATGCCTGCATTATATTATTAGTATCAGGCATTACCAACGATGGCGCTTTTTTACCAATCAGAATCGGGTCGAGTTGTGTTGCCCTGTCCTGTATCTTTACTAACTGGCTAGATGTAACCCAAGGAGCCTGTTCAGCGGTGTAGTATTTCTTAGCCATGTGTACGAATACGGCATCCATACCCATTATGTTCGATGACTCGTAGGTGCTGGTAATATAAGCAACAATAAACTTGAACATATCTTTATCGGTACCTGCTTTAGTAACCAGGTAATCGGCTGCAACAATAATTGAATCAGGATCCTGAACGGTTAATCTTTCCAGGTACTGCTTTATTTTAGGGTACAGAATAGGAGAGCGAACAAGGCGTCCGTCAGTAAAATCTACGTTATCGAAAAAGTGTGTTTTATAATAACGATACGCAAAGGTAGAATCCTTCTTTCCGTTTGCCAGCATAGGTGTTGGTGGAATAATAGGTTCTTCGGCTGCATTGAAAACCTTTGACAATAACATATCGGAATGCTTTTTAATGAAGCCAACCTTATACCTTCTTACCTGTTCATTTAGTGTATCGAGCTTCACCTTTGCACCATCCTTATCAGGACCTGACTTGGCCATCCTTTCAAGGGTTGTATCCTCATTATGCTTTTGTGTAACATAGTTCAGGTATTCATAAAACAGTTTGTTCTCATCAGAACCGGTAACCTTCATTGACTTAATGAAATCAACTGTATCGGCCGACATTGAAAAGTGCTGGTCCTTATCAATAATAAATTCAAAGTACTTGTTCTTGCTTTTCAGCATTATAAAGTAAACTCCACCCGGAAGTTCTTTATCGCCCGAAAATTCGAAACTGCCTTTCTCATCTATCTTGGCAGTATCCTGAATATAGTCTTTATCGCCATAGTGGCAACCCAGGAAAATTATGGTATTCTTTAATCCGGAAATGGTAAACTTAAGTTCGTGCGCTTTTGGTGCAGCCTGCACAGAGAATGCAGTGGCTAATGAAATAGCAACGCTTAAAAGAATAGTTTTTGTTTTCACAGTAATATCAGTTTATGTTACAAATTTAATACTTTTCATTTATCCTAAAACCCATACATTTCAATACAAACAAAGGGAAGAACCATAAGTTACTTACTGTTTTTTCCTTTTCTCCATAAAATGCCTCATTACTTTGTTCAGGTTTTCAACATCAATTTTTTTAGCAATTATTTTTTTATTAGCATCAAGCACATATATCATTGGCGTGGTAATTACATCGTAATCGTGCCTGAAATTGCTTGTCTTATATATGTCCATTACGTTCATCCAGTCAAGCTTATGCGCTTTAATATAGTTCTTCCATTTATCAACACCGGCTGAATTGGTTTGCACGGCGTATACCTGTACACCCTCTGCTTTCATAGAATCATACCACTCTACTAATATCGGAGTTTCTTTCTGGCAGTGGCCGCAATCATAATCCCAGAAATAAATAATGGTGTACTCAGCTTTCACAGAATCGAGTGCCTGCATTACATTATTGGTATCGGGCAATACAATAGGTACGGCATGTTTGCCAATAAGTATAGGCTCTACCTGGTCAGCACGTTCTTTTACACGCTCTAACTGTGTTGCACTTACCCAGGTTGCCAGCTCAGGTGTATAGTACTTTTTCGCCATGTGCACGAATACCGCATCCATACCCATTATTTCAGAGTTCTCGTAGGTATAAATAATGTACTGCACCAGGAATTTGAACATCTCCTTATCGTTACCGGCTTTACCAATAAGGTAATCAACCGCCACAATAACCGAATCAGGGTCAGGTGGAGTAAGTTTGTTCAGGTACTCTTTTATTTTAGGAAAGAACACGGTAGTATGTATCAGGCGTGGATCGCTGAAATCGACATTATCGAAAAAGTGCGCTTTATAATAGCGGAACGAAAAGGTAGAATCGGGCCTGCCATTGGCAAGTTTAGGTGTTGGCGGCACAACAGGTTCTTCAACCGTATTCAATATTTTAGCCATCAGCATATCATTATGCTTGGCTATAAAATCGGTACGATAACGCTTTCCAATATGGCTCAGGGTATCAAGCTTTACTTTGGCTTCAGCCTTATGCGCAGTGTCCTTCATTAACTTAGCGAGGCTATCCATTTTTACATGGGTGGCTGCGGCATAGTTCTGGTATTCATAAAAAAACTTGTTCTCATCTGAGCCTTGTACTTTCATGTTCTTAGTATAGTCAATGGTATCGGTCGCCATCGAAAACTTTTGGTCTTTGTCTATAATGAATTCAAACAGTTTCTTTTTCTGGGCCGATATAATAAAGTATACTCCTCCATCAAGGTCTTTATCTCCGGTAAATTCAAAATTACCTTTATCATCTACCTTAGCTGTATCGTATATATAATCGTGGTCCCCATAATGGCCACCGAGGAAACAGGTAGTGTTCTTAAGTCCCTTTATGGTAAATTTAATATCGTGCTTTTTGGGTGCAGCCTGCAGGGCAACAGAGCTCAGCAGGAATAAGGAGCAGGTAATAAGGAATAAGTATAGGGAATGTATCTTTCTATTCACACGCTGAGCAATTATTTTCCCAAATTTAATATTTTCGGCCAACAGTTCTAAGCCATTAACGAATCATTAACAAATTCGTGCTAGGCTTTTCGGGGTGTAGCGTAGCTTGGTTAGCGCGCCACGTTCGGGACGTGGAGGTCGGCAGTTCGAATCTGCCTACCCCGACCAATACTAAATTTTAAGGTTTTTTAACAAATCAAACTCCCATCTCCGCCAGCCTAGCAGACATTGATTTAAAGTCGTGTTTCAGTTTAGTAAGCTCGCTATAGTAATCAGGTATTTCGGTGCTGAAATAGTTTACAAACTTCCATGCCTCAAGCACCTGCCCTATTTCAATATCAAAGGGTTCGTAGGCCGGGTTAAGTGAACGCAGCAATAGTTTTTTACGCTTACGTATCTGGTTATAGACCACTTTAAATACAACACCATCGTCAACCGTAGCTATAATATAGGCAGAGCCATCTTTAAAATTGTTCAGGTTCTGCATATACTCACCCACCACGTAAGCCTTATCAGGTATCGGCAACATTGAATCACCATCGAGCTGAAATGCACGGTATTTTCTATCCTTCAATAAAAACGGCAATTGAAAAGTTGGCAGGCTGCTTATGTATTCAGGGTCGCGGTAGCCTGCGGTATAACCTGCTTTCGATTTTACCGGTACCAGTTCTATATTATCGCGTCCGTTGCTGTCAACGGTAGAATACAATACCCTGAGGTTCTTGCCTTCAATATCCTTGGTAAACCCCTTTTCAATGTCGTTAACGCTCTCATCACTTACCTTCGATAGATCAGTACGCACAATGGTATCGATACTGAAACGGAAATAGTTCGATATCTTCATCAGCAGGTCGAGCGGTGGTGTAATAGCCACGCCGTTCTCGTAACTGTTAAGTGTAGAGCGCTTTATATCCAGCAAAGCAGCCATTTCATCCTGCGATTTTTTCAAGCGAGTTCTCAAAAACCTGATGTTCGAACCGAGGTACATTTTAGGTGCATTCATACGTATATGCTATTTTAATAACCACAAAGTTGTTAATTTAATTAACAATTTCCAAATTTATTACTAAAAATCATTAAGCGGGCTTATCTTTGCAAACGAAAATGTTTGCCATAATTGACATAGAAACCTGCGGTGGGAAGTTCAAATATCCCCAGGGAAGGATAATAGATATTGCCATACTGGTGCACGACGGCCTGCAGGTGGTAGAAAGATTTTCTACGCTCATCAATCCGGGGTGCCACATAAGCGGGTTCTATAGTAATTTATCGGGCATAACCAACGAAATGGTAGCCGATGCACCGCAGTTTCACCAGGTAGCAAAAAAAATTGTTGAGCTTACCGAAGGCAACATATTTGTGGCGCATAATGTAGGCTTCGATTATGGCTTTATAAAAGAAGAGTTTGCTTTTTTAGGCTACCAGTTCCGCAGAGAGAAACTATGTACGGTAAGGCTCAGCCGCAAATTGCTACCCAAAAGAATATCGTATAGCCTGGGGCATTTGTGCGCATCATTAAACATACCTATAGTTAACCGACACAGAGCATTGGGTGATGCCGAAGCTACAGCCATTTTGTTCGACCTATTGATGCGCATTAAAGCACAGGACCCGCAATACCGCAAAATGGGTGTTGATGAACTGATGGCACGCCGTGTAGATAAAATTAAAGAGTATGTACTGAAGAAACTGCCTGAAGCTTGTGGTGTGTATTACTTCCTCGATAAAGAAGGGAAGATAATATACATAGGCAAATCGACCAATATGTATAACCGGGCTATAAGCCATTTCAACAACCCGGAAAAGAAAAGCAGGAAAATGCAGAACGAACTTTACAATGTAGAGCATGTGCTGACGGGTAGCGAACTGATTGCATTATTATTTGAAGCCGAAGAGATAAAAAAGAACAAACCGTTTTTCAACCGTGCACGCAAAGCATCTATATTTTCACATAGCATCGACTGGGTTGAAGACAAAGAAGGCATACTTAACCTGAAAATTGTACCCTACGAAGAATCAGTAAACTCATTGCAGGCATTTACCACACACATTGCAGCCACTGAAAGGCTTAACGACTGGATAGATGAACATGCGCTTTGCCTGCGCTACTGCGGATTGACCGATGATGAGATTTGCTTTAACCACCAGATAAAAAAATGCAATGGTATTTGCTCCGGTGCTGAAATGCCAACAGAATATAATAAGCGTGTGCAGAAACTGATTGATGAATATACATTTGGCAATAAGAACTTTTTGGTGGTAGATAAAGGCAGAACGCCGGGTGAGCAATCGCTTATTTTAATTGAGAATGGCCACTATGCCGGGTACGGTTATTTTGATGGCGCCACCCAAATGAACAATCCGCAGGAATTGAAAGAGCTTATCAAACATACTACCTACTACGCTGACCACGACGATCTTGTTCGCGGTTACCTGAAATCGAAATCGTTGCGGAAGATAATGCTGTGAGGGTTCGAACGCAGATGCCGCAGATTGTTAGGATTTTTCATGTTAAGCCTGCCGCCCCACTCCGTCCTCTCCCCAGTGCGAGGAGAGCGTTATTTATTGCAGCATCTCAATACTGTTATTTGGGGCTGCTCTTGCTCCCTGCTTGCCTGAATTTCCTATACTCGCATCACTTGCAGCTAACCCGCGCCCACCTTTTACCTATTTCTTTTGCAACTCACGGTTCGTAATTCCCTCTCCTTGCAGGAGAGGGCCAGGGTGAGGTCGCTATTCCTATTTTTATTTACAAGGCACGGTCTTGTGAAAGCGGGGTTACAATTGCTCCAAGTTTTATAATAATATCTCCGGGACTGGTTTTGATCACAGGACCTTTGTTGTACTTATATTCTCTCACCTGGTCTTCGTACTCAAACCCTTTATATTCTACCTGAAAGCGCGGTGCATCTTTACTATAGCCGTTCACAAATTGAACCACATCGTAATGACGGGGCGAACCATCCTTATTTAATAAACGGCTCATTATCCATTTCGATCGTTTCCTGAACTCCATCTTCTTGTCTCCTTTTGACATTATTTCAAACGGAGCTTTCTTCAGGCTTAAGTGCAGGATTTTCATGGTTGGAATTTCATTGCAAGTCCTTTATAATATCTTCCGCAAAATCAATTTTTACGTTTCTTTTTAATATAGGCCTCGCTATTTAATATCATTTTTTCATCCTCCCTGGAATATATAAAGGCTTCGTCAGGGGATAGCCTGAAATACGCCAAATCATCTACTGCTACACTTTCGTTTGCAAGGCTATCGTTCTTAAAATAATAGGCATAAGTTGCCCCTGGGTTCTCATCATATGCTTCTATTAGTTTTCCATGATCAAATTTATAAGCAAGTAAAATCTGGCCGCCAATATATTTTCCAGTTACTTCAATGATTTCCGTTATTTTTTGAATAGAATCTCTTCTGAAATACCCAGTAATGGACCAATCAATTATACTGTCACCATCACCATATCGTTTAATATAAGATGCCCTTGATAAAATGGTATCAGGTATTCCCATGCTTGCACATAAATAACATCGCATAAAGGCCACATCTTTATCTCCTTTAATGGTAATTGAATCCCTCGATTGTGAGATTACAAGATATGGAAACAGGAAGCATAAAAAAAATATCAGCAATTGTTTACTCATCAGGTAGTAGTAGTTCTGTAAAGTTAAAAAATCTATTGTATTTCATTGTTATTATCAATTGAAATTGAGGGTAGTTGAAAAGTAGAGCGCTTGCCTCTTTTATAAAAGAATTGTCATTATTACTCTTGCTTTTAATTGGTCTCATGCAACCAAAAGAAGGGTGTACGCATCTTCACTATAAACAATGCCTAATTCCAAAATAAAACAGCATGAATAAAACACTACACAACCTAAAAAAACAGGTACTCCTTATTGCACTTATAGTACCTTTTGTAGCTTCTGCCCAGTGGAGTAAGCCGGTGGTTATTTCACCGCATTCCATGCTGGTAACTATGACCGAGAACATGGGGCCATGTATGGCTGCCAGCCATGATACACTGCACGTGGTGTGGAGCGACCACCGTACTAAAGGTTACGCCATTTACTATACCCGCTCTATAGATTCGGGCCTTACCTGGAGCAACCCGGTAAATATTACAGATACAACTGGCCATGGCAGTGATCCTTCCATAGCAGTTAACGGCCGTAATGTGCACGTAGTTTGGTGGGATACTCTTAAAGGCCTGCCATGTTCACGTTATGAACATTCACTTGATGGAGGCAACACCTGGGCCAATAAAGTAATGATAGACACCAATACTACTTTTTGGCCGGGCATTGCAGTATCCGGTTCTACAGTATTGGTGACACTTGATAAGCAAATTGGAAGCCGAACCATAGTTTACTTAACAAAATCAGTTGATAACGGAGTCACTTTCGGACCTGAACAGCAAGTATCTTCTCTCACTGGCGGCTCAGGCCGTTCAGAGGATCAAAGCACCGCAACTGATGGCAAGAATATTTATATGTGCTGGAACGATAATCGCAATAATCCTACTGTATTGGAGATATATTACCGCCGTTCTCCCGATATGGGCAAAACATGGGATAATGAGGTACAGATAAGCAATGGAGCATCTTATTCACCTATGCTGATAAACGATAGCAGCCATGTGTATGTAAACCTTGGCTATAGCAATCCAATGAATGCTTATGTAAGTCAATCATCTGATTCAGGCGCTACATTCGGAACACCTGCACAGGTTACTACGAATGTTTCTAAAAATGCCGAAGCATATCCGTTTATGATATGCAGTGGCAATAATTTGTTTTTAACCACGCACAGGTTCCCGGGCTACCCATGGCAAACCTGGTATACTCAATCCTCAGACAGAGGTGCAACGTGGTCAAACGAAACATTATTGGGTAACTGTAAAGGCACATCATTTCTGGCACTTACCTGCCCTGCCATACATGCAGTTTGGCCCGATAGCAATGTTATTTATTACTCACGCAATGCCAATGGCAGCCCATCATGCCCAAGCTCACCAACTAGCGTGAACAATATTACCGAGCATGGCCAGCTGGCAGTTTACCCGAACCCAGTAGAGGGCATAGCAACCATAACTTTTACTGAAGATGGCCAACATCATGCCGAGGTATATGATATTGCCGGAAGACAACTAATGAGTTTTGATGCCAAGAGCACACATTACACATGGAATACAACTGAGCTTTTACCCGGAATGTATTTTGTGAAAGTAACAAGCAGTAAAGGAACACAAACTGTAAGGTTTATTAAAGGGTAGTGCATCGATCTTCTACATAAAAAAAGCCTCCTTTGCGGAGGCTTTTTTATTTCCATTAGATACGTATGACTTGGAAATTCTATTGTATTTTATTGTTATTATCAATAAAAACTCTCCTTTTATGTGGGGTTGTTGAAAACCAAATCCCTTTTCTATTACATAAGCAAAATGAGAGGCTTAATTTTGCGTTAATAATTGTCAGGCATTTTTATAGAATAACTCAATAGAAACGGTGCCGGAAATTGATGAAAATTGCCATTTTCTGTCAAAGTTTGTTGATTTTCTGCCATTAATTAAACCGGAGGGTGCCAGGCAGCCCTGAAAGGCTGTAAAATTTGGCAATAATGTCTATAAACAATACTGCCATTTTGACATTTTTTAACATGAAAAACCACTAAAAGATAGTATGAAAGCCTACATTTGGCACCCGTAAAAAAACGGCATGCTATTTGCTAGTATGAAAGCAGAAAACAATCAACAAAATATAATAACCTAAAAACAAAACAAATCATGGCAAAAAAAGTAAACTTCGTACCTCAGGGCGACCGCGTACTGGTTGAAGCTGCTGAAGCAGAACACAAAACAGCTGGTGGTATTATTATACCTGATAGCGCAAAAGAAAAACCTCAGAGAGGAATTGTAGTAGCAGTAGGTCCTGGTAAAAAGAAGGATGAGCCTGTTACCCTTAAAGTGGGCGACAAGGTATTGTATGGCAAGTACTCTGGTGCTGAAATAGGCATTGATGGTAAGGAATATCTTATAATGCGTCAGGATGATGTATTAGGCTATTTTGAATAATCAACCAATTATAAAAAGTATTAACTATTAATTAAAACCAAAAAAAATGGCAAAGGACATTAAGTTTGACTTATCAGCCCGCGACGCAATAAAGAAAGGCGTAGATGCATTGGCTGATGCAGTAAAAGTAACATTAGGCCCAAAAGGACGTAATGTTATCATTGACAAAAAATTCGGCGCTCCGGTAGTTACCAAAGATGGTGTTACCGTTGCTAAAGAAATAGAATTGAGTGACCCTGTACAGAACATGGGCGCACAATTGCTTAAGGAAGTTGCTTCTAAAACAGCTGACATTGCCGGAGACGGAACAACAACTGCTACCGTGCTTGCACAGGCTATTGTAACAGCAGGTTTGAAGAACGTAACTGCCGGTGCAAATCCAATGGATTTGAAACGTGGAATCGACAAGGCTGTTATAGCTATTGTTGAAAACCTTAAGAAACAATCGAAACCGGTTGGTAACGATAATAAGATGATAGAGCAGGTTGCTACTATATCTGCCAACAACGATTCATTTATTGGTAAGCTTATTGCTGAGGCAATGGCAAAGGTTAAGAAAGAAGGTGTTATTACCGTTGAAGAAGCGCGTGGAACTGATACAACTGTTGAAGTTGTTGAAGGTATGCAATTCGACAGAGGTTACCTTTCTGCTTACTTTGTAACCAATACAGATAAGATGGAAGTGGTGTTGGAAAACCCATACATCCTGATATATGAAAAGAAACTTTCTTCAATGAAAGAACTTCTTCCATTATTAGAAAAGACCGTACAAACCGGCCATCCTTTATTAATTATTGCTGAAGACCTTGACGGAGAAGCATTGGCTACCTTAGTGGTAAACAAAATGCGTGGTTCGTTAAAAGTTGCAGCTGTAAAGGCTCCGGGCTTTGGCGACAGAAGAAAGGCAATGCTTGAGGATATTGCAGTATTGACCAACGGCGTATTCATTTCGGAAGAAGGCGGATACAAATTGGAAAACGCTGACCTTACCTACTTAGGCCGTGCTGAAAAGGTTACCATTGACAAGGACAATACAACTATTGTTGGCGGCACAGGTAAAAAAGCTGACATCAATGCACGTATCAGCCAGATCAAGGCTCAAATCGAGAACACAACATCTGACTACGATAAGGAAAAACTACAGGAACGTCTTGCTAAATTAGCAGGCGGCGTAGCTGTATTGTACGTTGGTGCTGCTACCGAAGTAGAAATGAAAGAAAAGAAAGACCGTGTTGACGATGCTTTACATGCTACCCGTGCGGCAGTAGAAGAAGGTATTGTTGCAGGTGGCGGTGTAGCTTACGTTCGCGCTTGCGAAGTACTTGAAAAACTGAAAGGCGAGAACGAAGATGAAACAACCGGTATCGCGATCATCCGTCGTGCACTGGAAGAACCACTTCGCCAGATCGTTGCTAACTCAGGTACATCTGATGGTTCAGTAGTACTTCAAAAGGTGAAAGAAGGCAAAGGCGACTTTGGTTTCAACGCTCGCACTGAGAAATATGAGAATATGTTTGCTGCAGGTGTAATAGATCCTACCAAAGTAAGCCGCGTGGCTCTTGAGAACGCTGCTTCTATTGCAGGTATGATACTTACAACCGAGTGCGTATTATCAGAAGAAAAAGAACAGAATAAGCCAGTTATGCCACCAATGGGAGGCGGAATGGGCGATATGATGTAATATCTTCAATTCAATTTAAAGACCCCGGAGCGAGAAATTTGCTTCGGGGTTTTTATATATAATACCATTTACTGATAACAATCATTGCTCCTAAATGAGGCATTTCGCGGGAATTGTTAATTTTGCACGACTTTTAAGACATTATAAGATGATGTGTGCTGTGAGTAACAGGTATTTAGTTGCTATCGTTTTTCTCTTGCTTTTTGGAACTCTATCAGTTTCAAATGCTCAGTCAACAGTAATTGACAGGGATGCGGTTGCTGCCGGCGTTGGTTTTGGCGGCGGCCTTGGTGCACCGGCTATCTCATATAACCTAGTTCCTGACCATTCCGTGAATGTTGCACCCGCTATTATACTTTCGTATGAACATGTATTTGAAGGAGTTTTTGGTATAAGTGGTTATTTAAATTATTCATCGGCTAATCTATCCGCTAGTAACCTACCCTATTCTGTATATAATGCCTTGGGTAGTGTGGTTCAGAACGGTACATTGAGCGATAAAGCACATGGTAGTTATATTAATTTGGCCGCAAGGGGGCTTTACCATTTCAAAAAAACACCTGATAATGTTGAGGTGTATACCGGGCTTGTTTTTGGCTATTCATTTACTTCTTATTCTTCAACAGTTACAACTTCCCAGGGCAGCTACCCTACAAGTAGCTTTTACCCGGGTATAATATTCGGTGCGGTTGCAGGTATTAAAGTTTACTTTCAAAAACAATATGGGCTATGGGCCGAACTTGGCTACAGTGGTATGCCAAATTACCTGGCCAGTGTTGGTGTGGCTTATAAATTAGGCAGTTTCTGATATGTATTGAAATGGTAATTACCATACTCAATTATGTAAATTCTTGAAAATACTTGTTATTCAAACAGCTTTTATTGGCGATGTAATACTTGCCACACCTGTAATTGAGAAGTTACACCATTACTTTCTTGATGCCCAAATCGATTTTTTGTTACGCAAGGGCAATGAAAGCTTGTTAACTGGGCATCCGTATTTGAACAAGGTTCTAATATGGGACAAAAAAACTTCGAAACTTTCAAACCTTAACCAGATAATAGCTGATGTAAAACGGGAGAAGTATGATAAGGTTATAAATCTGCATCGCTTTGGTAGTTCAGGACTTGTTACATTATTCTCAGGCGCTTCTGAAAAAATAGGCTTCCACAAAAACCCATTTGCATTCTGCTATACCAAAAAGGTACGGCATGTTATTGGTAATGGCAAGCACGAAGTAGAAAGGAATATAGAACTCATTGCAGACTTTACCGATAACAAGAAGACAATGCCTCGGCTGTATCCATCAGCAAAAGATATTGAACAGGTAAAACAATACAAGGCTAAGCCATATATATGTGTAGCGCCATCATCGGTATGGTTCACAAAGCAATTCCCTAAACATAAATGGATCGAGTTCTTAGATGCAATAAATGGAAGATATAAAGTGTACCTGGTAGGTGCAGTTGGCGATAAAGAACTTTGCAATCAAATAATAGCTTCCAGCAAGAATAAAGAAATTGAAAACCTTGCAGGTAAACTGTCTTTTCTTCAGTCGGCTTCATTAATGCAGGATGCGGTGATGAATTATGTGAATGATTCAGCACCCATGCATATTGCCTCGGCCGTTAATGCACCTGTTACAGCAGTGTTCTGTTCTACGGTTCCGGCTTTTGGTTTTGGTCCATTGTCCGATAAATCATTTGTTGTGGAAACGGAAGAGAAGCTAGACTGTCGCCCTTGCGGCTTGCATGGTTATAAGGCTTGCCCTAAAGGACACTTTAAGTGCGCTGAAACCATTAAGATAGAAAAGCTGTCAGCTACGCTTGTTTAGCGGCGTTGTTTGTTATCTCGTTCAAAACGAACGGCACTGCCGATTACAAATACTGCCGGGCAATCATTAAAGCTCTTCTTTTCATTGCGCCAGTCTTTAATTGTCATAGTGCGTATATATTCAGTTTGAAGGGAAATATCAGATGCAACACAAAGTAATGTTTCAGGCCTGCATGTGGCTATCAAATCCTGCAACAATGCATCGTTACGGTAAGGAGTTTCAATGAACATTTGTGTTTGGTTCTCCTTATAGGCTTCGTTCTCAAGTTGCTTTATCTTGGTCTTTCTATCAGCAGGTTGTTTGGGCAGGTAGCCATGAAATGCAAATTTCTGACCATTTAAGCCTGATGAGATAAGAGCAAGCAAAATTGAAGATGGACCAACAAGTGGTACAACTTTTACTTTGTGCTTATGCGCAAGTTTTACTACTTCGGCTCCGGGATCTGCAATACCTGGGCAGCCTGCATCGGATAAAAGCCCAACATTCTTACCTTTTAATAAACTATCAATATAATGACCAATGTTATCGAGTGATGTATGTTCGTTAAGCAAATGGAATGTGAGTGAGTCAATAGGTTTTGTTATTCCTGCTTTTATCAGGAAGCGTCTCGCACTCCTTGCATCTTCAACAATAAACTCATCTAATGATTGAATGATTTCTTTGTTGTACACAGGAATAGCTCTGTCGATGGCAGAATCACCCAGCAAGCTGGGAATCAGATATAGTATACCCTTCGTTGGATCGCTCATTTATTAAGGCAATTCGCCTTTCTTTAATTTATCCGCGATAATACCGCAAGCCTTATCAATTATGTTGTACACTTTTTCAAACCCTTTTTCATCACCATACCAAGGATCAGGTACCGAGTCCTTAGAGCCAGGATGGGCCGCTTCAAGAAACAGCTCAACTTTACTCCTATCTTCTTCATTCATTGCCAACAGCATAATGTCAGAGTAGTTGGCGCTATCCATAACATATATACGGTCGAATTTTGCAAAGTCGGTGCTTTTAAATTGTTTGGCTCTATGCGACGAAGTATCCAGCCCGTGTGTCAATGCATTAGCCATTGTTCTGGCATCGGGCTGTTGGCCTGCGTGTGCACCTGATGTTCCTGCTGAATCAACTTCTATACCGACAACTTTCTTTTCTGCCAGCTTTTTAATGAGTAAGAACTTTGCCAAAGGTGAGCGGCAAATATTGCCATGGCAAACCATGTATATCCTTTTGTTCATATCAGGTAATAATTACAAAGGTATTAAATATGAACATCCATAATAAAAAAGAGAGGCTGTTTGGGCCTCTCTTTTTTACTGTAGAATTAATAAGTTTTATTGGTAGTTAGAAAGAGTGATCTTCTTTTCAAGCTCAACAATGTATCCTTTGAAACGTTTGTCAGTGTCAATTAAATTATTTACAGTTTTGCAAGCGTGCAACACGGTTGCATGGTCTTTACCACCGCATTGCAGTCCGATACTTGCAAGAGATGATTTGGTGAAACTCTTTGCAAAGTACATGGTTATCTGACGTGCTTGTACAACTTCTCTCTTACGTGTCTTCGACTTGATCATTTCAATTGGTAAGCCGAAATAATCGCATACCACTTTCTGTATATAATCGATAGAAACTTCACGAGCTGTATTCTTTACAAACTTGTCAATCATTTGTTTGGCAAGCTCAAGTGTAATGGCTTTTTTGTTCAATGATGATTGGGCAACCAATGAAATAAGTGCGCCTTCAAGTTCACGAACATTACTATTGATACTATAAGCAAGGTACTCTACTACATCGCTTGATATATCAAGTCCTTCGGTATATATCTTTCTTTGAAGTATTGCAATACGGGTTTCTAGCCCAGGCATTTGCAGATCAGCCGCAAGTCCCCATTTGAAACGAGACAGTAAACGTTGCTCCATGCCTTCAATTTCAACCGGAGGCTTATCGCAGGTAAATACTAACTGCTTGCTGTTCTGGTGCAGGTGATTGAATATATGGAAGAACACATCCTGTGTTTTTTCTTTCTTGGCAAGGAACTGTACATCATCAACGATCAATACATCAATCATCTGGTAGAAGTTGATGAAGTCATTTTGAGTGTTGTTCTTGGTAGCGTCAATAAACTGTGTGGTGAACTTCTCTGACGATAAATAAAGAACTGTCTTGTTAGGGAAGTTGTTCTTGATC
>JABCZY010000024.1 GCA_013289395.1 Bacteroidota bacterium
TACGATCTTTTCAGGCGAGTGGAAATACCTGTGGCCGAACAAGCGTTCCTTTAAGCAAGCGTGGCAGGTGCTGCTGCACGACCTGCGGATAAGTAAAGTTAAGCCACCACAAACCAAATACAACGCTGCGCAACGCGTGACCTATTCATCTATAATAGTTATGGGTTTGGGTTCCTTGCTTACCGGTATTGCAATATATAAACCAACGCAGTTCAGCTGGCTGTGTACCATGTTGGGTGGTTATACTTTTGCACGGGTTCTGCATTTTGCACTTACCATCGGTTACGTGCTATTCTTTCTTATTCATATTATACAGGTAATTATTGCGGGTTGGAATAACTTCAGGGCTATGGTGACGGGCTTTGAAGTGGAAACCATTAAACCTATACCTGTTGAAGAACCTGATACAACTGAAGAAAAACCTCCTGTTACATGAACACCGATAAAAATATGACCGACGAAGAAGCAAAGCGCTTCATACGAAAACGAACTATCGTGTCCTTCTCTGTGTTCTTTATTGGTATAGTGCTTGCTGTGCTAGCATGGAATTGGTTGAGAAGCGGAAAGGATGACAATGGTATATCATCGCACCTGCGCACGGTGCTGAATGCTGATGAGAAAGTGAATAATGCAATATTCAGTGAAAAGCATCTGGAAAAAGAATATCCGGTAAGTAAGGCGGATAAGGATGTGCGTGTGAATGGCGATGTGGGCATGGGCGATAACTTCGATCCATCGAAATGGAACCTGACCATTATACGTCACCCCGATTGCAAGTTGCCTGATTCAGTGATGCACCTTGGCATAAATGATGTGCGTGCATTCCCTAAGAAAAGCATGACCTTTCAGTTTAAATGTATTGAAGGCTGGAGCCAGATAAGCTGGTGGGGAGGTACAAAGCTGTCGGACTTTTTGAAGAAGTATCGTTTGGGTACACACAGCGGCCGTGCACCCGATTCACTTCACCCTGAGGATATGTACAAATACATTGGCTTTATGACACCCGATAGCGCTTACTATGTAGGTATTGATATGAAAAGTGCCATACACCCGCAAACCTTACTCTGTTACGAAATGAATGGAGATACCTTGCCAATGGAACAGGGTTTTCCGCTCAGGTTAATTATACCCATTAAGTATGGAGTGAAGAATATTAAACGTATAGCCTATATGTATTTTTCTGATACCCGCCCGCCTGATTACTGGTACGAAAGAGGGTATGAATACGATGCCGCATTATAATTTGTATTATGAATATTACCATACTCGACGACTATTTCGATACCCTTCGCACCTTACCTTGTTTTAAAAAATTAGAAGGGCATACAGTTACAATTTGGAATGACCATGTGCAGGACACCGATGCGCTTGCCGATAGGCTAAAAGACACAGAAGCATTGGTGCTGATACGTGAACGCACGCAGATACGAAAACCCTTGCTTGAAAAATTGCCTAAGCTGAAACTGATAAGCCAGCGGAGTGTGTACCCACACATTGATGTTGATGCGTGTACAAAACAAGGCGTAATATTATCATCTGATCAGCACCTCGGTACACCATCGTACGCAGCAGCAGAATTAACCTGGGCCCTTGTACTTGCTGCTGTAAGGCAATTACCGCAACAAATGAACGCACTAAAAGCAGGTAAGTGGCAAATTGGAGTAGGCTCTACCTTGCGGGGTAAAACATTGGGTATATATGGGTATGGCAGAATAGGCGCAACTGTTGCCGGGTATGGTAAGGCTTTTGGTATGAATATTTTGGTGTGGGCCCGTGAAGCATCATTGGCACGAGCAAAAGCTGATGGATACGAAACAGCAAAAAGCAAAACAGATTTTTTTGAACGTTCTGATGTGTTGTCGCTGCATATGCGTTTGGTAGATGCTACGCGAAATATAGTTACTGCAGATGACCTTGCACATATGAAACCAACTGCTGTATTGGTAAATACCAGTCGTGCCCCATTGATCGAGGCAGGCGCATTGGTAAGCGCGCTTAAAGCAGGCAGGCCCGGTATGGCAGCAGTTGACGTATATGAAAAGGAACCGCTGCTAGATGTAAATGACCCTTTACTGAAACAGGATAATGTAATATGTACACCACATATCGGTTATGTATCGCGTGATGAATATGAAATTCAATTCTCGGATATCTTCGATCAGGTGGTGGCCTACACTAATGGCAAACCTATTAATGTAATTAATACGGAAGTGCTGAAGAAGTAGGTTACATTGTAATGAACAGGGCCACTGCGGCAACCGTCATTACAATAAGTGTTATCCAACCCAAAATGTTCGATATAGGTTTGTTTGTGAACTCACCCATTATTTTTTTGTTGTTACATATATGCATAATAACAGCTATAAGTACCGGTGCCGTTACGCCATAGGCAATAGCAGTAAATATCAATGCTTTTATGGGGCTTATGCCAATAAGGTTAATAAGGAAGCCAAGCACAATTGATACAATGAGTATGGCGTAAAACCCTTTTGCTTCATGCCATTTTTTGTTCAGCCCTTGTTTCCAGTTAAATGTTTCGGCCAGCATATATGATACGGAGCCGGCCAATACCGGAATGGCTAAAAGCCCTGTACCAATAACACCTATAGCAAATAACAGGTAGGCTGAATTACCGGCTAATGGTTTCAATGCCGATGCAGCCTGGTCAACCGTTGTTATGTTTTTTATTCCACCCCGAAACAAAACAGAACCTGTTGTAAGTATAATAAAGAACATTACCAGGTTTGAGAAGAACATACCAATATTCACATCTATCTTCATCTCTGACAAGGCTTGTTTATCTGTCAGTGGTTGTTTATCTATCATTACCACATTTTGTTTGTCTTCTTTTTCTTCACCTTCCATTGATGCCTGCCAAAAGAAAAGATAGGGCGATATGGTGGTGCCGAGAATGGCAACCAGTATAGCAATGAAGTCTTTATTGAACTCTATATGCGGAATGAAGGTAGCTTTAATTACTGCCCAGGTGTCTTGCTTTGTAAGAAAAGGAACGATTGCATACACCATAAGCACCAGGCACAACCATTTCAGCACATCGGCAATTTTGCGGTAGGGTAACCATATAAGGCAAATAATTAGCAATGCAGAAAAGAATGTAGAGAAAATTACACTGTCAACAGAAGGGCAGAGTAGGTTGGCAACCGCACCCATTCCGGCAATATCAGACCCAATGTTCAATACAATGGCAGGAAAGGAAACAAGCAATACTATATAAAGTAAAGGTTTAGAATAGTATTGCTTAAGTGTTTTGGTAAGTCCGCCACCTGTAACCATGCCAACACGTGCACACATACCCTGTATGGCTGCCATCATAGGAAATGATATAAGGGCCGTCCATAGTGTGGCAAGTCCAAATGCTGCACCTGCCTGCGAATAGGTGGCAATGCCTGAAGGATCATCATCACTGGCGCCGGTAACAAAGCCGGGTCCTAGCGATTGCCATATTCTTTTTGCCTTACTTGTTTTTCCTATCTTCATATTCCGCTAGTGCATGGTAATATTACATAAAATAAAAAGCCCCGCAAAACTGCGAGGCTTTTTATAAGAGCTAAAATGAGTTAAAAGCTAAAAGCAATACCTGCAGAGGCTGTTACCATTGAAAAGGTCATGTTATGGTTCGACTGGTCGGTACCTGTACCTAAATATGTTGTAGTGGAAGAAAGCGGAGTATAATCGAATGCAGGAGAGAAGATTCCGATATAGCTAACATCAAGCAACAGGCCAACGTTGCCACCAAAACTGAATTTTACACCCAGGCCTGCATTATAACCAAAGGTGCTTAAGCTCGGGCCTGTACTTGTTGTTGTTCCTCCGGAATAGGTTTCGGTTATAGTAGGATAATTTGCTGTAACCAGGCCAACCACAGCATGTACGTTTACGCTTAATGCACCTGCCGGGAATGAAAGAGCTGGGCCCGCCATATACTGGCCTATGAAATAGCTTGGTGCAGTTATAGTAGCACCACCATGTGGGTAGTATAAAGAATTAGCGGTTGCAGCATCGAACGAATTTAAGTTGCCGCCGAGTATTGCCTCAAGGCCAAAAGGGCCGGCTATTAAATAAGTAGCCGATACGTCAAAGTGTATGCCTGTTTTGGCAAAGCCATTGTGTATGGATGAAGTGCTGTTTATGGCACTGTCTTTTTTAGCGGTACCAAACTCGCTCATAGGTAATGCGGCACCAACTGATATGCCTAGTGTGAATTTGCTGCCACCACCACCTCCGCTATGTCCGCCAAAATGATGCGAAGTAAGGCTTTCATCGCCAGCTTTAACTAATAATACAGAACAAATTGCTGCTGCAAGTAAAATGTGTTTTTTCATTGTTAATTGAATTATCGGGGGTTAATAGCCAGGTTTATTACCGTAATATTAGTAAAATAAAAAAGCCCCGCAAAATTGCGAGGCTTTTTCAGTAAAAAAATATTGCTTACAAATTGAAAGCGATACCTACAGTAGCTGTAAAAATACCAACGTTCATAATTGCTTTATGCCCGTTGTTTGTAGTTGTTAAGGTTGATGAACCATAATTTTGAACATATGTATAACCTGTATAGGTTTCAGTTGCACCTGTGTAACCAAGGTCTACAAGCAAGCCCATTTTTTCATTGAAATTATACTTGATACCTGCACCAAAGTTATAACCAAAACCACTGGTGCTTGGTTGGGAAGAAACAACGCTTCCACCGCTAAAGGTAGTAGTTACTGTTGGCGCATTAGCGGTAACTAAACCAACTAAGGCATGAATATTTATTTTCAGGCTGCTTTGTCCTAATGAAAGGCAAGGGCCTACTAAATATTCACCAATATAATAACTTGTACCTGTAGCTGATTCGCCTGAAGGATACTTGTTAACTGAAGTATAGGTAGGGCCATCAAACGAGTTCATGTTACCGCCGATAGATACCATTACACCTAATGGGCCTGCAAAAATATAGCTTGCAGAAGCATTAAAGTGAAAACCTGTATTTGCAAAGCCATGCGCTTTGTTTGAGTCAGCTGCAACTGTATCGCGTGTTTTATTCCCTAAGTCACCCATAGGAATACCAGCACCAACAGAAATACCAATTGTAAGTTTGCTGTCGCCTCCGCCACCATGCCCGTTAACGGTAAGGTCGCCTGCTTTAAGCATAAATGCTGTACATACGGCTGCTAAAAGTAAAATGTGTTTTTTCATTGTTTTGGGTTTGAGATTAATTGTTGTACACAAAAATATAATAATTATTGGACTACATCATTTAGCTATGTTTTTCAACGTACTTTTGCGCTGCTTTAATAAGAAGTTTACAACAAAGGTTATGGTTAGAGTACTGAAAATAATTGTAATAAGTATTGCTTCCTTGCTTATAGGTACATTCCTGCTGGGAATAGTAGCATTAATAGTTTTTTGCCTGTATAATTTCGTGAGGGGAGCCTTACGATAGCCGAAGAGGTGATGAGCAGAAACTAAAAGGGAGAAGGACCCCATACCTCCCCCCATTCTAGAGCGTAGTCGCCATAAGTTTTCACCCGACAAACCACAACCTCATCAATATTATTTTCTGTATTCAGGTGTATTGTTGTTAGGGGCAATACATCCCGTATCCTTCTTCTAAATAACAAAGTAACAATACCCTACTGGTATAAAATATGATTTAAGTCAGTTTTCGGGTATTACAGAATGAATCCCTTGCCTTTCAGCCAATTTTGTTGGAAGATAAATAGATATTTAATACGCTTAACGGTGCGCTTCCAATTCAATTTTTTGTTTGTTGCCGATGGTTATAGCCGACCCGTCTGCAAGAAACACCGATGCCGGTTTTGTTTTATTCAGGCAGGCAAAATCTTTACCAAAATTCTTTTCGAAATTGCAGTTAACATCAGAATAATGTACTTTATGTATTCTCCAGTTTGAATGCTCTATATTATATTCAGTTGTGGTGTTTTTTTTGCCTTTGCTATATACCCAGCCACGTTCACTTATAAATTGTTCTTCAGTCTTTTGTTTCGGAAAATAAGAAACTCCGCTTGCAGTTACTGAAATCCAGTCCCAGTCGGTTGTTCTTCTCCACATATATTCAATGCTTACCTTATCTTCAGTAGGGTTCGACCATAAATGTCGTGTGTCACAGCCTTCGTGGTTTTCGCCAAAAATTTTATTGGCTACCAGTGCACTTAGCTTTCTGGTTGCTATTTCTTTAACAAGCACAACACCCTGTTTCATGGTGCCATCGGGGCTTACGTGACGAACATAAAAACGCAGGTTTATTTCTTCAAAGGTACGGCGGTAAGGTACTATAACACCTTTTACCTTACTGTCTTTAACCAATAGGCCAACCAGGCTAACATAATGCTTGCCATTAAAAGTATCTAATTCAGTATGTGCGGGCAAATAACCAGCTAAAACTTCAGGATCAATTTCATAGTTGATCATAATAAGGTTTCGCCATTCACCCTTCAAAAAAATTGAAGTACTCATAACATCCTGTAAAATGTTGTTTCTTTTGGGAATCCCTAACAAAGGTCGTATTAATTCATTAAGGTTACATTACCAAATCAATAAGGATAAGCCTATTGCTTGATTTACAGGGGGAAATTTTATTTGTAAGGTAAAGAGGAAGCTTATTCGTCAGCGTTTATTTGCATATCGAACAACTTATTGGTATCAAGGTCATACTTAATATTCCAATAGCTTGCACTGCCGCCCTGCACCATCATCATTTGTTTCAGCCAATCTTTCACATATTTATTATCGTCCCAAAAAAGGTTGATATACAGTATTTTATGTCCATTGGTGCCTGTATAACCAAAATATTGCCTTTTATACTTCTTCAGGTGGCGATTAATATCGGCTATTCTTTTTGTACTATCGCGTTGCAACAGCAATTGTTCAAGCAAGGCATGCTCAGCTTTATCAATATCTGAAAAATCAGGTGAAAAACGCTTGCCGGCTTGTGCATAATCGTTATTGGCCTTTGGAAATATGGCACAGTCGTAGTCTTTGGTACTATAATGCCAGGCTTCAGTAGAGTCTTTTACCTGCGCAAAAAGGCCCGAGGACACTATTAAAAATACAATTACAAGTACATTTTTTTTCATTCTGTAGTAATGAATCTATTTAAGCGACAAGATTATCCTAACAAAAATATAATTTGTTTGCAATATCGGGCCATAATTCTTTGAAAAAGAGGTTTTTTTAGCGTTTTTGAATGGAATACTACTTCTTTACAGCCTGTTCAGGCTCAATAAGTATTTCAACGCTGTGCCAGCTTCGAACGGGCACTGTATCAACCATTGCCGGTTGCCATTTGTTGTACTGTTTAATATATGTAAGTGCCTTTTGCCTGAATTCTTCAAGACAGCCATTATATTCCGCAATATGTTTCAACGTATCGCTGGTTGCCCCTTCAGCGTTAAAGTAATAAGGGTGGTAATTGCTTATGGTTCCATCAGTTTCAATAAGCAGGTTAATAAATTGCATAGGCTCCGCAAGCGGACCGGCCAATCTTTTGAATCGGTAATATAATAGGGTATCGCATGTAACGTGAAATACTTCGCCATATGCGCTGCTTTTAACCATTGCAATATTTAAGCTGGCAAGTTTGGTGCAATACTTAGCGTCTATCGTGTCCTTAGTTATGTTGGCAAAAAAACAACTGTCCGCTTTGTGGTTTATTTCATCCTTAATTGTTGCTCCGTATTTTACTTTCAGCATTGAATCGCTTGCAGCCAGGTAGCAGCGTATGGCATTAAAACCTTCAAGCCCAATTCTTTCTTCAGGTAAATAATAATAGGTAATGTTATATGGTTTACAAAACCGGGCTATATATTTTTTGTAGCGTGGTGGCTTAATACCTACATCAACATATTGCAGCTTACCGGCACGGGCATCTTTTATCGCACGTAATTTTTCAATTGCGCAATCTCTGTCGTTTTTGTAGCCATCATAGTAAACGGTATCGTAAGCAGGTATGCGAAATACGCTGTCCTGTTGGGCAAGGGCATTAAAACAAATAAATAAAAAAACTGATAGCACTAATTGCCGCATAGCACAAATATAGGTGGTTGAGTCATATTGAGTTTATAGAAACATATTCCTTGTTCTTAATTAATTTGGGCGTTCCCCTTCGGGTCGGGCTTTACGCTACAACTCCTCTCCGCCAGCTGGCGGATTGCGGGGTTTCAACTGCAATCCCTAACGCAACTATATCGGTTCGTCATTGCGAGGCACGAAGCAATCTTACCATATTACAGCCCCAATTTTGATGTGCCATGACAGTACTAAAATGATTTAGTAAACTTGCACAGAATATTGAAGCTATGTCGGTAAAGAGTTTATTCATAACAGTCGCTGTTTTATTTAGTTGTCTGGTACTTGCATGTAACACAAGCCATGATAAAAAAGCAACAGAAGGGCCCGGATATGAAGATTCTATAAAGTCTGCTAAAGCTGTAGTTATCGACCCTAAAATGCAATCATTGTTAACTCACTTTAAAGAGAATAACAAGTTTCCGGTTATTATTGATTCGGCATTTATAGCGAACATGAATAAACACGATTCACTTGGCACCAATGAAGTAAAAATGCTGGTTAAGGAATGGTTTTACGATAGCCTTGTATTTGATTCACGCGATGAAGTAAAGACCTTTTACACTATTGATTCGGTAAAAGCGAAACACGCATTTGCAGCCTGGGCCGATAAAATGGATATTGGCTCAATAGAATTTGCAAATGCATATGGACTTGAAAAGGTATTGCTGAACGACAGTACTTCTTTACTGGTATGGGCGCTAAGTTATATCAGCTATCCTGCTGACCCTTCTTATTCAGGTACCGATATTTACTTTACCATGTTGAACAGAAACACAATAGGGCAAACGTTTATGCTCGGTGGAACTTCACTGGGTGCTGATCCGCCATCTGTAGGGCAGACTGATATTACCGGTCGGCTAACGAAAGATGGAAAGCTTGTGTTGGATGAGCGAGTACTTAATGAAGATATAGATAGCCTGAAAGGAACCTTAGACCATACGCATTACGAGTACCAGGTGCAGCACAGCCTGATAAAACAACAGGTGAAACAGCGCGATGCTCAAAAGCACTTTACGTTTAAAGAAGGTAATTAAGTGGTTTGGTTTGGTACCAATTTGCCGCTGCAATTATATACCATAAATTAAAGTTTGGTTGTTCATAACCCGAAAATATTTGCCCCTGTTAATAAAAAAACAAGGGGCCGGCTATTGACTTTTGGTACCTGGTGATATAGTTTCGCTATCAGAATATTTTCTTAGAACGTTCGAAAATATAAAACAAAAGTTCTAACCTTAAAAAATACCCGGGGCAAAGGCAACGGGAAATTACAAAGAACCTGAGTACGCCTTCACGTAGCGCTACGGCATAGCAAGGCGGGGTAATAAGAACAAGGGCTGAAGTTTGTGTAATAACAACATAAACAAATCATCTGCAAGGCCCATATAAAAACAACATGCAGATGGAAACCAATAAAATTAAATAACTGGGCTGCCCTGTAAGGCGGCCCTTATTTATTTATGCTAAACTAAGGCGTAACCCTCACACTCAGCGTTTCAAACTCATAAGGTGCTCCTGTTACACGGTTAATTGCTGTCAGGTATACATATTTAAGGCCTGTACTTGTAAAGTTGTATTTCAATTGATTGTGGCTATTGAAATAGTAAATAGGGTATTGAGGGTCAGCATTTGCAGGGAGCGCTTTACCTGAGTCGTAAAACGTAACGTATGCTACATCTGCTTTTGAGCAATTTAATACCGTAAGTGTGTCACTTAGTTTTATAGTTGTGGCGCTGAGTGTCATACATGCTGTTGGTGCAACTATTGTTGTTTTGTGGCATGAGTCAAATACAATTGCGCTGCATAACAATGCAAAACTTCTCTTAAATAATTTCATAATGTGGTGATGATTGGTGATGCAGTGAAAACGTTACCGCGATATGTTTATTGTATGCGTATAAACATTGTCCGGTAATATTACCCACCAAACACAAACATATTTACCTTCTCCGCCTTTCCGCCAAGCGATCGGTAAAACTTCAAAGCATGGTTATCCGCAGTATGTGCAGCCACAAATATTTCGCTCACACCTTTTTCTTTACCAAGTGCAAGTAATGCGGCCATTAATTTCCTGCCAATGCCTTTTCTCTGGTATTCACTTTTTATAGCAACATCATAAATAAATATCTCTGGCTTTTCAGATGATAACATCGGTAATTCGTAGGCGGTTATTCCACCAATTACGGTGTTGCCATCGAGCGCAACAAGTGCTATAAATGCAGGGTTATTAAGTATGTTTTGTAAATGTGCCTTTTTTACGGCCGCTGTTTTCTTTTCCTCAAATACTTCATTGAACATAGCAATAAGCTTACCTGCAAGTGTAACATCATTCTTGCCTAATTGAGTAATTACAAAATTCGTTTCTTTCTTTTTCATGTTATGTTATCTCAATACCAAATATACAAGTCTTGCCCTAACGACCGATGACTGAATACTACTTTCGATAATAAAAGATGGCCCCCGTTTCGCGCGGGACTGGATAATTTTAAGAATTGGAAGCAGGGTTGTTGAAAACTGCATAACTAATTTGTTTAATACTAGTAAACATTGTGTTTATATTTGCATAGATCAATTTGATGATTCGGTCATTTGATAATTTGATGATGAAGTATATCAAGCATATTATCAAAAAATCGCTCAATTAATTATCAAATTATCATATCATCAAATTACCAAATTGGAATATGGCTTTAACAGAACTGAAAATAGTAACGCCTCCGGCAACTGAGTTATCTCTTTCTATGGTCAAGAGCTTTCTGCGTATTGACTTCAGCGACGACGACACAATTCTCTCTACCCTGATCCAGTCATCGCGTGAAAGAGCCGAGCAGTATTGCAACCGCTCTTTCATTACTCAAACGCTGGAATCGGGCTTGAATGATTACTCAGGAAACAAACTGCCGCTTGTTGGTACCTCTGTTACATATACTGCAACTACATCAACAAACAGAGGTTTTGGATATGATGCAAACTTCAGTTCATCGTCAACAGCAGTATGTTCAAGTTATCCTTCTTGCTCAAGTCTCACAGGTCTGACTGTGTTCTTCAATATAAACTTTGTCGCGCTAAATACTATAATAGCTGGTATAACCGGCGCATGGACTATAAGCGTAAACAGCGGCGGCAATATTGTGTTTACAATAAAACAAACGGGTGTAATAACAAGAACAGTTACATCTGTTACTGCTTTAACAACGAGCACCTGGCACACTATTGGATGCGTGTGGGATGGAACTAACATATACATATATATTGATGGTATTCTTGATTCTACGCACGATGGTGCTATAACCCTGGCGGCCGGTTCAGGCGGATTGCAAATTGGCGTATCAAGCCTTCAGGCTCTTGTTAATATGTTTGAAGTAAGGAACACGGCGTTGAACGCCGCTCAAATAAGTGCATTGAATTACAGCCCGGGCGGTGTTTTGTTCAATGTTGACATACATAACTTTGCTGTTGGTGATTTGATCGGCGACATTGGCCTTACAAACACCGGAGTTGTTACCTGGGTTGTTGACCAGTCAAACTTTTATGGATATCCTTTTCTGGCAAGTTCTTTCCTGGGTATATCTCGCTACGGTAATATTTATAACACGGCGCGGCAAGCCATAATGGAGATAAGCAATGACTGTGATGGAAACGGAACATCGCAACTAAGTATCAAATACCCAATTGCGTCTTTCTCGGATTACAACAGTCCTTCAAAAACAACAAAGGTCGATGTATCAGGTATACAGGCTCAGGCTTTCCTTTATCAGGACGGTAACCAGGCTTCCGGCAAAGTACTAACAAGCGACGCCAGCGGAAATGCTACATGGCAAACAATAGTTTCGGGAGGGACTGTAACAAGCGTTGCTTTGAATGAAGGTTCTACAACAACAATATTTACAATATCGGGTAGCCCGATAACGGGTGCAGGAACATTAGTATTTACCTTGAAAACACAAACAGCAAATACAGTTTTTGCCGGCCCGGCTTCAGGAGGCTCAGCACAACCTACATTCAGGCAAATTGTGCAAAATGATATACCTAACCCGATACCTGCAGGTGCCAACCTTTACCTTTTTTATAACTACTAAAATTAAATTTAATGAGCGCAAACACAAGTCCCGTATTCGCAATTACCCCGAATATGGCTTACGCAGAAATAACTGCCACTACAACAGATAGAACAGGGGTGACCACAACCAATGTTCAATTATTGGTTAGTGCAGGTTCAAACGGAACAAAGGTCAGCCAAATAGGCTGCAAAGTGGAAGGAGTATCTGCTGCCGGATGCCTATTGATATTTATATCCAATGGACTGATTGGCTCAGGCGGCTCACTAAAGCTATTTGATGAATTAATAATATCAGCCGTAACACCTAGCACAACAGCAGCTTCATTTAGGTCGTTCAATGCGTATTCAGACCTTGAGTTGAAAACAGGGCAATACATATATGTAGGTATAACAGCTATTTCATCGGGGCCGGTAAATGTATTGGCCTGGGCACAACAAGGAGATTTTTAATAAAGAGAGATGACTGCGTTTAAGGGGTTTCAAAAGATAGGCACACAAAATGCTGTTATACGGCCCAATAATTTATTCAGTGGCTTTCCTGATACAAGTTTTGGACAGTCAGGGTTAATAGGAGGTGTGCCCGCAACAGGTTTGGTTGCCTGGTTTAACCCGAGCATAAATATAACCTTGGGTACAGGTGTAAGCCAATGGCAAGATATTACAGGAACATACACTTTAAGCCAGTCAACAGGCTCAAAACAACCTGTGTATGTAACTGGTGATGTAAATTATAATTACAGACCGTACCTTAATTTTCAAAGCACAAACTCACAGACATTAAAACTCAATATTGGTAATCTATGCATTGGAGCGAATACTCAATATCAAATAATTGCAGTTCGAAAATGGAATACAACAGGCGGAACCCCAATATTTGTTAATAGTGATGATACAAATAGTATAAGTGGAAGATATTATTTAATAGGAGCGAATAGTGGAACCCTTTTTGATGATTGGACAGATACAGTCAATCATCCAACAAACCAAAACATAACTCAAGACTTATTAATTCATATTGAATCAGTCGAAATAAATCGAACTACAGGAAACGTCTATGGGAATTTTGATAGCATTTGGCATAACACAAGTACTACATGTACTATTGCATCCACAAATTATGCTTCGGGAATATTCTCTTTAGGTAATTATTTAACTACTTACTCTAATGGATATTTGATGGATGTAATTATTTACAATCAAAACTTATCTCAAACAGATTGGTTAATGTTAAGAAATTATTTTGGTCAGATTTATGGTTTTTAAACATTAGTAATGGAAATGGAAAACACCACCCCACAATCACATAGCCCATATGCATTTATAATGTGGCTGGTTGTATTAGTGTTTCACAGTACGGCTAAAGTATTGGGAATAATGAGACCCATACCAACAGAATTACTGAGCTGGAGTGAGGAGGTATCCTTTATCCTGGCTATTGTGGTTTCACTGATCACAATTTACCAGTTTATTGAAAAACGAGTGAAGAAAAAGAACAAAACGAAATAACATGAATATAAATGAAGCATTCACCATACTGATGAGATTTGAGGGAGGTAGTAAAATTACCAATCTAAGCGGCGATAAGGGCGGCTTGACTAAATATGGCATAGCGCAAATGTCTCACCCGGATGTTGATATATCAGGCTTGACTGAAGAACAGGCTATGAATATATATGCAAAGGAGTATTGGGCGCCATCTCATTGTACCGACCTTAAGCCCGAACTTCAGTACATGCATTTCGATACTGCAGTTAATTGCGGAGTAGGTGCCGCTATAAAAATACTACAAAGGTCAGCTGAGGTAAAAGATGATGGAATAATTGACCCTTTAACGATTCAGGCTTCGCAAAACATAAATATTAATGCATACGCTGGAGAAAGAATTCAGTATTATAAAGGTATAGTTGAAAGAGATCCATCACAGGCCAGATTCCTGCAAGGCTGGCTAAACAGGGTAAATACAATAGTGGCTATGAATAGTACCATAGCGTGATTAAGGGCAAAAAGTACGATAAATGCCAAATAATATGCTCTGTAATCAAAACTTATCTTACTTTTGCCGCCTAATTAACATCAATTTTATAAAATGAAAACAAAGAAACTTATTGGTATTTTAGCTATTATGGTTACAGTAGTGTTTATGTATAGCTGCTCTGGTGGCTCGAACACAGGTAAAATGATTGTAAAAAAATGGCAAGTTGAAAGCATTAAGAGTGCTGATTTCGACAAAGAAATGGCTAAATTGAAGCAAATGGGCGACACCGCTAAGGATAGCGCTACAAAATCTGCTGTAGCTGAAAAGATCAAGATGAATGAGTCATTCATGGATTCTTTCAAACAGATGGTTGTAGAATACAAAGCTGACAGCACATTTGAAAGAACAATGTCATTCATGGGCCAAACCCAAACTCAAAAAGGTAAATGGGCTATTGGTGGAAAAGATGGTATGAGCCTTATGGAAACCGATGACAAGCAAAAGAAGGACACTATCATGATCACAGAAATTTCTGCTGATAAGTTCTCAGTTAGTACACCTGATAAGTCAATGTCAATTACCTACAAGGCAGCACCTGCTACCAAGTAATAATTAACATATATATTGTAAAAGGACCCTGGCTTAATGCCGGGGTTTTTTATTGTTCCAAAATTCTTTAATCTGAGTATATTTACCATATGAAGCCATTATGGGTAATAGTATTGGGTGTATTGGCACTAGCCTGGGTTTCCTACGTTCCTCCGGGAGAATCTACCTTAACGAAAGCAGGCCTATATGGAAAGGTGCGCACGGTTGAAAACTGGCGGGCCGATGACGGCTTCAGAAGAGATACCAGAAGACCAAGAAGAAACGAGCTCTACCACGATTCAAGCCGGAGCCTGGTGATTTTTGATGAATACGGCAAAGTAATAGAAGCCATATACCTCGATGCCGACAGCATGCAGGCCCAACGCGATGACTATAAGTACGACCTCGATGGCAGGCTCGATGAAATTGAGCTGGATGCCACAAACCATGCCGACTTCCCACCTAAGGTAGAATACCGGTACAACAAAGACGGCCAGGTACGGAGCATAGGCTATTATTTCAGTGGCAGCAATAGCAGCGACCCCACCATACAGTACTGGTACGACTATAACGACAAAGGCCTTATAAGCACCATGTACGTAGGCAATGCAGGCTCCAAATACCAGGTAATAATGGAGTACAAGTACGATGCCGCCGGGCACCTTATACAAGCCGACAACGAAGACGGCGACAACCGCTTGAAAGAGCGTAAGGCCTATACCTACGACACCGCAGGGCATTTGCTGCAGGAGATCAGGTATAAGGGCGATGGCACAAGTATTTCACAACGGGAGGACTACGTATATAACAGCGACGGCAAAAAGATAGAAGAGCTCGATTACTATGTTGACGGAAAGTATATCTATGAAAAGGAAGAGGAGTTTCCGAAGCATGAGAATAAGCCGGTGCGCATCGACTCAGTGCGGAAGGTATGGGAGTACTACTATAACTACAAGGTAGTTGAATCAACCGAAACCGAGTACCCCACAGGCAAGGTAACCAGTGTGCGAGACTCCGTTGTGTATGTAAACGACAGCATAGGCAACTGGATAAAGCAGGCCCACTACTTCGATAACAAAGACAGCACCGTAACCTATCGCAAGATTTCATATTATTGATACCCATTATTTTATCGTATGCAAGAACCATATCCAACCAAAGAAATTATAGAAGCCGCCGCCAGGCGCATAGCCCCATTTGTACATCGCACGCCGGTAATGAGCAGCAGCAGCATTAACGCCATGTTCGGGTTCAACCTGTTTTTGAAGTGCGAGAACTTTCAAAAGATAGGCGCCTTTAAATACCGCGGAGCCACCAACGCTGTGCTGTGCCTCACCGACGACCAACGTAAGAACGGCGTAGCCACCCACTCATCGGGGAACCATGCACAGGCGCTGGCACTGGCCGCACGCAACAACAAGCTCAAGGCCTATATAGTAATGCCCGAAAACTCATCGGTGGTGAAGATGGACGCCGTGCGGGGCTATGGCGCCGAAGTTATTACCTGCAAGCCCACCCAGCAAGACCGCGAGGACACCCTCGACCAGGTAATGAAGCGCACCGGAGCCACACTCGTGCACCCCTATAACAACTACCACATCATTGCAGGCCAGGCCACTGCAGCCAAGGAACTGATAGAGGACATAAAGGCCCTCGATATTATTATGGCCCCCGTTGGTGGTGGCGGACTCCTCAGCGGTACAGCCCTATCGGCGCATTACTTTTCGCCAGGGTCGGTGGTGGTGGCAGGCGAGCCCAAAAATGCCGACGACGCTTACCGGGCCATGCAGCAAGGCGTTATTGTTCCCGCCAACCCGCCAAGCACTATTGCCGACGGACTGCTGACCTCATTAGGTGATAAAACTTTTGACATTATTCGTAAGCATGTAAGTGAAATTGTAACCGTTACCGAAGAAGAAATAATTGCCGCTATGCGACTGGTTTGGGAACGCATGAAAATAATCATTGAGCCATCGAGTGCGGTACCTGTTGCTGCTGCTATTAAGAGCAAGGACAGGTTTGCCAACAAGCGCATTGGTATTGTCATCAGCGGAGGTAATGTCGATTTGAAGAAACTGCCATTTTAAATACATAACACTATGAACATACGCCCCTTTCACGTTGCATTTCCGGTTACAGACCTTGAGGCAACCCGCACGTTTTATGCCAATGTACTTGGCTGCAAAATAGGCCGTAGTGCCGAACGCTGGATCGACTTCGACTTCTACCATCACCAGATATCGGCACACCTGGTCGATGGGCCAAGGCCTAAGCCCGCTACCAACCACGTAGATGGTAAAGATGTGCCTGTGCTCCATTGGGGCGTTATACTTACCATGCAGCAGTGGAACGAGCTTGCTGAGCGTCTTACCAGGCATGGGGTTTCGTTTATTATTGAGCCTTATATCCGGTTTAAGGGCGAGGTGGGCGAGCAGGCTACCATGTTCTTTCTCGATCCCTCCGGTAATGCCCTTGAGTTTAAGGCTTTCGCCAACGATGCCTCTATTTTCGCGACTTAATGTCATACTGAGCCTGTCGAAGTATCTTCCTGTAAATCCCCTTTTGGGAGGGGCTACGGGGTGGGTTTCCATTTAATTCTTAATTTAATGTCTTGGGCGGTTCGTCATTGCGAGGTACGAAGCAATCTTACCATCTTGTTGTAATTCTTTTTTTAATTCATTTGGGCGTTACCCTTATGGGTCGGGCTATACATTACAACTCCGCGCTGCGCTTGCGGGGTTTCCATTACTATCCCTAACGCAGCTCCGTCGGTCATGTTGAGCCTGTCGAAACATATTCCTTTTCCTGTCTTTCATTCCTAATTATTCGTGGAGCGTCTATTTTCATCTGAACTCATGAGCGCTTCGCGGTTCCTAATTATTAATTGATTTTTACACACATTTACACACGCTTTCAGTGTTCGTGTGTAATTTTTGTAACCCCTCCTTTTAAAGTGAAGCAATAAGTTTATCGTACTCGGCATGCGAACCGATCCAAAACCAAACAATAGTGTTTTTATTCTTTACGCCAATGGCCCTGTAAGAAAGGGTAATCCTGACTGAGTATATAGGCTCTGATTTATGTATTTGTTTAAACTGAATACCCGGATGATACGCATTCTTTTTCCAGGTTCGGTATGTTTTAATAGCTTGTTCCTTAATATGGTCAGGCAATGTTGAGTAAGCTTTGCGAAACCGTTCAGTGGTAACCGAGTTCATTTCAGGTTCATCGGTTGGGTTTTACCCTTCGTATACTCTTCGGTAGCTTCGGCAGCAAGCAAGGAAAGTTTGCTTTGCGATTTGTTGTAAGACCTTTGCCACGCAAGTTCTTCTTTAAGCAATGCCGCAATTGCATTTTGCTCTTTTGCAGGCAGGTCGTTTATTTTCTCTATTATGTTTTTTAATGCAGTAGTCATACTATTATGTTCTTATACAAATATAATACAATCAGTTGAAAGCACAAATAGCTCAATGTAGTTTTTGGCATTTAATCCCCTCCCGGGAGGGGTAAGGGGTGGGTTTCAGTTTCATTCATTCTCTCTTTTTACACACATTTGCACACGCTTTCGGGTTCGTGTGCAATTTTTGTAACCCCAATTCCTTCGATTCCTAATTCCTAATTATTCGTGGAGCGTTTATTTTCATTTGAACTCATGAGCGCTTCGCGGTTTCTAATTCTTAATTAAATAGTAGACACATCTCAAAAAAATATTTTCTCATAAGCTGTTGTTTTTCATATTGTTGATTCACAAAAAGTAGACACTGGATGGGGTTTTCGTGTCTACTTTTTTTGCCCTGGATTATTAACTATTATTACTCGTGTTACTATTACTAATTATTGTATTCATGAATGTTCGCGGTTCTTAAATCCTAAATCTTAAGTCTTAAATCTTAATTATACAGTGCCCTTTTCAGGCATTGCGCCCCCGGCGCAATACAAAGTTAGGGAAGGCCTAAATTTATTACAAGTGAATAGTGATGGGGTTTTCAACAACCCTATTTGTTCATGCCAGCAATTTTCATATTTTTACCTGAGCTTAAACCCTAAACCATGTTCGAACAAACATTTAAGAATATAGATGACATTTTGCGTAAAGATGCAGGATGTTCCAGTGAACTTGATTATGTGGAACAAACCTCATGGGTTTTGTTTCTGAAATATCTCGATGACCTGGAAAACGAAAAGAAAGATAAGGCCGAACTTTCCGGGAAAAAGTATGAGCCGCTGATTGAGAAAAAATTTAAGTGGGAAACTTGGGCTGCTCCCAAATTAAGAGATGGTAAGCTTGATCTGCATAAGGCATTGGGAGGCGACGACCTGAAAGATTTTGTTGACCTGCAATTATTTCCTTACCTGAAAAAATTTAAAGGCAATGCAACTTCACCCAACACCATTGAATATAAAATAGGAGAGATTTTCAGTGAACTGAAAAACAAAATACAAAGCGGCTATAACCTGAGAGAAGTGATAAACCGGGTTGATGAATTGCATTTTCGCACGCATGCTGAAAAGCATGAAATGAGCCATTTGTATGAAAGCAAAATTCAGAACATGGGTAATGCAGGGCGTAATGGCGGCGAGTATTACACACCGCGGCCATTAATCAAAACCATTGTAAAGGTGGTAGCCCCTGAAATAGGCGATACTATATATGATGCAGCTGTTGGTTCGGCGGGCTTTTTGTGCGAAGCCTTTGAATATTTGAAAACCACAAAGAACCTTACCACAAAGGATATTGAAATATTGCAAACCAAAACCTTTTACGGTAAGGAAAAGAAATCACTGGCTTATATTATTGGTATAATGAATATGATATTACATGGCATTGAAGCGCCAAACATTATTCATACCAATACACTTTCAGAAAACCTTGCCGATGTACAGGAGAAAGACCGTTACAAAATAGTATTGGCAAACCCGCCATTTGGCGGAAAGGAAAGAGCGGAAGTACAACAGAATTTTCCGATTAAATCAAGCGAAACGGCTTACCTGTTTTTAGAGCATTTTATAAAAATGATGAAAGCAGGCGGTAGGGCAGGTATAGTTATAAAAAACACATTCTTAAGTAATACCGATGGTGCATCTATAAGCCTGCGGAAATATTTATTGGAAAGCTGCAACCTGTATACGGTGCTCGATTTGCCCGGCGGCGTATTTACCGGTGCAGGTGTAAAAACTGTGGTGTTGTTTTTTGAAAAAGGAACAGCTACCCGCAAAATATGGTACTATCGTTTGAATCTTACCCGAAACCTGGGCAAAACAAATCCCCTGAATGAAAATGATTTAGCTGATTTTGTAAAACTGTCCAAATGGATTCCTTTGGGACAAAACAACAAGGCTGAAAGCGAAAACAGTTGGACGGTTAAGCTTGCCGATATAGATGCCACTACATATGATTTGAGTGTAAAAAACCCTAATGCACCTGAAGAAGCTGCATTGCGCGATCCATTGGAAATACTGAATGAAATGAAGGCATTGGATGAACAAACCAATGAAATACTATCAACTATAAAGGAATTATTATAAAACACATTTGTGCAGCCGGCAGTTGCACAATTGCAAAATACTGATAGCCAAAACAATATAATTACGCAAGTTAAGCTTGCGCAAATAGGTAATAGTAAAGAATAAGAATGAAAAACGACTTAGCCCTTTTTGAAGAATTTAAAATACGCAGAGCGTATGATGAGAAAGAAGAAATGTGGTATTTCTCCGTGGTGGATATTATACAGGTGCTTACACAGCAACCTGATTTCCAGGCTGCCAGAAACTACTGGAAAGTATTAAAAAACAGGTTGACCAAAGAAGGCAGTGAGTCGGTTACAAAATGTAACCGACTGAAATTAGAGGCATCTGACGGTAAAAAATACCTTACCGATGTAGCTAATCCTGAAACACTTTTGCGTCTTATTCAGTCGGTGCCAAGCCCTAAAGCCGAACCCATAAAACTATGGCTGGCAAAAGTAGGGTATGAGCGTATGCAGGAAATGGCCGACCCTGAAAAATCAATTGACCGCGCAAGGGAAAACTGGCAAAAACACGGGCGCAGCGAAAAATGGATACAGCAGCGCATGATGGGGCAGGAAACCCGTAATAAGCTGACTGACTACTGGCAACAAAACGATATAAAAAAGGGTGAGGAGTTTGCCATACTAACCAATATTATACACCAGGAATGGGCCGGGCTAACCGTGCAGGAACATAAAAAACTGAAAAGCCTTAAAACCCAAAACCTGCGCGACCACATGAGCGAAGCGGAATTGATTTTTACTGCCTTAGCCGAATTATCTACCCGCCAAATTGCAGAGGCCATGCAAGCCAAGGGAATGCCACAAAATAAGGTGGCAAGCAAAAAAGGGGGCAGCATTGCAAAAAAAGCAAGGCACGAACTGGAAACAAAAACCGGCAAAAACATTATTACAGGACAAAACTACCTGCCTCCTAAAAAGAATAAAAAATAATTGATATGAAGAAAGGCTGGGAGGTGAAGAAATTAGGCGAGGTATGTGATTTTCAAGGTGGATCACAACCACCAAAGTCTAATTTTATTTTTGAGCCAAGAAAAGGATATGTAAGATTTTTACAAATAAGGGACTTTGGGAGTGATAAAAACATAACGTATATACCTGAATCAAAAAAGAATAGATACTGCAATGAAGAAGATGTGTTATTAGGTAGATATGGGGCATCAGTTGGTAAGGTTTTAATAAATAAAGCGGGTGCCTATAATGTAGCTATAATGAAAACTATCCCTAATCTGAAACTCTTAAATAAAAGATATTTTTTCTTCTATTTACTCTCTAACGAATTTCAAATGCCTTTATCTAAGGTTGCCTCTCGTTCAGCTCAAGATGGTTTTAGTAAGGACGATATATTTGGCTTCCAAATTTTGGTCCCTTCACTCCCCGAACAAAAACGCATTGTAGCCATTTTAGATGAAGCCTTTGCCACAATTGATAAAGCAAAAGAGAATACGGAAAAGAATCTGCAAAATGCTAAAGACTTATTTCAAAGTGAGTTGAACAGCATATTTGCAAAGAAAGGGAAAGATTGGGAAGAAAAGCCTTTGGGTGAAATAACGACAAAAATTGGAAGTGGTGCCACTCCTCGTGGAGGGAATGCATCTTACAAGTCAGAGGGCATTTCTTTAATAAGAAGCATGAATGTGCATGACGGTTATTTTAAAGAAAAAAACCTTGCATTTATTGATGACAAACAAGCAAAAGAATTATCAAATGTTACTTTAGAAGAAAATGACGTTTTATTGAATATAACAGGCGCATCTGTTGCCAGATGTTGTGTTGTTCCAAAAGAATATTTGCCAGCACGGGTGAATCAACATGTTTCTATAATAAGACCCAAAAAAGAAATAATGAATCCCCTTTTTCTTAACCTTTTACTTACTTCAAGATATTATAAAGACCAGCTATTAAAAACAGGGGAACAAGGCGCAACAAGGCAGGCGATTACAAAAGCTCAGTTACAAAGTTTTGTGATTTACTACCCTACATTAAAAGATCAAAGAAAAATCGTCGTGAACATGAACACCCTTTCTGCACAAACTCAAAAACTGGAAAGTATATACCAAAAAAAGTTAAATGATTTAGAAGGGTTGAAGGAAAGCATTTTGGAGAAGGCTTTTAAAGGAGAATTAAAAACCACAAGGGCATTAATTGAAGCATGAAGAATACTGAAGTATCAAGTTTTAGAAATACAGCAGCGTTCGGTAAGAGAATCGAATTTTATATAATTGGTTTAATGCTAAAGCAGGGCTTGGACCTTTATATTCCCCTTGTTGATGACAATGCGATAGATGCAGTTGTGAAAAGACCAGATGGAAGCTTTGTTGAAGTACAAATAAAGGCCCGTTCAAAAAAATGTATCTTTGGTGATGCTGCTTTGTTTGCAGCTATTCCACATGAGCACAGACTTAATTACTGGTTTGTTTTTTATTCTGAAAGGATGGATATGACCTGGTTGTTATCATCTAAGGAATTCATTAAGGAATCACATCAAAATAAAAATGGCAAGAACATTAATAAAAGGTCAATTTGGTTTAATGGCAAGAATACTAAAACAAATACTGAACACGTCAAGCCTCAATTTGAAAAATACCTTGTAAAGAGTTTTGATAGAATTTTAAATGAGAGTCTTAGCAAAGGATAAGATATGAACGAAGCCGATACAAGAGCTGAATTAATAGAGCCCAAGCTAAAAGAAAATGGCTGGGATGCCAAAGCTAACCCCGAGGTGAAAATTCAGCGGGAGTATCTTATCGCGCCCGGCAAAATACAAGGCAGCGGTGAACGTGAAAAGCCTTTGTGGGCTGATTTTGTATTGGCATATAAAGGCCGTAAATTGGCAGTGGTAGAGGCAAAGAGCGATGAGTTAGATGTAAGTGCAGGCGTAGCACAAGCCAAAAACTATGCCGGCAAATTAAATATTGACAATGCATATTCGGCAAACGGCAGGCACATATATTATGTAAATATGGAAACTGCTGCTGAAGGGCAGGTAAACAATTTCCATTCGCCCGATGAATTGTGGAGTAAAACATTTCCTGTACAAAACCAATGGCAGAATAATTTTAACGCTGTGCCTTATGAGGACAAAGGGGGCAGTATGGGTGGCCGTTTTTACCAGAATATTGCTGTTGACAAGGTAATGGATGCTATTGCCGAAAAAAAATCAAGGATATTGTTAACCCTTGCCACTGGCACAGGTAAAACATTTATTGCTTTTCAAATTGCATGGAAACTGTTTCAATCGCGATGGAATTTAAGGTTTGACGGATCGCGCAGGCCGCGCATTTTGTTTTTAGCCGACAGGAATATTTTAGCTAATCAGGCTTATAATGCTTTTTCGACTTTTCCTGAAGATGCGCTGGTGCGCATAAGCCCGAAAGAAATCCGTAAAAAAGGAAGTGTGCCTACCAATGGCAGTCTTTTCTTTACCATATTTCAAACCTTTATGAGTGGTCCGCAGGACACGCCTTATTTTGGTGAATACCCTAAAGATTATTTCGATTTTATAATAATAGATGAGTGCCACCGTGGTGGTGCAAATGATGAAAGCACATGGAGAGCTATTCTGGAATACTTTTCTCCCGCTGTTCAAATTGGGCTGACGGCTACACCAAAGAAGGATGTAAACATAAACACCTATAAATACTTTGGTGAACCTGTATATACGTATTCTTTAAAAGATGGTATTAACGATGGCTTCCTTACCCCGTTTAAGGTAAAGCGCATAAAAACATCGCTCGATGAATACACCTATAACGATGATGATATTATTGAGGAAGGTGATATAGATAAAACCAAAACCTATAAAGAGGAAGACTTTAATAAGGTAATAGAAATAAAACAGCGGGAGGCCAAGCGTGTTCAGTTATTTATGGATATGATAAACCAGGATGAAAAAACACTGGTGTTTTGTGCCAGCCAGCTTCATGCCGCAGCCGTTCGCGATTTAATTAACCAGTACAAAAAAAGTAAGGAACCCGATTATTGTGTGCGTGTTACTGCCGATGATGGCGAACTGGGAGAGCAATATCTTCGTGAATTTCAGGACAATGAAAAAAGCATACCTACTATTTTAACCACATCGCACAAATTATCTACCGGTGTTGATGCACGAAATGTAAGGAACATTGTGTTGATGCGCCCTATTAAAAATATTGTTGAGTTCAAACAGATTATAGGCCGCGGAACAAGGTTGTTCGATGGTAAATATTACTTTACTATTTACGATTTTGTAAATGCCAGTGAACGTTTTAACGACCCTGAGTGGGATGGTGACCAGGATATTGACCCCGTATATACAGACCCTAAAACTGAGAAGATTGCCGTTTTCAAAGAACCAAAAGATAAGCTTGACAAAAAAGAACCGATCCCGAAAATAAAAATAAAGCTAAAGGATGGTAAGGAACGTGAAATATATCATTCGGTAGATTCAACCTTTTGGGGGCCAGGTGGCAAGCCTATTACTGTGCAGGAGTTTTTAAATAACCTGTTTGGTAAATTGCCGGGTTTCTTTACCAACGAAAAAGAACTGCGGGAAATATGGTCGAACCCATTAACACGTAAAGCACTGCTTGTAAAATTATCCGAAGCCGGTTATGGTAGTGAAGAACTGGCTACTGTACAAAAACTTATTGATGCTGAAAAAAGTGACCTGTTTGATGTTTTGGAATACATTGCATTTTTTGTAAGCCCTATTACAAGAGAAGCGAGGGTAGCCACGGCACAGGAAAGTATTTATGCCCGATTGGATAATGAACAAAAAGAGTTTTTGAGTTTTGTACTATCAAAATATATTGAAACAGGGGTTGAAGAACTCGATCAGGAAAAACTCCCGAGCTTGCTCGAATTGAAATATCATTCAATAAATGACGCCTCCTCTAAATTAGGGGAGGTTGGGAAAATCCGCGAGTTATTTATTGAGTTTCAAAAGCACTTATATAAAGTTGCATAGTGAGAGCGACTTGTAAGCAAGCAAGAACCAACCTAGCCGCGTTAGGGATTGCAGCGGAAACCCCGCAAGCGCAGCGCGGAGTTGTAGTGTAAAGCCCGACCCCTTGTGGGTAACGCCCAAATAATTCAATTAAAAATTAATAATTAGGAATTAAGAATTAAAGCAACAGGTTTTGTATGATCTGATAAAATCATAGTAAATCAACGTCATCTGCGTTCCAAGTTCTTAAGTCTATTGGAAGTGCTTCGACAAGCTCAGCATGACGTTTAGCTACTTCGCAAACTTCTGCTTCCGGACGTAAGCCAGCACAATGCCGAGGAGAATGATAATACCAACAGGGAGGAGCATGTTAATGAGCTGCCACTGAGTGCGGTAAGTCTGGGCCTTGGCGGTATCGAGCAGGCGGAGCTGCAACTGCTTGGTGCGGACGGTAAGCAAAGCGCTGTCGCCACAAAGGTAGTTCATGCAGTTAACAATAAAGTCCTTATTGCCATATTGCTGTTGGGTGTATTTATCGAAGCCCAAAGGATAGGCATACTTTTCATTTTTCTTAACATCGTTTATCACCACATCGCCGTCCGATACCACTATCATAGATGTTTTTTCGCCTTCCTTTTTAAAGCCGAGCAGTTTCAGGGTATCGTCGCTCATGTTAATGCGGTCCTTAAATGCCGACTCAAACTTACCCTCGAGCAGCACCGCCACCGGCTGAAAGCCCTGGTTGTACTGTTGCGGATCGGGCTTAAGACGCGCCATGGCCACAGCAATGCGTGCAGGTGCATTAAGCAGGCGTGTAAATTTCGACGTACGTAGCAGTATTGTTTTTTTAATGCCCGGCTGGCCAATGGTGTCAATAGTGCTGGCCACGTTCATTTCAATAAGGTTCAGGTTTTTTACAATAAGGTTTTGGCTGTTGTTGTTGGCAATAAGGGGTTCAAACACCCAGGGGTATAACTGAAAGCGTGGCTGCTCGCCTGGAAAGGCCGTGTTCAGCGGTATGCCGCCGCTTTGCATATCCATTACTACGTTGTTGTTTATGCGCACCCCATAGCGGAACAGCTGGTCGTCGAGGTTAACGCTGCTGGGGAAAGCCATAGTAATGCCATTCAGTTTAAGGCTATCCATGGGCGTATATAGCTCATCAATAAGCCACAATACTTTTCCGCCGCGCATTATAAACTGGTCAATAATGTAGGCGTCCTTATCGTCGATGGGTGTTAATGGCTTTGCTACTATTAACGCTTTGCACAGTTGCAGCCCGTTCAGCTGGTGGTTAATGGGCAGCAGGCGTACATCGTAATATTCGCTCAGGGCTGTAATGGCGCCTGCAAGGTGCAGCGAGTCGGGCTCGCCATGGCCCTGCAAAAATGCAATAATGGGTTTCGTCTTCAGGTCTATTTTATGAATGGCGTTGTCAATATTATATTCCAGCGCTTCAATAGAATTGTTCAGCTGTGTTTCCTGGTCGGCATCTAACTGGGTTTGCAATACGTTAATGGCCATGTCGGTGCCTTTGTACGACAGCACTGCGCCGGGCCAAATTATCTGTTCGCTGTTGCCGGTTTTATCCTGTATCTGCAAATTAAAGGGCACCAGGCCTTGTTCGTATAGCTGGTGGTACACGTCCTTCTGGTTCTTCGGGTCAATAGCGGCGGGGTCAATAAATTCGTACTGCACCTTACCACCCGAATAGGCTTTGTACTCATCAAGTATCTCTTTAAACTCGTCGCGCAAACGCACAAACCCTGCTGCACCCAGCTTGCCACCCAAATACACTTTAAAAAATGCGGTGCTCTTTAAGTTCTTTGCTATATCCTTCGATTGCTCCGACAGGGTATACCGCTTTTCCGAGGTCAGGTCGAACCGGTGAAACAGAAACGAGCCCAGGTAATTGCACAGCACCAGTATTACAATACTCAGCGCCAGCTTTGTAAGGTCGTTTCTTTTTTTACTATTTTTTTGTTCTGTACTCAATTTCTACTTTTTAAATTCCATGCGGGGCGACTCTTGCTCCCTGCTTGCCTGTGTTTCCTCTATTCATTTCTCTTGCAGCTAACCCGCGCCCACCATTTACCTACTTCTAAATCTTATATCCTAAATCTTAATTCTTAAATCTAATATCTCAAATCTAATATCTTAAATCTTAAATTATTCCTACCATTTCCTGCTTTCGATCGATGTTCTGCTCATTAATAAAAATATAGCCGATATACTTACAAAGTAAATAACGTCGCGTGTATCTATCACCCCACGGCTCATCGACGAGTAATGTGTGCTTATGCTTAGCTGTTGTATAAAGTTACCCGCATTTCCACTCGACACCAAATCGCCGAGGTACGCAAAACCTGCATAACATATAAAGCTGAGCACTATAGCCACTATAAACGATATTACCTGGTTGCCCGTTATAGCCGATGCAAATATTCCTATCGATACAAATCCGCTGGCAAGGAATATAAGCCCGAGGTACGATCCCCATGTGCGGCCATTATCAAGGTTGCCGGGTGGGTTACCTAATTTATATACCGAGTAATAATAAACCAAAGTAGGTATTAGCGCCAGCACCACTAATAACACCGATGCAAAGAACTTGGCCAGCACTATCTGCATATCGCTGATGGGGCGGGTGAGGAGCAACTCTATCGTGCCAGACCTTTTTTCCTCGGCAAACGACCGCATGGTAATAGCAGGTATTAAAAACAAAAACACCCAGGGTGCAGTGGCAAACAGTGGGTCAATACCTGCATAGCCACCATTAAGTATGTTAGAGTCCAGCGGAAGCACCCACATGGTAAGGCCAATAGCCACCAGAAACACACATATTACTATGTATCCTATAAGTGAGCTAAGGAAAACCGATATTTCTTTTTTTAGCAGCGCCAGCATAAACGGTGGTAAAGGTAAGAATTTAGTCGTTAGTTGACTTCGTAAGTCGGCAGTTGCCCCATCCCCTAAAGGGGCTTAATTCCTAATTTTTAATTCGTAATTCAATTCTGGGCGTTCCCCTACGGGTCGGGCTATACGCTGCAAGTCCTCGCCTCCTAAGGTCGGCTGTGGGCTTTACGCTACTATCCCTAACGCAAACCTTCGCCCGTCACTTCTCCTGTTTTTATAAACTAGGTAAAAGGTGGGCGCGGGTTAGCTGCAAGAGAACTGAATAGAGGAAACTCAGGCAAGCAGGGAGCAAGAGCCGCCCCGTATTAATTAAGAATTACGAATTAAAAATTACGAATCTAAGACTCACTACTCAATACCAAATACTCACTACTTTAGTACTATGAAAAAGGTCTTAACCTGTATTGTATTGCTGGTAATTGTAAGTAAGGCAGGCGCTCAATGGCAATGGGCAACTGCCGACGTTAACCACGATACCGGCACCGCAAGCGTACCCTGGGGAGTAGCAACCGATACGGCCGGCAATATATTTGTCGCAGGCGGCTATAGGGGAACTACAACGATTGGCAGCACTGTATTAAATGCAGGTTTCAACAGGCCATGGTCAGCTTTTTGCATAGCTAAATATAATGCAACGGGAAATGTGTTGTGGGCAAAAACATCAATTACAAAACCAAGTACAAGCTGGTGTTTTGCCTATTCGGTAGCTACCGATAAAGCAGGTAATGCC
>JABCZY010000025.1 GCA_013289395.1 Bacteroidota bacterium
ATTTCTGAAACACAGCCATCTTCTTTTTATCGGCAAGTAAATAATATTTATCGCCCTCGCTGGTTAGGAACACCACAGAAGTATCGCTGGCGCTCACTGCTCTTTTCAATACAGTGGTATCGGCTGATACCACACTACCACTCACACTCACACTTACTGCCGTACCGTTCTGTGCATTGCTCTGTGCTTTAGTGGCGACAGATACGAACAGGGAACATATAAGAGAGAAGAAAAATAAACGTTTCATATTATATCGGGGTTTAACATTTACCTACTTATACAAATATAGTCAAAAAAGGGCAGACCCGTTTATTCTATGACCATGTAATTGCCAAAAGGATTAACGCATTTTACCTATTTTTGATATACGTATGAAAAGCCTGAAACTACATATATATATAGTGATTGCTTTATTAGCAAGTTCGTATGCCTTAAACGCCCAGAGCTATACTATATCAACCGTAGTTGGCAGTGGCATGAACGGGCATGGTGGCGATGGAGGACCTTCGGCCGATGCCGAACTTACCTCACCTTGCGGAATTGCTATTGACACCGCCGGCAATATATATATAGCCGATGATGGAATAAATACCGATTGCATCCGGAAAATAAATACCAATGGAATTATATCAACTATTATAGGTGGGCGCAGCGATGATTTTCCGCTTGACGATGATGATGTAATAGACGAACTTAATTACCCCACAGCTATTGCAATAGATAAAACAGGCACTATGTACATAGCCGATAAAACCAATAACCGCATTCGCAAACTGAACACCGACGGAAGCGTTGTTACCATTGCAGGCAGCGGAAAACTTGGCAACTCGGGCAATGGCGGCCCCGCAACCGATGCAACATTTAAGCACCCTACAGGTATTGCGGTAGATGATTCGGGCAATGTGTACATAGCCGATGCGAATAATAATTGCATACGTAAGATAAACAGCAAGGGCATTATTTCGGTTTTTGCAGGAACAGGTGCAACAGGTTATTCGGGTGACAAGGGTGCTGCAACCACGGCAACATTAAACTATCCTAATAGTGTTTGCACAGATGTTTCGGGTAATGTATATATTACCGATGAAGGAAATGATTGTATACGGAAAGTTGCCAGTGGAATAATTACAACCATAGCCGGTAATGGTAAGCTAGGATTTTCGGGTGATGAAAAATCAGCTACGGATGCAGAGCTGAGCAGGCCGACAGGTGCAGCAGTCGACAGAGCAGGTAATATTTATATAGCCGATTGGGGAAATAACCGTGTACGTAAAGTAGATGCAAGTGGCAACATTTCTACCCTTGCCGGAAATGGAAAACCCGGCTATAGCGGAGACGGAGGAAATGCGACAAATGCTGAATTGATAACACCCTGCATAGTTTGTACAGATGCTTCAGGTAATATATATGTATCAGATTATGGCAACCACCGCATACGTAAAGTAAGTGTCACTGGCATCATTTCTACTATTGCCGGAAACGGTGCACAAAACTATTTCGGAAATAACGGACCGGCCACCGCAGCAGAATTGTTTTACCCTTCGGGTGTTGCAGTTGATAAAGCTGGCAATATATATAGTGCGGATAAAGAAGTGCACCGCATACATAAAACAAACAGCCAGGGAATTATTTCAATAATAGCGGGTAATGGCAACAAAGGGTATAAGGGTGATGGCGGCCCTTCAGAAGCTGCAATGATAAGTGCACCATCGGGTTTGTTTACCGATGCACAGGGTAATTTATATATTACCGATCTGGGCAACCACTGCATACGTAAAATAGATGCCAAAGGCATTATTACAACAATTGCAGGAAATGGGCAAAAAGGTTTCTCGGGTGATGGAGGGCCGGCTACAGCAGCCACTATGGAATTCCCCTACGATGTTACTATAGACACAAAAGGTAATATGTATATAGCCGATTATGCTAACCAGCGCATTCGTAAAATAAATAGCAAGGGTATTATTTCAACTGTTGCAGGGAATGGCGAGCGTGGCTATACAGGCGATGGTGGCTCAGCTACGAAGGCAACACTAAACTTTCCCGCGGGTATTGATGTAGATGCAAAAGGTAATATATATGTATCGGACCAGAATAATAACTGTATACGGAAGATTGATAGCAAAGGCACAATTACCACTATTGCAGGAGATGGAAAAAGCGGCTATGCGGGCGATGGCGGCAAAGCAACGCAAGCAGAACTGAACGCACCCATTGGAATAAAAGTAGACACCGATGGCAATATATATATAGTAGATAGCGGCAACAATTGTGTGCGCATGATAAACGCGCAGGGCATTATTTCAACTATAACGGGTGATGGAAAAGCAGGCCACAAGGGCAATGGCGGAGATGCAAAAAATGCTGAACTGAATTCGCCCTATGGTATTGCTATTGATGCGGCTGGTAATATTTATATAGCAGACCAAAACAATAATGAGATACGCAAACTAACAAAGAAAGCCCTGAAGTAAAATTGCTTTCACCCCAGGGCTAAAAGAAATAATTCACTTTATTTCTTCTGCTATTGTTTATCGTTCATCTCTTTTTCGGCACCCGATTCCTTATGCCCTCCTATCGGGAAAAGTAATTTGAATCCCACATTTCTACCCATGTTGTATATGCCCTGGCTTTGGTTAGTAACAGTAACCGGGTTTCCATTGTAGGCAAGGAAATATTGCGCCAGGTTTAAATGGTCTGCATAGCCGACGTTCAACAAGTTGGTACAGTTGATATATAGTGAGCATACTGTTCTTCCTGTTTCAGGGTTCACAAAATTGGTGCCCACTCCTGCATTATATATGGTATAAGCAAGTGAAGGTATTTCGCTGTACAAAGCGCTGTAAATATCATTCTGCGCCCAGTCTTTCGTCATACCGAATTGCACATACGTGTTCCTGAGTACAGAGGTCTTTCTGTCAGCCAGTTTAAACCTAACTTCAGTCGTAAGGCGCGGCGCAGGTGTCCAGGGCACGTGCTGGGTTGAATCAGTCTGATTGGGAAGATAAGAATATACATACGTAAAATTATTATCTATCTCAAGCCATTTTGTATCGTATGGATGGATATTAAAATATCCGGAAACCCCCGTGAAGATATCTTTAGTAGCTATGTACTCGAAAAACGGTACGCCGTCTACCATAGAGTCTCCCACAACTTTAGATTCCACCCGTACAGGAAAAATGAAATTGTTTATGACGTTGTAAAACCCGTCGGCTTCAAAACTTATGTCTTTACCATTATTGCCATATGCAAAGTCTACCTGGTAGCCTTCTTCGGCCTTCAGGTTTAAGTTACCTTGCTGAAAAGCATTAACTCCAATGTTTTCCCCGTTACTGGTAAGCTGGTCGATTGAAGGGGCGCGAAAACTTTTTGAAATATTCAATTTTAAATAATTGTTCTCAGGCAATTGGTATGATGCACCTATACTGCCCGATGCGCCTGTATATGTATTATTAAAGGATGGGAATTGCATAACTGCACCTACAGTTCCTTCTGAAACCTGTGCCTGTGATTGTGTATTTGGATTAATTAAGTACATCCCTTGCCCGACAAAACTACTCCAGTCGTATCGCAATCCACCGCTTATTGTAAGGCTCTTAAAATCCTTTTGCAATATAGCATAGGCGCCTGCCTGAAAGTCAGTATAATTAGGAATCTGATAGTTGGAAATATAAGGAGCAGGAGGCGGATCTATATTATTTTCAAACTCGTATGTTCCGTTAATACCTGTTGTTAATTTCAAACCTGAGTTATTTCCAACTACCTGGTATTTGAATGAGTATGGGATGTCATTAACTGCAAAATTTGTACGTCCAACCGTTCCGGTATCAATATCATAGTGGATACTTCGGGTAAAACCTATATCAAGCCCAAGTTTTCCATTTCCCACATTGATACTGTTTTGCCACCAGGTTTGTATTTCAGTTAAAATCTTGTCCCCTGCAATAGTTGGATCGTAAGCCAGGAATGCTGCTTTGTTAGGATAAAACTGGCCGTTTTGAGGAAAATTGTATACAAATTCACCTGTGGCACTGTCGCGGTTGCCATTTGGTACCTGTATGCGTCTTTCTAACACGCTTACTGATATACGACTATAGCCCCAGGATTTAATAAGGCCAAGGGTAAGCCTTGCGTTATCTTGTTGCCATGCTGTACCCCATACATAGCCATCTTTCGGGTTCCAGTAATCATGCGCTTCTTCATTACTTGCCCGCAGATCCCAGACAAACCCGTTGTGGTTTCCGCCAACATCTTCCGAAGTACCAATCAGGCCATTGTTGGTTTGATACTCTGTAAGTACACTACCTTGTGTTGTTCCGCTTTCGGCAAAGGGTTGAGTTTTAAAACTGATAACACCCGCTTCAGCGCTTGCACCATATTGCAGAGAAGCAGGGCCTCTTATTATTTCCGCGTCATAAATAGAATACGGGTCTATTAATATACCGTGGTCATCGCCCCATTGAAAATCTTCCTGCCTAAGTCCATCTGTTAGAACCAACACACGGTCGAAGCCGAGTCCGTTAATCTGAGGCTTTGTAGTTCCCGGGCCTTCGGTGGTCATATTCACACCCGGCTGAGTAGATATGGCGTCAATAATTGTGCTTGAAGAATTCTGCAACAGCATTTCGTGCGTCACAATATCTACAGGCATGGGAGAACGCTGGGTATTCGTTACGTTTCCCAGTGCAGTAATTACCACCTCATTCGATGAACAACATGAAGCGCCCATGTGGCAAGTACATGTAGTACTGTCTTTTATGGTAACCTGTTGAGTAAACGTGGCGTAGCCCAATATGCTGACTTCCATATCGTAGGTACCTCTGGGTATAGGATTTATTTTAAAATTTCCGCTTCCGTTCGTAGTCGCGCCTATTTTAAGTTGCGGAATATATACCACTGCTCCCGGAATTCCCTCATTATTGGTTGAATCAACAACCTTTCCGCTTAATGATTGCGCCATTGCCATGCTAACGAACATTAGCAAAGGCAGCAATAACATAATTATCTTTTTCATATATCAATTTTATCCGGCACACTATGCCGGAAATTATGAACTAAAATGTATGAATACGTAATTAATATGCACCACGCCTATTCAGCGAAATACATTATTTGAATACTAAATTAACTACGCACAAGGCGGATGGAAAATAGCGGCACTGCTTGCCGATGGAATTAAACCAATGTAAGAATACATTAAAGTCGCACTCTTACTATCACTATTATTAATATGTATTGATATAGGAGAACCAAATAACTGAATATCGTTTTTTACATCAGGCAAGGCAGGCGATTTTTGTTGGGCTTCATCTTCAGCCAATTTCTTTTTCAACAGACACTTGGCACAGCAGTGCATTTCAGGTTTGTCTTTGTTCACGCAAAACTGCTCGGTCAATTGCTTTTTGTTCAATTCGTAATGAACAACAATTAAAACCTTACTGAAGTTTACCGTTATAAAGGCAATAAATAATATGGCAGCTATAATGCGTTTCACAGTTCAAATATATAGCTAAAGTGGTTTATCTGATACAATACCCTATTTTAAATCCTAAAACAATATTAGGATACACGTTTTTTCCTGGTATTACCTCTTGACCTGTCAAACCTGAATCATAATTACTATCATCATCATATTTAAGTGCTCCTACCTGTTGTGGAGTTAAAGTAGAGTTAACATTTCTGAACCGTACACCCAGACCAAAATACTCATCGAATATAATTCCACTCTTATCTATTTCACTCCGCCCAATCTTTATATTTAAGCAATATATATTCTTATAGTCTCTAAATGTAGTTAGGTATGGAGGTGTCAAATGGATTGAATCTTGCCAATTGAATGATTGCTTTTTATAAACTCCTTCTAAAGAAATATAACTTCCATTTGAAATATGTTTAGCATTTGTATAGATTTTAATTTCAGCCTTAGCCATATATCCTTTCACATCAGAAATACGACCAGCAGAAGAGAAAACCCCCGAACCATTTATTCCAAAATAACCTCCACCTTCTATGCACAAAGAGAAGTTCCGGTATAAGCCCATCTCTGCAGTGACCTGATATGTTGGCAAACTGTAAACATCAATATATGATAACGGCGGAATTTCAATACAGAATTTATTACTTCTAAGGCTATCTCGTTGGCCATATGCAAGGCACGCACAAAGAACTAATATGCTGGTTACTTTTATTTTCATGTTATTCTCCGTGAAACTTAGTGCTCTCCGTGTCTCCGTGGTAAATGCCCTAGCTCCAGTCAATTTCCTTTTTGCCCTGAGCCTTAAGTAATTCATTTGCTTTCGAAAAATGCTTGCAGCCGTAAAAGCCAGTATGTACCGAGAATGGCGAAGGGTGCGGAGCCTTTAATATATGGTGCTTGCCGGCATCTATCATTTTCTCTTTGGCCTGTGCATACCTGCCCCATAATAAAAAAATTACGCCTTCTTTCTCTTTCGATATATGTTGTATAACACAATCAGTAAATGTTTCCCAGCCCTTACCCTGGTGTGAACCCGGTTCATTCGCCCGTACGGTAAGTATGGCATTGAGTAATAACACGCCCTGATCGGCCCAACGCTCAAGGTTCCCCGTTATTGGAAAAGGTAAGCCCAGGTCACTTTGTATTTCTTTAAAAATATTAACCAAGGATGGTGGCATTTTAACTCCGTCGCTTACTGAAAAGCAAAGTCCGTTTGCCTGCCCTGCCCCGTGGTAAGGATCCTGCCCCAGTATCACCACCTTTACATTATCAAAATGGGTATGATTAAATGCAGAGAATATTAATTTGCCGGGAGGATATACCGTGTGCTTTGCACGTTCCTCAACCAGGAATTGTTTTAAACTTGCAAAATAAGGTTTTGTAAATTCATCACCCAGTGCAGCCTTCCAGCTTTCATCAATAACAGGAGAAACAGAAACTGCTTGCATTGATAACCGGTGCTTTATTTTTTCTGGCTCAACAGTACGCTCGATACTTTGCCATTATTGAATTCGAAAACAACACCCATGCCATCATATTCAAGGCTGCCCGGTGAACGGTACGATGGTTCTCCGTATGCTTTAAGCACATCGTCCTGCGTACTTACACCAACCAAAATGTCTTTTTCGGTACGTGCGTTTGCCATGGAAACTTCAATACAGTAAATGATCGAACTATTATCATTCAAGGCAAAGAATTTCAGGCCCTTCTTTTTATAGTTTATAGTTTTTTCGGTATAGGTTTTACCCATACGTTTTGATGTCTCCGTTTTAATTTTTCCCTCACCAAATATTTTCTGCACATCATCAATTGTCGAACTGCCTAATTTCACTCCACCTGTACCCTCACCTATTTTAATAAAATAAGGTATACCCATTATGGTATCCGATTTGGTAGGGCTTACTGTGGCTTGCGAAAAAGATGTGGTGCTGAATACCAATAAGCATGATGCCGCAATCAATGTCTTTTGTACTATTTTTTGTGTCAGGGTTTTCATATATATCTGCTAATGGGGTTTCAAATAATTCCGAAATCTACAAAATATTTACATCAATATAGAGTGATATTAGGTTAATTTGGTTGGGTGCTTCCTCAATTCATTTCTCCTTTTAACTTTGCAAGTCTTCAAAACCGATAGCATGAGTAAAAAGATTGATGAACTGAATGAAAAAATTGCCCTCTCTAAATTAGGTGGCGGGCAGGCTCGTATAGATTCTCAGCATAAAAAAGGCAAGCTTACAGCCCGTGAGCGCATTGGCATTTTTATGGACGAAGGCACCTTTGAAGAAATAGGAATGTTTGTTACACACCGCTCAACCGAGTTTGGCATGGAGCGTGAAAAATATTTAGGCGACGGTGTTATTACCGGTTTCGGAAAAGTAAACGGACGATTAGTATATGTTTTCGCCCAGGACTTTACCGTATTTGGTGGCTCACTATCAGAATCGCATGCCGAAAAAATTTGCCGTATCATGGACCTCGCTATGCAAAATGGTGCACCGGTTGTAGGCCTTAACGATTCCGGCGGAGCACGTATACAAGAAGGTGTTGTATCACTTGGCGGCTATGCCGATATATTTTACCGCAATACACGTGCATCGGGTGTAATACCCCAAATATCAGCCGTTATGGGCCCTTGCGCAGGCGGTGCTGTTTACTCGCCTGCTATTACCGATTTTATATTGATGGTTGAAAACACATCGTATATGTTTGTTACCGGCCCTAACGTGGTTAAAACGGTAACACACGAAGAAGTTACTTCAGAAGAATTAGGCGGCGCCTCTACCCATTCATCAAAATCGGGTGTAGCGCATTTCAGTTGTGCTAATGGTGTTGAGTGCCTTACCTATATCAAGCAGTTACTCAGCTACATGCCACAGAACTGCGAAGAAGATGCACCTTCGCTTCCATACGAGGCAGGCGATGAAAAACGCAAAGGCCTGAATAACATTGTGCCTGATAGCGCCAACCAGCCATACGATATGCGCGAGGTAATTACCGAAGTGGTTGATGCCGATTCCTTCCTTGAAGTGCATAAGAACTATGCCGAAAATATTTTAGTGGGCTTTGCACGCCTTGGCGGAAGAAGCATTGGCATTGTAGCTAACCAACCTGCATTCCTTGCCGGTGTGTTAGATATTAAATCGTCAGGAAAGGCTGCACGTTTTGTCCGTTTCTGCGATGCGTTCAATATTCCATTGCTTGTGTTTGAAGATGTGCCGGGCTTTTTGCCGGGTACCGACCAGGAGTGGAACGGTATTATATCGAACGGAGCAAAATTGCTTTATGCTTTTTGTGAAGCTACCGTGCCACGCATTACTGTTATTACCCGTAAAGCATATGGCGGAGCCTATGATGTAATGAACTCCAAGCACATTGGCGCCGATATGAACTATGCATGGCCAAGTGCTGAGATCGCTGTTATGGGTGCCAAGGGTGCTGCTGAAATTATATTTAAAAAAGAAATTACCGAGGCTAAAGACCCTGCACAAAAGCTGAAAGAAAAAGAACAGGAATACATTGAGCACTTTGCGAATCCGTATAGGGCAGCTGAGCGCGGTTATGTTGATGAAGTTATTTTGCCTGAGGATACACGCATAAAGCTTATTAAGGCTTTTGAGATGCTTAAGAACAAGGTTGATACTTTGCCTCGCAAGAAGCACGGCAATATTCCTTTGTAGGTTTTAAGGTGCTGTCATACTGAACTTGTCGAAGTATCTTCCGCTTAGATTCACAATTTCAAATAAATTTTGGGCGTTCCCCTACGGGTCGGGCTATACGCTGCAAGTCCTCGCTGCGCTGTGGGCTTTACGCTATAATAACCACATACCTCTGAAAGTACCATGAATATTGATAGAAGCAAGAGTTAGTCGCAAAAAATAATCGCAAGCCATCTTTAGGGAAAGTATACCATTTAACCTCCAAACGGCTGTAAATAAAGAAATATATAACAATAATAATGCGCTCCATATTTTAAATATAGAGATAATATGGAGGCGCATAAGATTGAGTTATTCACAATATTTAGAATCAGAAGCAATATACCTCTCAAGTCGGCTTTTCATTTCATCATGCACGAATACTAAATGTCTATTCCTTTTTTTTAAGCGATAAACCTCTTTACGCAATGCAGTAATAATGGGCTGATACTTTGCCTTAGGGCTCACAAATTCCTTTTTCATAATAATTCAAATTAAACTTACTCGATACTACCTTTCTTTTTCCAAGGTTCAAAATGGAACCCATTTCTAAAGGCGTGGTCTATACAACCACACCTGAATAAAAGTGTATGGCCTTTTTTATCGTCACCCTCGAGAAGCTGGGGTGCTATTTTATTCAAGGTGTTTATAGAGCCTTTCCAATACGCTTTATATTCCAAATAACTCTTAAGCTCCTTTACACCTTTCAAGAGTTCTCCAAACTTGGGTTCAGTTTTTATTGCATCTAATTCCTTTTTCGCTTTTACATAGCCGGAACAAAATGCATTCTCTCTTTCGGAATTAATTATTTCTAACAATTCCTGAACCCCGATAGTCAAAATTTGAATAGCCATTACCATTTGTTTTACAGTACAAAATTACACTCGAATTCAGGGTGTTCGACGGAGATACCTTTTTTTGAGCTTTTCTAGAAAAACGCAAAAAGCACAAAAAGAACTATTCAAATCATTGATTATCAATTGTTTCAAGCAAACGAAGAATAAAGGGAAAACTGATTATTTTCAAATCCTTTGAAAAAATCGATTGTAAATCGTTGATTTTCATTGCGTAATTCATTGTTTTTGCTTGATGAAATATGTTGCAAAGTGCAACAGGAAGAAGATTGTTAATACTTATCCCCGACAACGAAAAAAATGTTTGTTTTCTCAAACGAAAATAAACTCAAAAATATCTTTTTTGTGGTATGAGAATAGTGAAGAAGCTGGCCTTAAATTGAATTAAAGCAAATTAGGGGCATCTGAAGTGCTCCATGTAGGCATTTGTATGGCGCAAATATTTCGATGCGTTTAAACACAGCTAATGAGTTTCCTTTGTTCGCATTTTTGAGTGCAAAAAGACTATCATTTTTCAGGTCAAAATCTAGCGGAAGCAGATAGACATTTTCACCTTTAAGGCCAACGGATGTTTATCATGGTTTTAGGTTTTTAGTTTCACAAAACTGCAACAAAGCAAATTCAGGCAACAGGTCAAGGATTTTCTCGGCATAAATTATTCCAGTTCCTCTCTTGTTATTTCACTTACTCCATCAGAACGGCATGCTGAAAACTACGCACGTCCGCCAGTTGTCGGACTGGGCGGGCTTTTCATGCTGCCGTACTGATGAAATACATCGTAAGATGAAACGTAAAGGGTAAATTATTCTTTCATTCCATGCTTCCATTCAGAAGAATTCACCCATTCCGCCCACGGGTAACAAAAGATTTTCCCGGCATAATTTATTCCAATTCCTCCTTGCCCCGCTGAACTTTGTTGAAAAGGCAGCGAAACTAAAAAACTAAAACCATGACAAACAAAGAACAATTATTGCAGGACCTTATAGGCGAAAAGGTAACTATCTACACAGTTGAAAAGCAATTTACCGGAATACTGGATGAAACGGGAACGGAGTTCCTTATTTCAAACGGGAATGATTTTTTAAAGCTAAGCCCCGAACAAGTAATCAATATAAAATCACTTTGCAGTAGTGCCAATTTAATTTTTGTGGAGGGGCATTTTCCGTTCTAACTATATAGAATAGAAAACTATTGTATTATCAATTTGCCAGTGGCAATTAGTTCTCCGTTATTAGAGATGATACGGTATAGATATATACCATCTGGTTGACCGCTCAGATCAATTTGATTTACATTTTGAGTTTGAATAAAATGCGTATTATAAATATTCTCACCCATCATATTATACACTTCTATTTCATCCTTTTGACCCGCAATTCGTAATTCGTAATTCGTAATTTCAATGGTAAATTTTCCATTGCTGCTAGGGTTTGGAAAAACTTTAATGTTATTTACCTTATTACTTATTTCATTTATCCCTGTTAAGGTATCATTCCAGCGGGCAATATAATTTACTGTGTCTTTCCCTGACCTAGTAAACCAACCACCTGCATATAAAGAGGAGTCATATACTCCCAAACCTACAACGCCTCCTGTTAAGCCTGCACCTACATTGCTCCATTTTACTCCATCCCAGCTGGCTACTTCGCTTGCAGGTTTGCCACCTGCACTATCAAATAAGCCTGCAACATAAAGTTTATTATTGAAAACTTTCATGTCCCTTACACCTCCATTAACCCCTTTGCCTAATGGAGCCCAAACCGTATCGTTCCAGACTGCTATATTATTTGCAGGGCTGCCACCCGCTGTTGTAAATGAGCCTGCTGCGTAAAGTTTGTTATTATATACTGCTAAGGCCAAAACCAGGTCATTCATTCCTGTGCCAACCGAATCCCACTTAGTTCCATCCCAACTCGCAATGTAATTAGCATTATGCCCACCAGCATGCAGAAAGTAACCTCCAACGTACAGTATATTATTATAAACAGTAAATGCATTGACTTCGTCATCAGTTCCATGACCGACAGAATCCCATTTTATTCCATTCCATCGGACAATTTCTTCAATACCACTCTTATAGGCTATAAAATTCCCCCCCCCATATAATTCACCGTTATATTCGGCTATAGAATAAACAACCCAGCCAAATTTATTTGTTATACCGCTACCCAATGAATCCCAGCTTGTCCCGTTCCATTGGGCTATACTTCTTACTGAATCATTTCCTGCTTTGGAGAATTGTCCTGCCACGTATAAAATAGAATCATAACTTACAAAGGGGTAAGCTCCACCTAAGCCACCGCTATCTGGCTTTATTCCACCGCCAACACTATCCCATTTTGTACCGTTCCAGGTCGCGATAAAACTTGCCGGGGTATTACCGGCTTTGCTGAAATCTCCACTAACATATAACAATCCATTATATGTTGCAAAACCTGACACAACTGCATTTGTACCACCACCAACAGGTTGCCAGTATTGGGCACTGGTAAATTGAACCAATAGCAAAGAAACTGCAACCAATATGTTTTTCATTCTATAAATATATGAAAAACGAATCAATGCATAACCATAACCTTATCAGCCTTTATAAGATTTCCGTTTGCATTAGTTATTCTGTAGTAATACATGCCCTGTGCTAAAGTGCTTGTTGAAATAGCAGTTATATTATCAGTTAACTCAAGGCATTTAATTTGCTCACCCATCATATTAAAAATGCATACTGTTGGTGATTGTACCTGACTTATATTGAGTGCAATATTCAACAAGGTATTAGCCGGATTTGGATATACTTCAACAAGTGGTGCAACCGCAGTTGATTCATTTCTTTTTTTAGCTATTTCAGGCTGGCCGTTAACCGAAGGAAGCAGTTCACACGCGCTTATATATTGTGTGTTACTTACAAGGCTTAACAAGGCCCTTGCCATATACACGCCATACCCATATTGTACAGGGCAAAGAGGCGCTATGCCTTCCAGGGTTTTCACTTCGTTTGAATCGGGCATGTTAAATGAGCTTGAATCCATACTTAGTATAACTTTATAAACCGCTTGCGCGGTTGCTTCCACTGTATCAGGGTTTACAAGTGCATTATTAAGCGTTTGTGCAGTTGAAACATCTGCAGCACTAATACCCATTGAATCTGAAAGAAGTGTGTTAATCTTTTCCAGACCTCCCACATTGGCTTTTCTTGAACTGTCCACAAAGTTCCGTATAACAGTACTGCTGTCAACCAGTGAAGAATCTGCTTGAGTTAAGTACTTATACAAAGAATGCTTGGTATGCCAATGTGTTGGCGAAGCATACGAAGTATATAGGGTGGAATTATTAATAATTGCAATTGCCTGTAATGGATTAATATGTATAACACAATAATTAGGAATAAAATTCCCGCAAACATCGCAATCAAGACCAGTACTCATTTGGAATGGTATTTTTTGTGAAGGAGCAATGGCTCCTTCTGTGAATATTCCTGGGTAATATGGGTAAGTATTAGGAGAACCTAAAGAAGTTACCCAAATTTTTGTTCCCGTTCCGGTAATGTTAGATGCACCGTTACAATAGGTACTAAAGCCAGGCGTAAGCCATTCATTAGCACTGCCATGTGTGGCCGAACCCTGTGTGCCTATATCTGAATTATTATTGAGATATAGACCAACATTGTAATCATCCATCTGGTTATTATCTACCGTAGTATTAGGAACTGCTGGGCTTTCAAATGCGAGATGCGTGGCTATATGATGTATATCGTTACACAATACGAAATTATTTGCATTGCCCATATCAAGTCTTATACCCTCGCCAATAGTATGAGAAAGGCCAGGCCCATAAATGTGATTATCATCGATGTAAGCATTTGTTGAGTTGGCCATGTAAATTCCCTCGTTCTGTATTTTGGAGGTATTGCCGAGCCCATCAATGGTAATTTTATTGTTAACAATATTGGTATGTCCCCAAAGGTTCTCAGTAAAAATACCGTTATCTACTGCACTTATCTGGTTGCCATTTATAGTGTAGTTTATTGATGTTACAGGGGTTTCCTGTATTACTATACCTCCACTCGGAATACCAGCCCATAAAGGGCTGCCGGTAATAGTATTAGTATTGATTGTTATACTTGCGTTAAAATTAAATACACTGTAAATACCTTCCTCGCAATTGGTTATAGTATTTTGTGTTATTGAAATTTTACCATGTTGATTTGCAAGCAGGTATATACCATTAGGAAGATTTGGTGCAGTAAACGTAGGTCCATTTATTGCATTGTTTTCGATAGTGGCATTTACTGTATTCACTACCTGTAAACCATTCATACAGTTAGTAAATGTATTTCTGTCTGATACTGATGTACCGCCTACTATTAGGTTATTTGTACTGATACCTCCACCATTGGCATATACACCACTACAGAAGGCGCCTTTATTATAACCATTGGCAAAATACATATCAGAAAAGTCATTATTGACTATCGTTGCTCCGGAAGCATTTGAATTTATGCCACAATCGAGGTTTTCAAAGTAATTGGCATACTTAACAACCGGAATTGAAGGATTTCCAATAGTTATGGAATTAACAGAATTAATTAAAATTCCAGTAGATGATCTATGCCCTGAATATGGAGCAACCAGTAGAGCAGGGCTACTTGCATTAATGGTAACACGTTTACTACTATTATATGGTGGAGTGCTGCCCAAAATACCATTGCAACTTATTTCAGAGCCTCTTATACTACCAGGATGTGTACCTGCAAAAGCTTGTACTGTAATACCTATATAGTCTTTATTTAGTGTACTGTTTTCAATATCATAATTACCTCCATCTATTGAAACAATAGCGCTTTTAGCATCTTCTACTAAGCTGCCATCAATTACATCTACTTCAGAACCATTCGGTACATAAATGCCATTCCACATATAGTTGCAGGCATGTAAATGACAGTTTTCAATTGTCAGTTTTGCATTCGAGCTAATATCAATTTCAGCATTTGTTCCAAAATAAATATCTGAGTTACTTATAATCAAATTATTGTCGACTTTAAGTACACCATCAATTTCCAGGCAAGCCACATTATATGCAGTGTTAACGTCAGAAATATTCCACGTACCCCCAGATTTGTAAATATGTTGAACTCCTAATTCAGTGATAATCGAAGCCGGAAAGCCACTATTAAGATCTATATTTACAATATTGGCACAATTGTTGAGGCAGCATCCACCCACTGTAAAAGTTTGTGTACAACAAGTGCCATTGCAACAACCTTCGCAAGTTAAAGTAAAGCCATTATTAATATCCATGTAATCTGTAGATGTTGGTAAAGTAATGGTGACAGTATTTCCGGACGCCTTGTACATCCAACCAGTGCCTGGTGTAAAGGCAGGTTGAGTCCATAAATAGGTAGGGGTACCATTACAGCCAGACATACTTGCGGTATATGTTAATGTATAATAACAGACGGCTCCTTCCTGTGACTTACCTCCTTGGCAATAAGTTGGTATGCCTCCGCAAACAGCAGATGGGCCATAAATATTGGTTTGCATAACGTTTACGGTTGTTGTGGCCGTTGTACTGCAACTACCACTTGTTCCTGTAACAGTATATATTGTGGTTGTTTGAGGTGAAGCAATTACACTTGACCCGGTTGTGGTGTTTAAACCTGCTGAGGGAGCCCATGTATATGTGGTTGCACCGCTAGCTGTAAGTGTGGTGGAGCTTCCACTACAAATAGTGGAATTCCCCCCTGTTACCACTATAGGTGAAGTAAGAGTAACAACAACAGTTTGTGCAGCACAAGCAGGTGCGCCAGGGTCGCTCACTGTAATGGTATATGTGCCCGGACTCAACCCACTAGCACTTGCATTGCTACTAACATTCGGTGACCATGTGTAAGAATAAGGAGGATTCCCACCCTTAACTGAAACATTTATGCTTCCCGCTGTGCATGGAGATACAGTAGGATTGGTCGGTGTAGTTGAAACCTCTAAGCCGCATAACGGAGGTTGAATTACAACATTACCTAATATGTCTTCTATAGTTGTTGGGGCACCATTTCCGCAAGTAATTACATTATTTCCAGGGGTAGGAGTATATGGAATAATAATACTGGAATTCATATCATAAGGGCTGTAACTAACATAAAAATTAGAGTATTGAGAAAGATTACCATTATTTGGAACCCATGTATATATATATGGACCGCTCCCAGCATTATTAGCTTGTAGGAAGTCGGAAAATATTACTGAATTAGGAATGCTTGTTTTAACTGTGGTGCTCAAGGTTCCTTTTCCAGAGACTTCTGGGACTTGATAACAACTCTTTATATTTAAAGGTAAGCAGGAGTTTTGTACATAAAATGCTGCAGCAAAATTATCCCATGCATAAGGTGGTCCGAAAAAAATATTACCATCACTTAGTACATTAATAGTATGCAATTTAGCAACTGGCGCAAGATAAGCATAGGCGTATAATGTCAAATCACCGAGCTTGGAGCTACCACTAGTAGAAAGAAGTGTTGCATAATTACCATCTACTTTAACGGCCGTTTGTAATGATGGAGGGTTTGAGGTGTAATATATTCCACCGGTCCAGATAACAATAAGCTCATCAGACTGAGTTGTTGTAATACTAAATGTGCTGGATCCATTACCATTTACCGCAACTTGATAAGTTACATCGCCATAACACTCAGCTGAGTTAACTATTCTGTAAATTAATTTGTTGTCTGATCCAACACACCCATTTGCGGCAGTTGTTGTAACATTATACATTACTGAAACATCAGGAGAAACGACTATCGATTTAGTTGTAGCTCCGGAATTCCACAAATAGTTTGAAGCGGTGGAAGCGGTAAGGGTATCCTTTTGCCATTCAGAAACGCTATCGGATGTTGACGTTATTGATATTGTGGGAGAAGGGTTTACAGAAATTGCAACGGTTGCACTATTGGAACATTCTGAATTAGCTGTTCCTGTTACTGTGTATGTTGTTGAAGTAGTTGGCACTACAACAATTGAACTTGTTGTTTCGCCATCATTCCAGGTATATGAAATTGCCCCATTTGCAGTAAGCATTACTGAGCTACCCTCACATATTGTTTTGGAAGAAGCATCAATTGTAACAGTCGGAAGCGGAGTTATAGGAATATTAATTGTTGCAGTATTGGAACACCCAACCTTTGAATCTGTTCCTATTACAGAATAAGAAGTTGAGGTTGTGGGATTAACTGTTATGGTATTTGTTGTAGCACCGGTATTCCATAAATAAGTATCTCCACCACTTGCTGTTAAAGTAACCGGGCTACCTGAACATACACCTTTTGCTGAAGGAGAGATAGATATAGTTGGCAATTGATTAACATTTACTACCACCGTTTGTTGCGCTGATGTATGATTTACCGTTCCGGTTACAGTGTATTTTGTAGTTACGGTTGGCGCAACAGTTATTGTTGGTCCATGCTGACCTGTACTCCAGCTATAGTTAACGCCACCTGTGGCACTAAGAGATACAGAACTACCTGCACAAATGGTGGCAGAAGCAGGGTTGATAAAGATAGGCCCGGTATTTACGTTTATAATAACAGTTTGTGTAGCTAAGCAACCTAAAGTACTCTCTCCTGTTACTGTATATGTAGTAGTTACAGTTGGTGTGGCAGTTATAGTTGCACCTTTACTTGAGTTCAATGAAGTTGAAGACATCCATACATATGAACTTGCACCATCGGCAGTTAAAGAAACTGAACTGCCCGGGTTAATAGTTGTTGCCGAAGCAGTGATGCTAACTGAAGGTGCCGGGCTAACAGTTATAACCAAAGAACCCGTATTTGAACATCCATTTATATCAACCCCGGTTACAGAATAGGTTGTTGTTACCGAAGGTGACACATTTATTGTACTTGTCGTTTCGCCATCGCTCCACAAATATGTACTTGCACCACTTGCTGTAAGAAGAGAAGAATTACCGGAACAAATTGTGGCAGTGGTAGTCGAGACATTAATTACGGGTAATGGGTTTACTCTGATTACCTGGGATGCTCTGGCACGGCATCCTTGCGGAGTTGTAAATATTACGGAATAGATACTCGTAACCAGCGGGCTTACTGTTATACTTTCTGTTGAAGCTCCATTGCTCCATTTGTATGTAGAACCTTTCGGAGGGGGACCAGTAATTCCAACTATCGGATCACTGAGAGTAACAGAGCTACCTAGGCAAATTGATGTTGCTGTAGCAGTAATGTATATCACAGGTGTAGGCACAACCGTTATAACCTTTGAATCAGAACCAATGCAACCTTCAGGAGTAGTTAATGTTACTGAATAGGTAGTGGTTGCTGCCGGAATAACTGTAATACTATCTGTCGTTTCCCCATCACTCCATACATAGGTAGAATTAGTATTATTTGCATCTTGTGCACCAAGAGTAATTGAATTGCCAGAGCAATAAGTAGAAGAAGTTCCCGGAGAGGTAATACTAATAATTGGTATTGGGTTAACGGTTATAACTTGCGTAGCGGAACCGGAACATGTATTTGCATCTGTAAATGTAACGGTATAGGTTGTTGTAAAAGTAGGAGTTACTATAATAGTATCTGTGGTTTCTCCATCGCTCCATGAATAAGATGGGCCATGCGGAGATGGCTTGCTTGAAGATGCATCATTAAGCATAACTGATTGCCCTGAACAAATAGTAGTTGCACTGGCTGTAATACTTATGATGGGTAAGGGGTTTACGGTTATTGTCTGAATAGCTGTATCGGGGTTACCTAAAGAATCGGTACCTATTACTGAATAAGTAGTCGTTACCGTAGGAGTAACGACAATTATGTTTGTGGTTTCACCGTCGCTCCATAAATAAGATGGGGAAACGCTTGCAGTAAGGCTAGCTAAATCGCCCGAGCATATTACGGTGCTTGAAGGTGTAATAGTTATAGAAGACTGTTGTGCCTTCACCAGAGAAAAAGTCAGGAAGAATGTTGAAAAGAGAACAATAAATCTTTTCGCGTCAATAGTGAGCTTTTTCATGGTGAGTAGGTTTAATCAGTTAGAATTTGATTGAGCAGTGATGTGTACTCTGATAAAACAAATCTATAAAAGAAATTTAAATTTCCAAATAATTTGGCGTTAATTTTAAGTGTTACATGTATTTAATACGTATAAATACGTACTATATCAAAAAAGGCCCGAGTGTAAATTACACTCAGGGCCTTTTTCATTTTTCAAAGAAGCGAACTAAGCAGTCTTACTATACGTAAAGCCATTAGTCATATCTTTTAATGCATTCAGTCCATTACGGATATCAGTTTCATCTAATCCAATATAACGCAAGGTTATATCAGTACTGCTATGACCAAGTATTTTGCTAATCGTGTAAAGTGGTACTCCTTTCTTATATAGAATAGTGGCGCAGCTCCTTCTCATAGTGTGTGTGCCAACATTCTTAATAATCCCCGCTTTTTTACACCAATTCTTCATGTTTGTACGTACACTGTTATCAGTAGGTATTTTGGTGAATATTTTCCCCTTACGCCCTTTTCCTTCACCAATCCAATCTACTAACCCTTTCGTAATAAATGAAGGAAGTATCTTTTTCGTTTTTTCCTGTTGAAGGACTATTTTATAAACATCACCGTCCAATACAATTTGCTCCCAAGTCATGTCCCGTATATCTCCCCAACGTTGACCACAGGCAAATTGTAACATTAAACCCTTACATATTTCAGGTGAGGTTGGATATGGGGTACTTTGCAACTTCATTATTTCTTCCTCAGTAAGCGTAATAGGGGCTTTTACCACCATTCCAATACCAGGAATGTCACTAGGAGCATATGCCGAAGATGGAATTAATCCCTTACGTTGAGCCTTATTAGCAAATCGCATAATGTTACTGAAATGAAGACTGGCTGTATTCTTTTCAAGGGTCTTAGTTATAGTTTTCAGATTATTATTAGGAGCACTGTTTAATAGCCATTCTCTTAAGGAAAGGAGAAAATGCTCATTTATTTTAGTAAAAGGGATATTATCTGTATTGGCAAATGCATGTAGTTTCTTTAACGAAACATTTGGGTTTCGTCGACTTCTTACATCATCTATCCGGCTAATTTGTTCTTTAAAAAAGTCTGTAAAGCTTAAGGAGCTTATTTTAGGGGCATGGAATACGTACCCTGTACATTTACCAAGCGCATGTGTTTTAGTTAAAATATCTAAAGCCTTATCGCCTGTTAGAAAGAGGTTTAAAAATTCAAGATGCCTTTTTTGAGTTGATTTTTCATAAACTTCAATATATAAGGATTCGGGGTTATTTCCGTTTTTGCGGCTTTTAAGCGCAATACTGCCATATTCGTTTTTATGGCGGTATATTTCTGAGTTTACTATCTTATTTTTCATAGGGAATATTGTTAATAAATATTTGATTTTTCAAAGGTCTGACATAGTTACTAGTGGCAATAGTTAGTCGCAAAAGGAGGCAAAAACCTGTAAAAAGATGGAAATAAGAAAAAGGCGTAATTTGTCTGTAAGAAGTCTTGAAAGCCTGAATTGAATAGGATTGTGGAAGATTTGGCAAGAATGATTTTTACCTTTTGTTGCTAACTTTGTATTATACGCTACTATCCCTAACGCAAAACTTTGTCGTATCATTTGCAGCTAACGCGCACCCACCTTTTGTCTAGTTAAAGATATTGGGCAATTTCTTATATTTGATATTATAAACCACACACTCATGAAAAAACTACTACTTGTATCTTGGGCTATAATGTTCAATTATGTAACCATAAATGCACAAACATGGTCGGCAGTCGGTAGTGGAGTAAGTTCGGGCGCTTTTATCTATAATCTGCAAGTATATAATGGTACCCTGGTTGCTGCAGGAGATATTTATTCTCCAGGTAAAGATATCACAGCTTGGAATGGCACCACATGGTCTCAAGTTGGAAGCGGTGCATGTTGCGTATATGGTTATTCTTTAACGGTATATAATGGGAATCTGATTTTTGGTGGAAACTTTTCTTCTCCGGCAAGCGATATTGCTTCATGGAATGGTACTTCTTGGTCCTCATTAGGGACAGGTATAAGCGGAACTTCAGTTAATGCGCTGGTTGTTTATAACGGTAATTTATACGCAGGTGGTGAGTTATATAATGCCGGTGGAAAAGCAGCGGAGGGAATTGCTGTTTGGAATGGAACTTCATGGGACTCAGTGGGTAGTGGGCTTTGGGGAAATGGGGTGCAAACCTTAGCAGTATATAATGGTAATTTATATGCTGGAGGTTCATTTACCGGGAGCGGAAACCAGCCTATCAGTGGCATCCTTGAATGGAATGGAAAATCATGGGTTACTGTCGGATTAGGAATACGTGGTGAGGTTGATGCTCTCTATGTTTTAAATGGAAACTTATATGCAGGCGGTGGCTTTGACAGTGCTGGTGGGAAGCCAGCAAAGAATATTGCAGTTTGGAATGGGGGTTCATGGTCTACACTTGGGAAGGGCATTAAAACTACCTATAGGGTTTTAGCCATAACAAGTTATAATGATAGTTTATATGTGGGGGGAGGTTTTGACTCTGCAGGAGGAAAACCGGCCAATGATATTGCAGAATGGAATGGCTCAAATTGGTCAGCTTTAGGATCTGGAATAGTTGGAGGGCAAAATTGGGTTGGTGCAATTGCAATATATAATGGTAAGCTATATGCTGCAGGTAATTTTGATTCAGCTGGTGGAATTGCTACTAATAGTATTGCAGTATGGACCATTCCGAACAGCATAAATGAACTCGATAAAAACAAAAACGTTGAAGTCTACCCCAACCCCTCAAAAGGCATTTTTAATTTTCAAGAACAGGGAACAAACCAAAAAGCTAATATTGAAGTTTATAATATGTTGGGAGAGAAAGTCCACGATTCGCAATACCCCATATCCTCTACTATGTATTCTCTCGATATGAGTTCTCAACCACCGGGTATTTACCTGTACCGCATTATTTCCGAAAAAGGTGAGACTATTGCAAGTGGTAAGTTGATTATAGAAAAGTAGGTTATTCAGCCCTCTCAAGCTTAATCTAAGCCTCAATCTCATTCTTAGCCCCAAATTCTTACTTTTGCATACTATTTTTCACAAAAAACAGTTATTTATAGCTTAACCTCTTTGCCATTGGTGTCGACCGGAAAAATATTTCGCCTTTTAAGCCTGTTCATCCTGGTTTCGCTATGGCAATCATGCACTACCGAAAAAAACACTTGGCTCATCAGGAAGTTCCATACCACCTGTACGCACTACAACGGCTATTTCTGGGGTAAGTTATCCTATTTAGAAGGCTTAGACAAACTTGTTGCCAGCCACAAAGAAGATTATTCTGACATAATACCTGTGTATGAATATGCAGAATCAAATGAGGTTTCTGCCATATTTCCGCAAATGGACCGCGCTATAAAAAAGTGCCAGACCATGATCGAGAACCACACTATTACTGATAAAAACCATCACGAAATTGCCGATGCCAATAAGTACACCAAGTTTTGTTACTTGCTTATGGCACAGGCCAATTTGTATAAGAACGAATACATTACCAGCCTCGACCAGCTTGATTATACGGCACGTGAATACAAAAAAACACCTGTACGCTTCGAAGCCATGATATGGCAGATACGTGCCTATGACCAGATGGGTGCAGTATCGAAATCAGAAGAACTGATTGACTACTTAAAGTCAAACACCGAAGTGCCTAAAAAGCTCGATGCTGAGTTATATGCTGCTATTGCTGACTATTATACCCGTATAGGCCAGTGGGATGATGTTATAAAATGGATTAAAAAAGCCATAGACGTAGAAAAGAACAAAACAACCAAAGCACGTTATTATTTTATACTCGGCCAGTTATACGAAAAGGGTAGTGAAAATGGAAAAGCATACGATTACTTTACCAAAACCCTGCATAGCAAACCTACTCCCGACCTCGATTTTGAAGCCACCATTTTCAGGGCGCTGTTATTTATGGGTGGCGATAAGGAAAATGAAAAAGTGAAAAAGGAACTGACCAAGATGCTTAAGCCCACCAAGTATATTGATCAGCGCGACCAGATATATTACGCACTTGCAAAAATAGCCATGAAGGAAGGTGACACAGCGCAGGGTATTACATTGCTGAACAAATCAGTACGTGCAAGTACCACTAACCCGCTTCAAAAAGCAATTTCATATCTCGACCTGGCAAACTTTAATTTTTATAAAGAAGAATATGTGCGTTCAAAAAGGTATTTCGATAGCACACTTACTTCATTACCTAAAAAATACCGCGGCCGCGATTCTATTGTAGCTAAAAAAGAGAACCTGCAAAAGCTGGTTACCTATCTTGATATAATTACTTTTCAGGATAGCGTTCAGCGCATAGCTAAAATGAGCAAAAGCGATATGGATAAATATATTGCAGGTATAATTGATAAAGAGAAACAAGCTGAAGCCGATAAAAAACAAAAAGAACTGGATGCACAAAATTTGCAGAACAGTGGCAATGTAAATACTACCGCCAGCGCAAATGGCAAATGGTATTTCTATAACCCCAGCGCATTGCAGCAGGGTATTAACGAATTTAATCAGAAATGGGGTAACCGCCCACTTGAAGATGATTGGCGAAGAAGCAAAAAGGTAGCCAATGCCAATAAACTTGGGCAAGATTCGGCAGGCAAAGGCGCCGATAGTACTAAAGGTATTGTAAAAAAAGGCGGCAAAGTGGTAAAGGATTCAACCAAGGATAAGTACAACTCTGCTTATTACCTGAAGAACCTTCCGCTTAGCGATGCCAAAATGAAAAAATCGACCGATAGCCTTATCGATGCATATTATAATGCAGGTGCCATTTATAAAGAATACCTGCATAATTACCGGAAATCGTCAGCCGAATTTGAAGAATTGCTGAGCCGTTTTCCTGATAATAAATATAAACTATTGGTGTATTATGAGCTCTACCGGATATATACTGCTATGCATAACGATGAAAGGGCCAACTATTATAAAAACCTGTTGTTGGATAAGTACCCTGATTCACAATATGCCAAGTTGATAAAGGACCCTGCCAAATACGCCAGCGATAAAGAAGCAAGCAAACAGGAAATAGCCAGGCTATATACAGCTACTATTCAGTCATACGATGCCCAGAATTTTTTGCAGGTATTAAACAACTGCCAGCAAGCCGATTCATTGTTCCCTGAAAATGAACTTACGCCAAAGTTTGCCTATCTGCATGCTATTGCAATTGGTTCGACTCAGGGCCTCGAAGCATATAAAACGGCCCTTACCCGAGTTACTATCCAATACCCGAAAGATTCGGTTAAGTTCTTAGCTCAATCAATACTCGACTATTTAAATAAAAAACCTAAAACAACAGCAGTAGTAGTAAAAGACACATCTGTTACCTATAGCCAGGCTCCTGATAGCATTTACTTTTATGTAATTTTAGTTGATATAAAAGAGGCCTCGAAAATGAGCACCATCAAAGGTCAATTGGCCGATATGAATAGTAAGACCTTTAGCCAGGACAATCTTTCTTCTGACGAAATATCAATGAATACCAGCCAGTTAATGGTAGTAATGAAAAAATTTACCAGCCGTGAAAAGGCTAAGAACTACTACCAATTCCTGAATGCTGATGGAGATATATTCAGTAAGCTTACTCCTAAGTCCTACCAGGTGTTTTATATCTCACAGACCAATTTCCGCCTGATGTTCGCCCATAAAAAGGCAGATGAGTACATTCAGTTCTTCCTGGAAAAGCTACTGTAAGGAATTTAGCCCCCGATTCAAAAAAAAATCATACTTTTGCAGCGTTTTTTACAAAAAAAGTGAGAATTAAAGATACTGCCTGCATTATTTCGCTCGCCGCCCTTAAAAACGGTGAACATAGTTTCCTGTTTACTATAGACGGGGAGCTGTTTCGCGAGAACAATTATGATGATATTCATGAGGCAGATCTGCGGGTTGTCGTTACCTTTAACAAGAACTCTTCTATTATAATGTTCCACTTTAATATTGAGGGCACCTTAAACGTTACATGCGACCGTTGCGGAGACGACTTTAACATGAGTACAAAGCTTGAGCGTCAGCTGATTGTGAAGAGCGAAGGAAGGGAACATCAGGAGGAAGATGAAATGATTACGCTGACAAATGCAGAAAAAGACGTAGATATTGCGCCATTTGTTTACCAATATGTTGTACTTTCGCTGCCCATGCAAAAAATTCACCCTATAAATAAGGATGGAAAACGTGCATGCAACGAAGAAGTATTAAAGAAATTAAAGAAACTGGAAGTAGAGAAAAGCAGTGAGGAACAGTACATTATAAACAGCAATAAACGATCTTCCAGCACTGAGGAAGAAGAACCAGAACAATTAAATTAAAAACAAACAACTATGCCACATCCTAAACGAAGACACTCAAAAAGTCGTGGAAGAAAACGCAGGACCAACTATAAAGCAGTTGCATCTACATTAACCACATGTACCAATTGCGGCGCTCCTGTGCTTAGCCACCGTGTATGCCCTGAGTGCGGCTTTTACAAAGGCAAACAAGCAATAGAAAAGAGTGTTTCTGCATAAATGCAGGGCCCTATGATTTCTGTAAATAGTTTAAGTAATAACCGGTGCGAATAGGACTGGATATAATGGGGGGCGACTATGCCCCTAAAACTACTGTAGGCGGTGCGGTACTCGCTTTCCGCGAGCTACCTGCCAGCGTAAGACTTGTACTTATTGGCGATCGCGATAAGATCGTTCCCTTGCTGAAAGAGCACAACGTAAGCGAAGAAAATTTCGACATTATTCATACTACCGAGGTAATTGAAATGTCTGAATCTCCTTTGCGCGCCATCAGTGCTAAACCAAACTCAAGTATCGGGCTTGGTTTTCAACTGTTAAAAAGTAAAGACCTTGATGCATTTGCCAGCAATGGCAGCACAGGCGCTATGATGGTTGGTGCACTATACAGTGTTAAAACCATTGAAGGGCTTCAGCGCCCTTGTATTGCAACCGTTGTTCCTAAAGAAGATGGTGGCGTGGGTATATTGCTCGACGTAGGCAGTAATGCCGATTGCAGGCCCGAAGTATTATGTCAGTTTGCAGTATTGGGAAAAATGTTCTCCAAATACGTTTATAATATTGAAGACCCGAAAGTGGCCTTGCTTAATATTGGCGAAGAAGAGGAAAAAGGAAATCTTGTGGCACAGGCAGCGCATGAAATGATGAAGGAAATGAAGAACATAAACTTCGTTGGCAACATTGAGGCGCGTTATTTATTCGATGCAGGTTCAGCTGATGTGGTAGTATGTGAAGGCTTTGTTGGAAATGTGGTTTTGAAAGAAGCTGAAGCTTTTTACAAGCTGATGAAAAAAAGAAAAATATCTGACCCGTTCTTTGACCGGTTCAATTATGAAATATACGGAGGCACACCATTTTTAGGTGTCAACTCTACTGTTGTTATTGGCCATGGTATTTCAAATGAAATAGCCACCAAGAACATGATACTGCTCACCAAAAATATGGCTGAAGCAGGTTTAGCTGAAAAAATCAAAAAAGCTTTTAATCCTTAACGAACAATGCCAATTACTGCTGCCATAACCGCTGTAGAAGGCTACCTTCCTGATTACATATTAACTAACCATGAGCTTTCGCAAATGGTTGACACTAATGATGAGTGGATAACATCACGCACGGGTGTAAAAGAAAGAAGAATATTAAAGGGCAAAGAGCAGGGTGCATCGGTAATGGCTGTTGAAGCCGTTAACAAACTTTTAAAGAAAAGAGGAATATCGGCGGAAGAAATTGACCTGCTTATTGTAGCAACTGTTACGGCCGATTATATATTTCCGGCAACTGCAAATATTGTAAGTGATAAAGTAGGTGCAAAAAATGCATGGAGCTTTGATGTTAATGCTGCATGTTCAGGCTTTATATATGCGCTTACTACAGGCGCACAGTTTATACAAAGCGGTGCACATAAAAAAGTAGTTGTTGTAGGTGTCGACAAAATGTCATCTATCATTGATTATACTGATCGTTCTACCTGTGTAATATTTGGCGATGGCGCCGGTGCGGTTCTTTTGGAACCAAGTACAGAAGGTTATGGCATACTTGATTTTAAACACCAGGTTGACGGATCGGGCCGTGTACATTTATACCAGAAAGCGGGTGGCTCGGTAAAACCACCAAGCATTGAATCGGTTGAAAAGAAAGAACACTTTGTTTACCAGGAAGGGCAAGCGGTATTTAAAGTTGCTGTTAAACAAATGGCAGATGTATCGGCAGAAATGATGGTACGTAACAACCTTAAGCCCGATGATGTGGCATGGTTGGTTCCGCACCAGGCAAACAAGCGTATTATAGAAGCAGTTGCACGCAGAATGGAATTGCCGGACAGCAAGGTGATGTTGAACATACATAAATATGGCAACACTACATCGGGGACTATTCCGCTATGTTTATGGGAATACCAGGGGAAATTGAAAAAAGGCGACAATATTATTCTTTCTGCCTTTGGCGGAGGATTTACATGGGGCGCAGTATATGTTAAGTGGGCAATCAATAGCTGATTTGCCTAATTTTTTATATTTGTATTTGTCATAAGAACTCTTAAACGAAATTTGTATGAACATTAAAGAAGTAGAAGAACTCATTCGTTTTGTTTCTAAAGCCAACGTTTCAGAAGTGGAACTGGAAACAAAGGATATTAAACTGGTTATTAAAACCTCAAGAGCCGGTACTGAAGTACAACAAGCACCTGTTCAGGTTGCTGCTGCGCCTGCACCTGTTGCCGCTCCCGCTGCTGCACCTGTTGCCGCTGCTCCTGTTGCTGCCGCACCTGCTGCTGCACCAAAAGCCGACGACTCAAAATATATTACTATAAAATCGCCTATGATCGGTACCTTCTACCGTTCATCAGGGCCAGATAAGCCACCATTTGTAAATGTGGGTGATAAGATCGAAAAAGGTAAAATTATTTGCATTATAGAAGCCATGAAACTGTTCAATGAAATTGAAGCAGAAGTATCGGGCACTGTAGTGAAGGTAGTTGCCAACGATGCATCACCTGTCGAATACGACCAGACCTTATTACTTATAGATCCTAGCTGATTGTGGCAAGAATAGTTAAGGTTTCTTCCGGCACACGCAAGGAGAAAACCGTTACTCCAAAAAAGAGTACAGAGATGTTTAAGAAAATACTTATAGCAAACAGGGGAGAAATTGCTATGCGTGTAATACGCACCTGCAAAGAAATGGGCATTAAAACAGTTGCCGTTTATTCCACTGCCGATAAAGATAGTTTGCACGTTCGCTTTGCTGATGAGGCTGTTTGTATCGGCCCTCCGCCAAGTAAAGATTCGTACCTGCAAATACCAAATATTATTTCAGCTGCCGAGATCACCAACTCCGATGCTATACATCCGGGCTATGGTTTCCTTTCAGAAAATGCTAAGTTCTCGCACATTTGCGAAGAACATAAGATAAAATTTATTGGCGCATCACCTGCTATGATAGAGGCAATGGGTGACAAATCAACCGCTAAGGAAACCATGAAGAAAGCAGGTGTACCTGTTGTTCCCGGTTCTGATGGTTTGTTGAAAGACCTTGCTGATGCTAAAAAAACAGCAAAGAAAATTGGATATCCTGTTATGATGAAAGCTACCGCCGGTGGTGGT
>JABCZY010000026.1 GCA_013289395.1 Bacteroidota bacterium
GCCTCTCTGCCACGTGGAGTGCGCGCAAGGTAGCCTTCCTGTATCAGGAACGGTTCGTATACTTCTTCTATGGTGCCCGATTGTTCACCCACAGCAATGGCAATGGTCGATATACCTACGGGGCCTCCTTTAAACTTATCTATTATGGCAGTTAAAATACGGTTATCCATTTCATCAAGCCCGTTCTCATCAACATTCAGTGCCTTTAATGCAAACTGAGTTATCTCCAGGTCAATGCCTTGATTCTTTATCTGCGCAAAGTCACGCACCCTCCGCAATAATGCATTTGCAATACGTGGTGTACCACGGCTGCGACGTGCAATTTCGTGCGAGGCCTCCGGAGTAATTTCAATATTTAAAATGCCAGCTGAGCGCTCAAGAATAGTTTGAAGCAGTTCTGAAGTATAATAATCGAGCCTGAAATTAATCCCAAAACGTGCCCTGAGTGGAGAGGTAAGCAAACCGGCGCGAGTAGTTGCTCCAATTAATGTAAACGGGTTCAATGTTAACTGAACACTCCGTGCATTGGGGCCGCTATCAATCATTATATCAATGCGGTAATCTTCCATTGCAGAATACAGATACTCTTCTACCACAGGACTAAGGCGGTGTATTTCATCAATAAACAGAACATCGAAAGGCCCGAGGTTTGTAAGCAAACCTGCAAGGTCACCCGGTTTTTCAAGAACCGGGCCAGAGGTGATGCGTATATTCACATCAAGCTCAGATGAAATAATATTAGCAAGCGTTGTTTTTCCCAAACCCGGAGGGCCGTGTAACAATACATGATCTAGTGCTTCTGTACGTTGCTTGGCAGCTTTCACAAAAATCCTCAGGTTCTCTACCACTTTCTCTTGTCCGGAGAAATCGGCAAATTCCTTAGGGCGCAGAACTTTTTCTACTTCCTTATCGCCTGTTTTTAATGTTCCGCTATCTGCGTCGAGGTTTTCGTTCATTTCAATAATTACTTATACAAAAATACGCAAATCAGTCGTCATGTATAGCATGACCCAGTTTCGAATTTGGAAAAATTCCTGCAAATATCTCAAGCGGCAAAATAAGCACACCGTATGCATACGTAGGCGAATTGAAATTTTGCACTATGGCCGGATTATTCACAAGCATTAGCCTGTAGCCAACCTGGGTATATAAACCCAACCACCTTGTAAGATTATAATCGATCTCAACCTGTGGCTCATACGGAATCACTGTGTAGGAATCGGTTATTTTAAATGCCAGGTCATGAAAATACTGGTAGTTGGAACCACCAAGCCCGAGTGAGAATGGGGTTACGTAAATTTTCCAATGCCGTGTGAGTGGCATAATATATTCTATAAAATAGGAGAAATACGCAAAGCTGAGTTGCTCGTTTACCGCATCGTTACCAACCATTATTTTTTTTGTAATGATTGAACTCAGTGCATTGTAACCTCCCCCAATAATTAGCTTTTTACCAAATGTTGAGCCCACTGCAAAGCCAAAAATATTGGCGCTGTTATTGGTAATAAAAGAATTGCGCGATGTGAAGCTGAAGAAAAAAGAGCCCTTTCGGTTAATTATATTCTGGAGCGAGTCTATGAACTGCGCCTTGGCAAACAAGCCTGAGAACAGAAATACTATTACAACAACACTCTTCCTCATAATGCATGCCAAAGGTAAGGGTTTTAGGTAGAGTTAAAACCCTTACACTCACAAAAGGTCTATAGCTCTTTCTTTACCTCAATCAGCGTGCTTAACACTACCCACTCCGCTGCTTTCAGACTGAATAACTTTTGCAGGGCCATGGTATTTTACACCACCCACACCAGATGATTGAATATATATTTCCTTCGATGCATATACATTTGCCGAACCTACTCCGTTCACTTCAACATGCAATACCTCAGCTAAAAACTTCTCAGCCTCCAGTGAGCCTACACCATTATCTTCAATTTCTGCATATTTAGTACTGCCGTGTAACTTCAAGTTACCTACACCATTCTCAGCACCCTTTACTGTGTCAGCATTTAAAGAAAGGTCAATTGTTCCTACACCGTCCGATTCAAAACTTAAATTCTTAAGCTTCAAGGTATCGGTGCATTTGGTTGAGCCTACTGACTCAATATCCATAGAAGTAATATTTACAAGTGTGACATAAATATCTGTCTTTACATTAAAGCCACCCATATGGGTATGTGCAGTATCTTCCAGCACTAATGTATCACCCACATTGCTTATTTTCAGATCACTCGGGTAATATCCTTTTACTACCACACCTTCTTTAGTGCCCTGGGTTAAGTAAACATTAAACACCCCCGAAGCATGAATAGCTTTAAACGATTTCACTTCTATAGCTTTCCCTTCGTCAGGTAGTTTGGTTCCTTTATCAGCAGAACCGTTTGAAATAATACATCCGCCTAAAATAAAAGCAGATACGTAAATAATTTTTCTCATTGTGTTTGGTTTCATGGCTTGTAATTTTGGAGTAAGACGTTTAGCCCTACCGATTTGTTACAAGCGTTTAATAATTTAATTCAAACTTAGCTATTTTGCATTGGCCAGCAATAACTTCCATGCTTCTTCCACATGGTTAGTATCGAGTAGTTTCTTTGCCGCCTTGTGTACTTCTTCCTCATTCTGGAATTTCTCTGATACATAACCTTCTATGCTTGGTAAAGCAGGTACATTGCCCAAGGCACCAAGGTTATTACCGGTAAGTACTTTACTGTTCCGGATAGAAGGAGACAAGGAGTCTACACCAATGCCCAAATTATGCTGAGGTTGCGGAAGTTGGAATAAAGCATCTCCATGAGCACGGACATAATAGTGTCCGCCCATTCTGCCAACCGTATCAATTTTTGTTTGATCTATTCTGCCATCAGGAGTAAGTACATCTTCATTGATATGCATATAAATGACTTCGCAGGTAATAATGTTTCCTGAGCCACCACCAGTACCCGTTTCTTTTACTTCCAGTACTTTGCATTCCATTTGCACCGGCGATTCCTTTACACGGAAGGGTTTTACTTTTACTGAAGGCAATGGTGTAAAGCCTGACTTTACAAACTCGTTCACTCCCTTAGGGTATTCTGCACTGGCAAGGTTCATCTGTTGAACCATATTATAAGTAACAATGTTTATAACTACTTCTGGCACTTCCTTCACGTTGAAAACGGTGTCCTTATTCTGGCCTGTTCTGCCCGAACGGGCTGGAGAAAACACAGCAATAGGCGGGTTAGAGCCCATTACATTAAAAAAGCTGAAAGGTGCAAGGTTGGGATTACCTTTTGAATCAATTGTGCTGGCAAAGCAAACAGGGCGGGGCCCGACAGACGATACGAGATGCGAGTGGAGTATATTTTGTGCTATTTCTGAAGGTGCAAAATTGAGCATATGTATGATGTTATTTATGCCAAAAATATTACTTTTAACATGAACAAGGTATACATACATTTTGTTCTAGATCAAATAAAGAAATGAGAACCTACTTTTTAGCCATATTTTGTACAATTTATATCGGAGCTTTTTGTCAAAAGGACACTGTGTTCATTAAACGTCATGGGCATAATCTAGGTGATAACACTTATAAAATTGATACTCTTATATTTTCATCAGAACTTCCTACTCATTATGTACTTTGTGGTACAATGAAAATACCTCGATATGATTGGATTGGAGAATGTGGACTATATTTTAATACAGTTGAAAGTACACCATGTAATCATCAGATAGGAGAAGGTGATTCAATTCTGAAGGATGAGATTTCTGTAATTACTTTAACAGACTCAACTCTAAATATAGAGGCTAATATTCATGATAATTGCTGCTTTTCTTTCTTATGCGATGCCAAAGAGGAAAATGACTCGATATTAAATCTTACCTATATAGGCTATGGTGTAAATTGCTCCTGTGATTGCTGTTTTGGTCTTACTTACAAGTTTAACATTACCAAAGGATTTCCGAAAAATTGTAATTATCTGAAAGGAGTAGAACTTAATAGTGATAGAAAGACTTTGAAATTATTTAATTACAAGACTAAATAGAAATAGTCACAACTTGTTAGGAACCGTTTTAACCTATACATTTGCAAAATAATTGTACGCTATGCAAGCCGAAGTAAGTCCATATATACCTAAGAACAAGATACGTATTGTAACAGCCGCCTCATTATTTGACGGGCACGATGCAGCCATTAATATAATGCGCCGCATAATGCAGGCAAGTGGTGCCGAGGTTATTCACCTTGGGCACGACCGCAGTGCAGCCGATGTGGTGAATTGTGCTATACAGGAAGATGCCAATGCTATTGCAATGACGTCGTACCAGGGCGGGCACAACGAGTATTTAAAATATATGCTCGACCTGCTTAAAGAACAAGGCTGCGGACATATTAAAATATTTGCCGGTGGTGGTGGCGTTATTCTGCCCGATGAAATAAAGGACCTGCACAAATATGGCATTACACGCATTTATTCACCTGACGATGGCCGCACCATGGGCCTGCAGGGAATGATAAATGATATTTTGCAGAAGTGCGATGTAACTCCTAAGGTTATAAATATTGACCAGCAGATAAAAGGATTAAAGAACAGAGATGCCAAATCGATAGGTGCACTTATTTCTTTGGTTGAAGATTTTCCGGATAAAGCAAAAGAGGTACATAAAAAGATACAAGGCCTGCAAGGCAAAAAGAATATACCTGTGCTTGGTATTACCGGTGTGGGCGGTGCAGGTAAGTCATCATTGATAGATGAAGTAGTTCGCCGTTATCTTATAGATTTTTCAAAGAAAGGTAATATTCAGGAAGGTAAAACCATTGCCATATTGTGCGTTGACCCATCTAAACGTAAAACAGGTGGTGCATTATTAGGTGACAGAATCCGTATGAATGCTATTGCCAATCCGCGTGTGTATATGCGTTCACTGGCCACACGCCAAAGCCATTTGGCATTATCGCAAAGCATTAACAAAGCAGTTGATATTCTTAAGGCAGCCGGCTTCGACCTGGTATTATTAGAGACCTCAGGCATTGGCCAATCAGATACTGAAGTAGTAGATTGTTCAGATGTTTCATTATACGTAATGACACCTGAATACGGCGCTGCTACGCAGTTAGAGAAGATAGACATGCTTGACTTTGCCGATGTTATTGCCATAAATAAATTCGATAAACGTGGCGCGCAAGATGCATTGAGAGATGTAAAGAAACAATACAAACGCAACCACAACCTCTTTAATAAAAAGGATGAGGACCTGCCTGTATTTGGTACAATAGCATCGCAATTCAATGATCCGGGAATGAATAGTCTGTATAAGACATTGATAGACACTATTCATGAAAAGACGAAAGCAGAACTGGTATCATCATACAAACATTCAGAAGAACAATCGCAGAAGATATTCATCATCCCACCGGATAGAGTTCGTTATTTATCAGAAATTACGGATACCATACGCACCTACGACAAATGGGCTGAAAGCCAGTCAGAGATCGCAGAAAAGTTATATGCATTGCATAAGGTAAAAGATATGCTGGGCAAAACTCCTGAGCTTATAAAGAAAGAAAAAGAGCTGGAGGAAAAGCTTACCGTTGAGAACAGAAAAGTATTAGAAGGCTGGGAACAAGAGGTAAAAAAATATACCGATGAATATTATGTATATAATGTTCGTGGTAAAGATATTAAAGTAAAAACGCATACTGAATCACTCTCACATACCAAGATCTCGAAGATTGCTGTGCCACGTTACCGTGCATGGGGTGAGATCTTGTTATGGGTGTTGCAGGAAAACTTCCCGGGCAAGTTTCCCTACACCGCAGGTGTGTATCCGTTCAAGCGGTCTGAGGAAGATCCTACACGTATGTTTGCAGGTGAAGGCGGACCGGAACGTACCAATAAACGTTTTCACTATGTGAGTGCAAGCATGCCTGCTAAAAGGCTTTCAACAGCATTTGACTCAGTTACGTTGTATGGCCGCGACCCTGATCACCGCCCTGATATTTATGGAAAGATAGGTAACTCCGGTGTATCTATCTGCTGCCTTGATGACGCTAAGAAATTATATTCAGGTTTCAATCTTTGTGACCCGAAGACATCGGTATCGATGACCATTAACGGGCCGGCATCAATCATAGCTGCATTTTTTATGAATGCTGCCATTGACCAACAGTGCGAACTTTATATAAAGGAAAAGAAATTAGAAAAGCAGGTAGAGAAAAAGATTGCAGACATTTACAAAAAGAAGGGTGTAAAACGTCCTTCATATCAGGGTGCATTACCAAAAGGGAATGATGGCCTGGGCTTAATGTTATTAGGCATTACAGGCGACCAGGTTCTACCGAAAGATGTATATGAAAAGATAAAGGCATTTACACTTTCGCAAGTTCGTGGTACGGTACAGGCCGATATTTTAAAAGAAGACCAGGCGCAGAACACCTGCATATTCTCTACTGAGTTCTCACTCCGCTTAATGGGCGATGTGCAGCAATATTTTATAGATAACAAGGTTCGTAATTTTTATTCAGTATCTATATCAGGATATCATATTGCCGAAGCAGGTGCTAACCCTATTTCTCAGGTTGCATTTACCATTGCAAATGGTTTCACCTTTGTAGAGTATTATCTCTCACGCGGAATGAAGATCGATGACTTCGCTCCTAATCTTTCATTCTTCTTCTCGAACGGTATTGACCCTGAATATGCAGTAATAGGAAGGGTTGCACGCCGTATATGGTCGAAGGCAATGAAATTGAAATATGGTGGAGATGAACGTTCACAAATGCTGAAATATCATATTCAAACATCGGGCCGCTCATTGCATGCGCAGGAAATTGATTTCAACGACATACGTACTACACTGCAGGCATTGTATGCTATTTACGATAACTGTAATTCATTACACACCAATGCATACGATGAAGCGATAACTACTCCTACAGAAGAAAGTGTGCGCCGTGCAATTGCAATTCAATTGATAATTAACCGTGAATTAGGTTTAGCTAAAAACGAAAATCCTATTCAGGGCTCATTTATTATTGAAGAGCTTACAGACCTGGTAGAAGAGGCTATTATGGCTGAGTTTGACCGCATAACCGAACGTGGTGGTGTGTTAGGTGCAATGGAGACCATGTACCAACGTGGTAAGATACAGGAAGAAAGTTTGTATTACGAACGCCTGAAGCACACAGGAGAATATCCTATTATAGGCGTGAACACATTCCTTTCATCGAAGGGCTCACCAAGTATTATACCGAAGGAAGTAATACGTTCTACCAAAGAGGAAAAGGAATACCAGATAAGTATGTTGAAGGCTTTGCATAAAGCGAATGACGATAAACAAGCTAAGATCATAAAGGACCTGCAACAAGCTGCTATACATAACGATAACTTGTTTACTCACCTGATGGAGGCTGTACACTATTGCTCATTAGGGCAAATTACAAATGCTTTGTTTGAAGTAGGCGGACAGTATAGAAGAAATATGTAGGGGCCAGAGGCCCCTTTTGTCCTCTTTCGAAGGTGATAATGATTCTTCTGCACATGGGAATCAGAAAATCCAGACTTGGTTACTGTGGCCACCGTGTGGATGAATAATCTTCTTGAGATAAATTATTTAATGGTTGCCGTTTTGTTTGTGTATGTTTTGGAATAAATTGTACTTCCTTTTGCAGAATCAAATTTATGAGTGATGTGGAAACCTCGACTTTCAAAGCTTTCCTGATTTTCACTAAAATCATTGCAATATCGATAAGTTGGTTAAGCCAGATTGCAGCCTCCTCAATTGTTACAACCAAAGATGGTGGATCAAAGTGCATTAAATGATTACGGAGCTCCTTTAATGATTCTAGGCTGGCTTTTTCAGATTCTATATTAATTGGAGTTCCAGTTATCTGAAAAACCCATTTTAGTTTATCATTCAATCTTCGCCCATGGCGTTCCCCAATTTTATTTTTATCAAATTTCCATCCTGGCAAAGGGTCATATTCGGCTTTAATATAAACTTGGTTCAGTGTTATATCTAATAAAGAAATCGTATCACTAATTAGAGTCCGAAGCTGAAATACCCATTCATCTTCAAGCGCCTTATCGGAATTTTCTATTAGGGTTCCGCGTTCTCTCATGACTCTCGCCATTAACTGTGGCTGAAATGACGTATATAAATTACCCTCTCTTTTTAGAAGTGGCTTTATGGGATATTTTTCACCATATTGCTGCTGTGGTATACCACTTGCTATGCCTAATGTTTCTCCTAGATGATCGCTATGATGAAAATCAATCTTCATGTCAAGACTGTGATCCATCCAAAAACATTCTATAGTTGGTAAATTAAAGAATTGCGTTGAAAAGCTACCCGTGTCACGTATATGGTCGCATATGATCCGGTAATTAATCTTTTGGCTTTCTTGGGGCTTTTGGGCCTTGTCAAACCAGTTGACTGTAAAATCTCTTTTTTCCTTTTTCCAATTCTCTAGTCCAATACCTTTATTATCGTTAAGATAATAATTGGTAAGGTTTAGCCCAGCTTCTGGTATCATACCTTGCTTTGGCTTGAGAGTTTGAGTGATAAATTTGTGTTGGTTCTCCATCCTATGTAAAGTTAAAAAATCTATTGTATTTTATTGTTATTATCAATAGAATTCCATGGTAGTTGAAAACTCCAGGACCTTTCCATTGTTCTTACTAAATCTTGAACTTAACTTTGCATTGTTAGCGCAAGCTCCATTCAGTAATAAGGAGTAAGTGCTAAGGAATAAGTTCATTGAAATAGTACAAATAAAAAGAAAGGGGGGGGTTTACAAAAACGCATATATTTTTTCAGGTCATAAAATTGAAAATCAGTAGCTTGAGGGTTTACACTTTGCAAAAAGTGTAAACCCCCCCCTTCCAAGGAGCGGATTTGGTTTTGTGTGCTTAGTGGGTTGTTTTCTTTGTGTGCTTTGTGGTAAAAAGCATAAAATTTATAAAGGAAGGCCTTCGACAAGCTCAGGCTGACGGGTATTTAAAATAGGTAAAAGGTGGGCGCGGGTTAGCTGCAAGAGATGCGAGTATAGGAAAGACAGGCAAGCAGGGAGCAAATGCCGCCCCGCCAAGGAAACCTACCCCTTCACCCCTACAGGTTTGGAGCTTAGAGCATTACAAACGCCAAAAATCTAAATTCCCATCAAAAATAAGCCCATCTTTACAGTATGAATACAGCATATATATCACTTGGAAGTAACAGAGGCAAAAGAAAAGAAAACCTTGAACGAAGTATAGCTCAGCTAAATGAAAAGGCAGGAGAGGTAGTATTATGCTCATCGTTATATGAAACAGAGCCATGGAAAATGGAAAATGCAAACAGTTTTCTGAACCAGGTAGTGGAACTGAAAACTACGCTACCTGCAGAAAAACTAATGGAGATACTTTTAGGTATTGAGGCATTTTTGGGGAGAGTGCGCAGAGAAGGAAAATATACCCCACGCACAATAGACCTTGATATACTTTTTTATAATAACGAGGTTATTTCGACCGAAAAAGTAAAGGTGCCCCACCCGCTTTTACACGAACGTAAGTTTGTGTTAGAGCCCTTAATGGAAATAGCCCCTGACCTTATACATCCCTTATTAAAGAAGAACAGCAGCCAGCTACTGAAGGAGTGCAAGGACACTTATGCAGTGGTTAGGGTAATGTCGAAATAAATGCGTAAATTCGTATACGATTTTAAAGGGTATAACGATGACAGATTACAAACAATTAGCACCGGAATCGAAGGTATGGGTTTTTCAGGCCGAACGGGAGTTCACAGCTACTGAATTACAAACGGTTACCAATAATCTTAGCTCTTTTGTAGACAATTGGTTGAGCCATGGTAGTTTACTAAAAGCTCACTATAAGGTATTATATAACAGGTTCATTGTATTTTTTGCTGATGAACAAGGCGACAGAATGTGCGGCCGTGCGGTTGATGCTTCGGTACGATTTATAAAGGAACAGGAAGCTAAACTTGGCATTACAATGCTGAACAGAAGCCTGGTAGCATATAAGGACAAGGACAAAATTGTTTCCTGCACATTAGATGAACTGAGCCATCTTGCCGAAGAAGGTAAAATAAGCCCGGAAACAATAGTATTTAATAACATGGTTGCAACCAAGGCTGATTTTGAAAAGAACTGGATGATACCCCTTGCTACAAGCTGGCAGCAGACATATATTTTGCAACATAAATAAGTAGATAGTGTACGATAAAAAATTCCATTCCGGTAATTTAAGTGAACATTCTTTTGTGGTAACGGGTGGCGCCGGCTTTATCGGCTCTCACCTGGTTGAATACCTTGTAACTAATAATGCCAAAAGAATAGTTGTGCTCGACGATCTTTCTACCGGTAATATTGATAATGTTAAGCTATTTGAAAAGTACAAGGGTTTTGAATTTGTGCAGGGCAGCATTTGCGACAAAACAATTTGCGACAAAGCCTTTAAAGGCATTGATTATATATTTCACGAAGCGGCTCTTTGCTCCGTTCCCCGTTCAGTAGCTAACCCCATAGCAACACACGAGGTTAATGTTTCGGGCTTTTTAAATGTATTGGTAGCGGCTAAAGATGCAGGTGTTAAGCGCGTTGTGTATGCAAGTTCATCATCGGTTTATGGCAATAGCAAATCACTCCCTAAAAAAGAAACCGACCAACCCGTTCCGCTTTCGCCGTATGCTGTTTCAAAATACAGCAATGAATTATATGCTGCAGTTTTTGCAGGTAACTATGGAATGAGTATAGCTGGATTGCGCTACTTCAATATTTACGGCCCACGTCAAAACCCTTTCGGGCAATATGCAGCAGCCATACCGCTATTTGTTACGGCATTAATGGAAAACAAATCGCCTGTAATTTATGGTGATGGTGAACAAACCCGCGATTTTACCTTTATAGAGAATGTTGTACAAGCCAATGTTAAAGCCATGTTTGCTGATGCTTCGGTTAGCGGGCAGGTATTTAATGTTGCATGTGGCGACAGGGTAAGTGTTAACGAATTATTTAAAGTATTGGCAGGATTTGCAAATTCAAATCTTGCACCGACCTATCAACCATCTCGGATGGGAGATGTTAAAGATTCTAAAGCATCGGTAGATAAGGCAAAAGAACTGTTAGGTTATATTCCTGAAGTGTACTTTAAACAAGGCATAGAAACTACATGGAAGTGGTTTAAAGAGAATTACAAGATACCGCAAGCAAAAATAGTATGAAGAAGGTAGCAGTGCTTACATCAGGTGGTGATGCACCGGGTATGAATGCCTGCATAAGGGCAGTAGTCCGTACCGGTTTATTTCATGGATTGGAAATGGTTGGGGTACGCCGTGGTTATGATGGATTGATGGAAGGAGATTTTCTTCCTATGGATTCACATTCAGTAAGTAATATCATTCAACGTGGCGGTACTATTTTAAAAACAGCCCGGAGTGATCGCTTCAGAACAAAGCAGGGGCTTGATGAAGCAAAAAAACAGCTTGAGGATAATGATATTGAGGGGCTTATTTTAATTGGTGGCGATGGAACATTCAAAGGAGGTTTGGAATTCTCAAAACATACCGATATTCCTTGCATGGGTGCTCCGGGTACAATAGATAATGACCTTTTCGGGACTGACTATACAATAGGATTTGATACTGCCCTGAACACCGTTATTTACGCAGTAGATAAGATCCGCGATACAGCTGCTTCACACAACCGTCTCTTTTTTGTAGAAGTTATGGGTCGCGATGCAGGCTTTATAGCACTTAACAGTGGTGTGGGTTGCGGAGCTGAAGATATTTTAATACCGGAAAGCAAAACGGATATAGCTGAGATCATTAAACGATTAGAAGATGGGTGGAAACGACATAAATCATCGTGCATTATAATTGTGGCGGAAGGAGATAAAGAAGGTGGAGCATTTGAAATTGCAGAAAAAGTGAAACAAAAATTCGATCATTACGACACACGGGTAACTGTAATTGGCCACATGCAACGTGGTGGCAGCCCAACGTGTTTTGATAGGTTGCTTGCAAGCAGGCTTGGTGCTGCTACAATTGAGGGCTTACTAAATGGCAGGCGTAATGAAATGGCAGGCCTTGTACATAATCAAATTACGTACACTCCTTTTGCACAAACAAGAAAGCATAACGTAGATATTAACGAAGGACTATTAAGGATAGCTCATATTTTATCAGCTTAGGATCGTATGGCATTATTCGGACTTTTCAATAAAAAAGATAATTCTCCACTGTTAGACCTTTCGGTTCTGAAAACGGATATTCACTCCCATTTTATTCCCGGCATTGATGATGGGGCGCAGAATATGGAAGAGTCGCTTGCCCTGATAACTGCCATGCACGACTTTGGATATAAGAAAGTTATTACCACTCCTCATATCATGTCAGATGGATACAGGAATACGCCTGAGATAATAAATAGCGGATTAGTAGAAGTAAGAAAAGCAGTTAAAGAAGCCGGCATTGATATTGAAGTAGAAGCCGCAGCTGAGTATTACTTCGATTTCGAATTTGAAAAGAAGTTTCAAAGCGGTGATGTGATGACATTTGGCCAGAAGTATTTACTTTGGGAAGTACCATTTATTAATCCTCCTGATAACATTAATGAGATAGTTTTTGAAATGAGCATGAGAGGCTACAGGCCTGTATTAGCACACGTAGAACGGTATGGTTTCTGGCAAAACAATTTTGAGAAATATGAAGAATTAGCAGGCAGGGGCATATATTTACAAATGAATATAAACTCCATTACAGGGCATTATTCTTTTCAAACGCGTAAAGCAGCGCAATGGCTTATTGACCACGATATGATAAGTTTTGTTGGCTCTGATTGCCACCACACAGGCCACCTAGACTTAATGAAAGAAGCAGTTAAAGACAAGCATTTTCAGAAACTACTTGGCTCAACCAAATTGCTTAATAAGACATTATAGTTTTTCAAGCAGGTGTCCTGCTATGCCTTCTTTAAGGGCATAATGAGAAAGCTTTATTTTCTTAATGCTTAGTTTATCAAGTACTGTTTTTGTAAGCATGCCTGAATAAGCAAACATAGGTGCACGCATTTGAATGAGGCCTTTCATTCGTAAACGATCTTCTAATGTTGATTTTAGTAGAACATGATACAACTTATCAAACTCACTCATGGGGAATTCATATCCGTTCTTTGGATCTGGCTCGCCACCCACATTAGCTTGTATAATTTGCGCAAAGCTTTCAAATGAACCAGAAGAGCCAATCAATTCAATAGGGTTATATTGCTTGCCTGCTTCAAATAGTTCAAGCAACATTTCAGAGATATACTGCTCAACCAGTTTTTCTTTCTCATGTAATATCTCTGTCCGGTTGAAAGTCTCAAATAACCTAGTAACACCAAGCGGGTAACTTCTCTTCCAGAATATCTCTTTACTATTTGCAATAATGAATTCCGTACTACCACCACCGATATCCATGATTACAGAAACCTGATCTCCGAGTACTGATGCATGTTTCACACCTTCATATATCCACTTCGCTTCATCCTCCCCTGAGAGTATATTTATCTCAATACCTGTTTCTATTCTTATTCTATCTGTAAACTCTTTTTTATTATCGGCCCCACGCACTGCCGAAGTAGCAAATGCATATTCTTCTTTAATACCATGTTCCGTAATTGTTTTACGGTGTGCATGTAAAGCTTTTATGGCTCGTTCCGTTGCCTCAGGCGTAATGTGTGCTTTGTGAATGCCGCCTTTGCCAAGCTCTACAGGCAGCTCTTTTGAGTATATAAAAACAGGATTGCCATTCTGACCTTTTTCTGCTATCAGCAGATTGAATGTATTGGTGCCAAGATCGAGAATAGCTATGCGTTGCATACGGTCCTACATCTTAGGCTTCCATGGAACCTCAGTTGCTTTAAGGTCCTGGGTAAGCTTACGCGAAAGCATAAATAAATAATCGGAAAGACGATTGAGATATTTCACAACCAGCTCATCTACTTTTTCATTTTCTGCCAAATGTATCACCCTACGTTCTGCCCTGCGGCAAACACATCGCGCAATGTGGCAATGCGACACTGTAATATGTCCACCTGGCAGAACGAAGTTCTTCATAGGTGGCAATTGTGCATCCATTGCATCTATTTCCTTTTCAAATACGGTTATATCATCTTCACTAAGGTGTGGTATCTTAACTTTCGATTTTGCAGGATCAGAAGCCAGTGAAGAGCCCATAGTAAATAACCTGTCCTGCACTTCTATAAGAATATCACCCACATGTTTGTCGTTAATTGAATCACGCAATAATCCGATCCATGAATTAAGTTCATCGACCGTTCCATATGCTTCAATACGAATGTTATGCTTAGGTACGCGGGTGCCGCCAAGCAAAGATGTCTGGCCTTTATCTCCTGTTTTGGTATATATTTTTAATGCCATGTTATTTTTGTTTACCCATAAACAGGTCTCTCAGTTCAGGAACAGACTCTGGTGATATTTTACCCGAAAGCAATAGGCTAAGTTGTCTTCTTTTCAATGCTGTATCGTAACGCTCTTTTTCAAGATCAGTTTCCGGAACAAGCTGTGGCACTTCTATGGGCCTACCTACCTGGTCAATGGCAACAAATACATATGAAGCATCGTTCGATTTCACTTTGTCAGCAGTAAGCCCTGCCTCTACAGTAACGTCTAAAAATACTTCCATAGATGTATTGAATGCCCTTGATACTTTAGCCTCTATGGTAACATAGTCGCCAAGCTTTATAGCACGTTCAAATGATACATGGTTAACAGATGCCGTTACCACCACACGTTGGCAATGTCTGTGTGCTGCTATGGCTGCTGTTATATCCATCCAATATAATAAGCGTCCGCCCATAAGGTTACCAAGCAAATTGGTTTCGTTCGGAAGAACTAAGTGAGTTGATATTGCGTAGCTTTCTTTGGGAGTTCTTGATTTCATACCTAGGTTTTTGCTGAGTTCAATACAACAAATATACAACCTTACTTGACAGGCTTCAGAATATAAATCTGGCTGGAGAAAGTAGTACCTGTTTTAGCTGCCTGTCGGTTCGATGCCCAGCCATGTACAGCAGCCCTTCCGTAGCTAATACTACCTGCTTTATATTTCTCACTCAGCATGCATATATAATACGCGTCCAATGGCATCGGCAATACTTCTTTAAGGGTGAATCCTTTGCTTTCAAAAAAACGTTTTACATCGGCGGGAGTAAAATGCCAGATGTGGCGCGGAACATCATAGGCTGCCCAATACTTTTTGTAAAATTCAGCATCGGCAGAACTAGAATTAGGAAGCGCTACCACAAAAGTGCCATCAGGTGATAGTATTCTCTTAACCTGCTTTGCTGTTTCTTCCAGTTGATACACATGCTCTAACACATGCCATGCACTAACTACATCAAAAGTATTGTCAGCAAACTGATCCCATTTATTTATCTCATGAATGGTTAATCCGTACTCTTTAGTTGCAAATGCACGTGCATCGGGTGATGGCTCAATTCCCTGTACATTCCATCCGCTTTGCTTGCAAGTGTTTAAAAACTCACCTGTTCCACAACCAAGGTCGAGTAAATTACCTTGTTGCTTACCACTTACTTTAGTAATTAAAGCAAGTTTCTTTTTCAAGGTATACTTACGCGCTCTTTGATATAACCTGTTAACTAATCCTTTACTGGTATTGGAGTGTGATATATAATCTTCGGACTGGTAATATTTTCCGGCTTCAGCTTCTTCAGGCCGTGGATTTGTAAATTTAAATCCACATTCACATTTAACAATCGCGAATTTGTCTTTGCTCACTGTATAGTCAGTACACTCAATAAATGGTGTGAATGAAGATGAATTACAAATGGGGCAATTGGTAAGTGTTTCCATTACGAAAGCTTTTCGGCAAGTAAACGTATTTCTACTGAAGGAGACATTTTTTCGTATAGTATGCGGTACACTGCTTCGCAAATAGGCATTGAAACTTTATACTGCTGATTGATCGTGTAAATTGTTTTTACAGCATAGTACCCTTCAGCTACCATATTCATTTCAAGCTGAGCATATTTCACCGAATATCCTTTACCTATCATGCTTCCCAAGGTACGGTTACGGCTGAACTGAGAGTATGCAGTAACCAACAGATCACCTAAGTATGCTGATGCATTGGTATCTCTCTGCATTGGGTTAACCTGATCAATAAAGCGCTTTATTTCCTGTATGGCGTTAGCTACAAGCACCGCCTGAAAATTATCTCCATATCCTAAACCATGGCAAATACCACTTGCAATTGCAAATATGTTCTTAAGTGCAGCAGAATATTCAATGCCCTGCATATCGGGCAATGTAGTAGCTTTTATATAACGACATGTAAGCATATCCGCCATCCAATCAGCAGCAACTGTATTAGAGCAGCCAACAGTCAGGTACGATAGTTTCTCCATTGCAACCTCTTCGGCATGACAAGGGCCTGCAATTATTCCAATTGAAGATAGTGGTACCTCAAACTGCTCCATAAGATATGCACTAACCATTTTCATTTCTTCAGGTAACGTACCTTTTACGGCAGAAAACAGAACCTTCCCTTTAAAATCTTCCTTTTTCAATGAAGCATATGCCTCGCTCATAAATGCTGAAGGTACTGCCAGTATTAATGTATCAGCCTGTGCTATGGTTTCCTTTAAGCCTGTGAAAATAGTAACCTTGCTCAGGTCAATTTCTATTTCGCTAAGGTAATTAGGGTTGTGCTTGTACTTTTTAATGTATTCAATATTCTCCTTTTTCCTGACCCACCAACTGATATTAATATCGTTATTGGACAGGATCTTTATTAAAGCCGTTGCCCAACTTCCCGATCCAAGAATAGCTATTTTTTTCTCCGTCATATTTATGCTTGAGCCTTTAGGTCTTTTGCATGCCTCTTACGCAACATACGTGAGTATATTGATATTTCTCTGTCGAAGAGGAAGCGTAACCATAACAAGGTCCAGGAGTTGTGATATGCTATATCGTTATACCATTTTTCACCTGCTTTGCGAACCTTAGGCAGGTTATTCCATGGAATAGAAGGGAAATCGTGATGTTCATTATGATAACCCACATTAAATGCAATAACATTCAAAGGGCCATAGTAACTATGAGTTTCCTGCACAGGTCCGCTGGTAAGGTAATGTTCTTGTACCCAACGTGCGCCCAATGGATGCAGGCCTACAGAGAAGAACATAGAAGTGAAAATATATACAAATGCTTTAGGGCCGAAGAAGTACCATGCTGCAATATCAACAGCTAATACTACGAGCCAATTAAGCGCAACCCATTTGTCCCAGGCCTTAATATCCTTCATGCGTGGAATACGAATAGTTTGAACAACAGGATAAATAAGTAACCAGAATGCCTTACCTAAGAAATAACTATTAAACAGCTTTGCTTCCCACGGTGATGGAAGATCAGCATCATATTCTGGTATACCCTGGTGAGCATGGTGCTTTAAATGATATCGCTGAAATGACACTGAACTAGGAAAGAACATTATAGAATTAGCCAATATTCCGGCCAGCATATTGTTATTTTTTTTCTGGAAAAGCAGGTTATGTGAACACTCATGCACCATTACAAAAAGTGCATGTACAAAAAAGGCGCCTATAAAATAGGCTAATACCAATACAAGCCACCATGGCATGTTATGAGCAAAATATGCCATTGCAGCCTGACCGCCAACCAAGCCAAGAATAGCAAATATCGTCATAGGGTTGCGGCCTATATATGACTTAACCTCAGGATGTTCGCGCAATATTTCCAATGGGCGAGTAAAATGTAGATCCTTTTCGGTTGTATAGTAGAAGTCTGTTTTTTTAGCCATAGTTAGTAAAACTGGTGTGCAAAGATACTCATTATACAAAAACCATTGGCGTGACAACCATCACACCCTTAAAACCCAAGCCCAATGCAGATTCCTTCACCCACACGGCCACTTTTATCATATGATGCTGCAAAATCGACCCTGACTACGTTGAATTTAGTTATTCCGGCAAAGACTTCGAAATATTCAGGCAATGTGTTGGTAGTCAAAAAGTTGACTCCTATTATTTCATCCAGCTTCAGCTTCCGGAGCAATGGTATTTTATTCAGAATAAATCCCTGAAAATGATGTTCTACATTAGCCACTACAAAAGGACCATTTGTACTATACCTATAATAGTCAAGTAAGTGGAAGCTATTTAAACCGAAAGAGGAGAATATGATCTGGTCACCGTTAAAGTGATAATAATCCATAAAGCCCATGTTCTTTTCTGTAAGGAACTTCCCGGCAGAAACACTGTATTCCGTTTTACCCAACAATTTCAAATTAAATATTCCTGACAAGGTGGCTTTGGCCATATCGTAATTGGCATAATTATCACCCATGTTTAATGCCCTATAATAATCAAGCGTAAGGACAGGATATTTATTATCGGCAACAATTTTTTGGTGAGGCAAGGTATAGAACTCCTGCTTGAAACTTATTTTTAATTCACCCCAAACTGTAAATGAGTTTGACGGAAAACCCATTGTATCTCCTACCGGAGTATTGCTTGTATATTGCCTTTCTCCAATTTGTTCCAATTTATAATTGGTAGTATTTGCAAGGCTTGCTCGATTAGCATAATCAGCACCACCGGTAAACAATAATCCATTTACCAGCTCTCTTGTATATGAAGCATTGGCTCCTGCCTTTTGGTAAAGCTTCATGTAATTCTGCTCCTCAAACAATGTATATAGTGTATTTAAAAAAGGAGAGATTGGGTCATTGCCATTGAATTGTTCAGGCTTCAACTCAACACCAAGCTTAAAAACAGCGAGCTTCTCAGGATTAAATGAATATGTAAGTTGTGCATCGCCATACTCTCGCTTATTTGAAAAACCATAGCCATCGGTTGTAATTATAGATAGCCTCTTTTCATCTTCGTACAATTTATTATACCCTAATCGCAATCCCCCGTAAAGGCCTTGCACAGTATTAAACCCGATAGTTTGTATTATAGGGCCAAGAAAAAATGACTGCTTATTATAGCGGTTAAAATACCTATAGCCCAAATAAACATTCGATGGCTTAAATTTATTTCTCCGGGCATCTATTGAATCAAGGTATTCTTTGGTTTCATGCTTTGCATGTATACTATCACGCCGCACATAATCTTTACTTTCCTCCTTTGTCAGCGGTACAGGCCTTGCTTGGTTCCAGTACGATGAATCTTTTTTATTTGCATTATCATCTATTTTCAACAATTCACCATTAAAAAAGTTCTTAGGGAAGTTCGGTTCAAGTGTATAGTTTTTATTAATTGCAACATACACCCCATTGCCTTGTATACCTAGCAAGTTGAATACGAACTTGTACTTATTTGAGAATATCAGCCAAATATCAGGCGTTACAGGCAGGTATGATTGACTCACATATAGGGTATCCACAAAATTTATCTGGGCATCTTTTATTAAATACATATCGGCGCTATGTATTCGCCAAGAATCTTCCTGAATATAAATATACCCTCTAAAAACAGGGTCGAACTGGCGCTTGGGAATAACCTGTATCTTATCAATTACCTTACCATTTTCAATAAATGAACCTGCCAAGTGATATTTGTAAAAGAACAAGGCATTTGTTGCAATGGGTGATACAAAACCACGTTCACCCAACACATCTATCTGAATATTGTTTTTATAAAAATCCATTAACATATCCGATGCCTGGTTATAGCTAAAGGCCTGGTTATTGCCACTCACCTTGCTCGATACCATTTCCTCCCTTATTTTATTGGGCTGCTCAAAATTGAACTTGGTAACCGATTCCGACAGATATATAATGTGCGATATAGAATCAAGCTCGTTAAAATGAATTTCCTGACCGAATATTTTATCAGGGTGCTTTGTTATGCGTTGTAAGCCTTTAATATATACGTCGCAGGAATAGGCATCAACCTGTTCTTCATAAAACTTTCTTTTATCTATTGCTTTGCGAATTATTCCATAGGCAGGGTCCTCGGCATTACCATTTACAACTACCTCACTCATTTTTATACCATCATCCTTCAATGTAACATTGCGTGTAATATTACTATTACCCATCTCCACCGTCTCCTTGTGTTGGCTATAACCTATAAGCTGATAATCTATAATATAGTTACCGGGTTTCAGTTCAAGAGAATATATACCATCTACATTGGCTGTCGTTCCATTTGTAGTGCCATCAATATACACAACTACAAATGGTAAGGGCTGGCCAGCTTCATCGGTTATTTTACCTGTAAGGTTTGCGGCTGAGGCTTGTGCCAATATCAGCAGAAGAAACAAAATTGCCTTTATCCTCATACCTTACGAAAGTACGGAATTTCATGTTGTTATACCACAGAGAAAAGCCCTGTTATTTCAACAACCCCATTTATTTCATTGATAATAACAATAAAATACAATAGAAATATTTACAATACATACCTTTGAATATAAAAGCATGGCCATGCAATTCAAAGATCATTTCTCGAAACAATCAGATACCTACGTTAAGTTCAGGCCAACATATCCGGATGAGATATTCTCTTTCCTTGCATCATTATGCCCCGAACATAACCTGGCATGGGATTGTGCTACAGGTAATGGACAAGCAGCCAATGGACTTACAAAATACTTCAAGCGAATTATAGCTACTGATGCCAGTGAAACGCAGTTGAGTAATGCAATGCAGAATGAGAAAATAGAATATAAAAATGCACTGGCTGAAGATAGTGGTATTCCCTCAGTAAGTGTTGACTTGATAACTGTCGCGGCTGCAGTCCATTGGTTCGACCATGATAAATTTTATAAAGAAGTTAACCGCGTACTTAAACCCAATGGTGTAATTGCAGCATGGACCTATAATAATCCTACTGTTAATCCTGCCGTAGATGCAGTTATGGAAAAACTACATCAGGGCGTACTAAGAGAATATTGGCCTAAAGAAAGCTGGCTGGTAATAAACCGGTATAAGGATATTCCCTTCCCTTTTGAAAGAATTCAAACGCCTGATTTTTATTGCACCAAACAAATGGATCTTGAAGGTATGGAGGGGCATTATCTAAGTTGGTCTGCTACGCAACGTTATATTGATGCCACAGGCAAAAACCCTGTTGATGAAGTAAGAAAAGAACTAACCCAGGCATGGGGTAATCCTTCTGAGGTAAAAACCGTTACCTGGCACCTGACCTTCCTCGTTGGAAGAAAAGCTTAATTGTACTTTTCATACAACAGCTTACCCCATACCGTCAAGTATGGAATAAGTAGTTTATTGGTATATGCAATGTACTTATCCTTTAAGTCTTCTTCCTTAAATTCATCTTTACTTAAGTTCAGGAAAAAGAAAGTCCGCATAGCCCCGCTTAACTCCATTAAATAATCAAGTCCATCATCATCCAGTGCATTTAATATTTTCTGGCCTTGCAGCATTACCAATGCCTGTTTCAGACTCTTCTTGCGTTCAGCATTGCTCTTATCAATCTTTTTTGCAATCTCGGGGTAGTTCCGCTTTATCTCCACAAAGTCCTTAAAAAAGAAAATATATTTCATTGAAAGGTCAAATGTATGGCCCGGTGCACTGAGTATATTGTCAAACAGGTTATCGCCTTTCATCATTTGCGCACCAATTGCTTTAAGCTCTTTAACCATATCAAAATACAGTTCTTCAATTACATGCTCCTTAGTTGGATAATGATATGTAATGTTTCCATAGCTCTTTTCAAGCTTTTCGGCCACATCGCGAAGTGTAATATTCAACACCCCTCTTTTATTGAACAGCTTCAATGCCCTTTGTTTTATAATGTCTTTCGTATTCATACGGCAAATGTAAATAATATTTTAGTCCATTTGACCTAATTTAATAAATTTATTTATATTTGCATTATAATTAATACTTACAGCTATGAATACCATATATAAATCGCCGGAAGTAAAGGAAGAAATTTTAAACTTATATGACGCAAGGTTAAAAGCCTGCAACATAGAGTTTGAGGATATGTATGTCGACACATTTGCCGGTAAAACACATATTGTTGCATCCGGAGATAAGTCATTACCACCAATAGCAATTCTTCATGGAATAAATGCAGGCGCACCAATGGCCCTGGAAGCCATTAAGGGATTAAACAAGCAATATTGTATTTACGGATTAGATACGGTTGGGCAGGCTACCAAAAGTGCTGAGAACAGATTACCATTAAAAGGAGAAGCTTATGGAAAATGGATTGCAGAGGTAATGGATAAACTACATATTCAAAAGGCGCCTGTAATAGGTGTTTCGTATGGCGGCTTTTTGTTGCAAAAACTAATGAGCTATTATCCGGAAAAAATAACCAAAGCCATATTGGTTGTGCCCGGTGGGTTTGTAAACGGGCCGATTCTCGACTCCATGAAAAAACTGAGCTTTCCATTAATGAAATTCTTACGTAGCAAAACCGAGCAAGACCTAGTTAAATTTATGGATGCCTTCTACTCTTCAATGAAACCAATTGATATATCATTTCAAAAAACAGTTCTGCTTGGTATAAAAATGGATTACAGAAGGCCTCCTTTATTAAAACCTGCTGATGTTAAAAACCTGCAAGCCCCAGTCTACGTTATGGTAGCAGGTGATGATATTTTCTTTCCAGGAGATAAAACACTGGAACGATGCAAGAGCCTGTTCAAAACATTGAAAGGATATCACATACTAAAAAACTCAAAGCACATTCCTGCAGCAACCTCGTATGCTGAGATAGAGAGCCAGATAGGAAAATGGTTGGCTGAGTAATGCTTAATTAGCGCTTACTACAGCTTCAATCTTTTTCTCTACCGCATTAATTGCCTTCACCGTTTTAAACACAGAATCAGGCGTTACAGAAATACTGTCAATACCCTCCTCTACAAGGAACTCTGCAAAGTCAGGGAAATCAGATGGGCCTTGTCCGCAAATGCCCACTTTTACTTTGGCTTTCTTAGCCGTTTTGATCAGCATACTCAACATTGCCTTAACTGCCGGATTACGTTCGTCATACAAGTGTGCTACCAAAGAAGAATCTCTGTCGAGTCCCAGTGTAAGCTGGGTAAGATCATTAGAGCCTATGGAGAATCCATCAATGTGTTGTGCAAAGTCTTTGGCCAAAATAATATTTGAAGGAATTTCCGCCATCAGGTAAACTTCCAATCCATTCTCACCACGTTTCAAGCCATATTCCGACATTACATCCTGAACCTTTAACAGTTCCTCTACCGTACGACAAAATGGAATCATAACTACTACATTCGTTAATCCCATTTTATCGCGTACTCTTCGTATTGCCTTACATTCCAGGCCAAATGCCTCTTTGTAATCTTTTGAATAGTACCGTGATGCACCTCTCCATCCGATCATAGGGTTTTCTTCATCAGGTTCAAAGTATTTACCTCCTAACAGATTCTTGTATTCATTACTCTTGAAATCAGAAAAACGAACAATTACTTTGTTCGGGTAAAATGCACTTGCAATTTTTGCAATACCGTATGAAAGCTTCTTGATGAAAAAAGTTTCTTCGTTCTCATAACCTGCAATTATCTGGTTTATTTTAGCAGAAAGCTCCTTATCCCCCAGTTTATGATGACGCAATAAGGCCATAGGGTGCACCTGTATGTAGTTATTTATAATAAACTCTTCACGTGCCAGGCCTACACCTGCATTAGGTAAATGCGAAAACTGAAATGCCATATCCGGCGAAGCAACATTCAGCATAATAGGAGTCTTTGTTGTAGGAAAATCATTCATATCAATTTCGATCTTCCTGTACTCAACACTTCCTCCATATATAATTCCAACATCACCCTCAGCACATGAAACAGTAATGTATTGGTCATCTGCAAATATCTCGGTTGCATTTCTTGTCCCTACAATTGCGGGTACTCCCATTTCACGGGCTACAATTGCAGCATGGCATGTTCTTCCACCTTTATTCGTAACAATGGCAGCCGCTTTTTTCATTATCGGCTCCCAATCAGGATCAGTCATATCGGTCACCAGAATATCGCCCGGTTGAAAATCATTTCCATCTAAACCGCCCGTACGCCCATCGAGCGAATACATGATCTTAACTTTACCTCCTGCAATTTTATCACCTACTGCAATCCCTTTCAGCAATACCTTTTCGGCACGGTTCTCATCCTCTATTTTGTACTCTGTAATTTTACTATTATCTTTTTGTGAGTGAATAGTTTCAGGTCTAGCTTGTACAATAAACAACTCGTTCGACAGGCCATCAACCGCCCACTCCACATCCATCGGGCACCATTTGTTCTTTAGCTTGGAATAATAGTCCTCAATTTGCGCAACCCATTTTGCCAATTGCAGTGCACGCTCATCGGTTATACAAAAATTATTCTGCGCCTGTTTCTCAACAGGTATTATCCTCACACGCTCATCCGGGTCATCTCCATAAACCATCTTCTTATCCTTCACACCCATTTTCTTTTCTATAATAGGTGTAAATGAGCCTTTGTGCGTTGGCTTAAAAATAATATACTCATCCGGCGAAACAGAACCCTGCACGATCATTTCACCCAATCCGTATGAGCCGTTTATAACAACCACATCTTTAAACCCGCTTTCCGTATCTAAGGAAAAAGCAACGCCCGATGCAGCTAAATCTGAACGCACCATCTTTTGCACACATACCGATAACCCAATATCAAAATGGTCGTAGTTAAAATTCTCGCGGTAATTTATCGCTCTGTCTGTAAATAAGGATGCAAAGCAGTTACGCACAGCATTTACCAATGATTCCTCTCCACGTACGTTCAAATAGGTTTCCTGTTGCCCAGCAAACGAAGCGTCCGGTAAGTCCTCGGCAGTGGCTGATGAACGTACTGCTACGTCAGTAATATCTTGTTTGTATTTGTTCGATAACGTGTGGTACGCATCAATAATTTGTTTCTCCAGGTCCTCGGGAAACTTACCATTCTTGATCAGCTGACGCACCTGCAAGCCACCCCGGCGAAGTGATTCAATATTATGCAGGTCGATCTTTGTAATAATATCCCTGATTATTTCATCGAGCTTATTAAACTCAACAAACTTTTTGTAAGCGGCTACGGTAACCACAAAACCGGCAGGGATATTGATACCCAACTGCGTAAGGTTTTGCAGCATTTCGCCGAGCGATGCATTTTTACCACCTACGATAGGAACATCGCCATGGCCTACTTCTTCAAGTTTGAGAATGTAATTTGCTGTTTTCATGATAAATTCAGAGGGATGATTTGTTCCCTTCAAAATTATGCAAACAGCTTCGGATGTAAGCTAAATAATTATGAACAAAAGAATAACAAATGCTAAACCGAATTAGCATATATCTGTGAAGTTACGTTGAAATTGAAATAACTGGTCTGTACTATAGTTTCTACGACTTTATTTCATTTTGAGACCGAAGCATCCGCCTTATTATTACCAAATGTGAAAACAAGACAAGGGGAACTACACAACAAGGCAACCATACAAAGGGGAAATACAAAACCGCAATATCCGGCTGGTCGAAAGCAAACTTTTGAAACGGAAACGGAGCCGATAGGATAGCGTTCGCGACAATATTAAGTAAGAGCCCCAAACAAATAATGTTCCAGGCCAGTATGATGCCCCTATGTATTCGTTTATTTACAAAGCCAAAATAAAAAACAAAAGGAGCCGTAAGCCCAGATAGTATGTCAAAGTTCCTTCCTTCAAAGGTCATAAGCTTTGGCACTGCTTTACTGACAAATAACCAGAATAGAACAAGCTCTACAGGGATTCTTATAATTTGCATAATTGTTAACCTGCCTGCATCCAGGTTATCGATAAATCTCCTTCCTCTTGAAGTTGCAAAAAGTCCAATGATACAAATCAATGGAGGAAGGACCAAAAGAATGAAACGGGGCGGAACATTGCTTGTTATCTTATAAAACCCAGATAAACCAATTACTGCCTGAAATATTAGCCAGCTTAATAGCACTACTAATATTTTTTTTGAATTATTAGCTGCTTTATAAAAAATGAAACCAGCCAATACTGTTGTAAGAATAAAAACTATGCTAACGTATAATGGTAAGTTTTCCATTAGCTATAATATAACAATGTTAAAACTTCTCAGGCCTCATTTGAGGGAAGAAAAGCACGTCCTGAATAGAAGATGAATTGGTCATAAGCATAGTTAGCCTGTCAATACCAATACCCACACCCGATGTTGGAGGCATACCGTATTCTATAGCACGAAGGAAATCATAATCCATTACCATAGCTTCATCATCACCTTTCTCAGCCAATTTCATCTGGTCTTCGAAACGTGCACGTTGATCAATAGGGTCATTCAATTCACTATACGCATTGCACAACTCCTTTCCGTTAATGAATAACTCAAAACGCTCAACAAGTCCCGGTATGGAACGGTGCTTTTTACACAGTGGCGACATTTCAACAGGGTAATCCATAATGAAAGTAGGTTGTATATAATGGTGCTGAGCCTTAGCTGAGAATATTTCATCTATTAGTTTTCCCTTGCCCATTGAAGGAGCAACAGAAATTCCTAAGTCAGCGCAGGTTTTTCTCAATTCTTCTTCACTCATGCCCGACACATCAACACCGGCATGTTCTTTAATTGCATCGAATAACCTTACACGCTGAAATGGACGGTGGAAATCGAGTGTGTTCTCACCTGCAGCAACTTTTGTGGTGTTATATAAGGCAACTGCGATTTTCTCCAGCATTTCTTCCACTAAGTTCATCATCCATTCGTAATCCTTATAGGCTACGTATAATTCCATTTGGGTGAACTCTGGGTTATGCGTACGATCCATACCTTCGTTACGGAAGTCCTTTGCAAACTCATACACCGCATCAAAGCCACCTACAATAAGGCGCTTCAGGTACAATTCATTTGCTATACGCAGGTATAAAGGAATATCTAATGCATTGTGATGCGTTACAAAAGGCCTTGCGGCAGCACCACCGGGAATGGATTGCAGAATAGGAGTTTCAACTTCAAGGTAACCTCTTTCATTTAAGAAATTACGCATGGTGTTAATGATGATCGTACGCTGAACAAATACATTCCTTACTTCAGGATTAATGATCAGGTCAACATAACGCTGGCGGTAACGCAACTCAGGATCACTCACCACATCATGCGCCTTACCTTCGCTGTCAACCTTCACTACCGGCAATGGCCTTACCGATTTGGTAAGTAAGGTAAGTGAAGTAACATGTACCGATATTGTTCCGGTTTGCGTAGTAAATACAAATCCTTTAACACCAATAATATCGCCAATATCCAGCAGTTTTTTAAATACTGAGTTGAACATGGTCTTATCTTCCCCCGGGCAAATTTCGTCGCGCTTTACATATATCTGAATTCTGCCACGTGCATCCTGTATCTCTGCAAAAGCAGCATTACCCATCTGGCGAAGGCTCATGATACGGCCCGCCATACTTATATTCTTATAGTTCAGTTTATCGCGCTCATAATTTTCAAGTATATCGGCCGAATTGGCGTTTACCTCAAATAATTCTGCCGGATAAGGCTCTATTCCAAGCTTC